>JBEKJJ010000118.1:0-20992 GCA_050011295.1 Bryobacteraceae bacterium
AATTGCCGACAGCGCGGCTCGATCCACTACTCGCGCGATCCCCGGATACCGGCGCGGTACACGGTAGATGATCACGCCTTTGTGATCGTCGTAAACCTCCGGCAGCGCCCCTTGAAACTTTTCCGGATGCGAATAGTCGTGATAGATTTCTTCAGATCGCTTGTCGGGAACAATGACGGCATCCACGCCTAGCGCTTGGAGCCATGCGATGGCGATGTCGGCGCGTTCGCCTTGCGTGATTTGCCAATATGCCGCGGGTAACAACTGGTTGAGCAGGCCCTGATTGGAGCCGCCGTAGGCTTGGTCATTGTCGTACCAGGCGTTGTACCAATAGCGGATGGAACCAGTGGGCAGAGCCCGAGCCTGAGGAAGATTATCAGCCATCCATTTCGCGACTTGAAATTCCGGACGTGTCTGGATTGAGTGCGCCCGCGCAATCTGGGATCGTCTGTGCGTGACGTATTGCGCGGCGGGGTAACACGCGGCGCACAGAAGAATGACAATCAAAACACGCGCAGGAAGCCGTTTCCACCAGGTCACGGCGCAGCATGCAAAGAGCAGGATCAAGGCCATGTCCATCTCGGGCGCCAAGCGGTATGCGTCTCCCGTCACGCGAAGCCCCAAGAAATGAAACCCCAGAACATAAACTGACGTGAAGCTGGCCGCCCCTGCCAGAAATACCGGCCAGGCTTTTATCCCGCGGCTTTTCGCGATCACGAAAGTCACAATGCAAAAAATCAGAACGCAGCCGACGGCAATCGCAACGGAAGAGGACTTCGAAGGCTCAGCCACCCAGCGCATGTCGAACGCCGTAATGCGCATGTAGGATGGCGTTAGCCAAAAGGCGCACAGGCCGTACGCCATGGCTGCGATTCCAGCGGCGCGCAGCCACACCGAATGCCGCCGCACTTCGAGCCAGGTAGCCCAGGTGAGAATCGGGAAGAAGAGTGCCAGCGCAGTGGCGCCGTAGAAGTTGGTGGCGACTACGGATGCGCAGAAAACACCGGATACCGCAAACGCGCGCGGTGTCCATTGTCGAAGCGCGAAGAAAGACGATGCCAGCGCGAATCCTAGAAGCGACAAAGAGGAAATGTGCGGCCCTTCGCCGTAGACCGCCAACACATGCAACCGCTGCGGCACCCAGTACGGGCTGTCGATTCGAAAATTCTCCATGAGCATAAGCGCAGGCGACAAGAGCGCCGTGGCAACTGATGCGAGCCACGCTTGCGCGCGCGATCGGCTGCCGGCGTACACCAGCAAATAAACGCCGGAAATTCCCAGAGCATAGAAGAACGCGGTGTACAGATGATACGCACGCGCTGTCGAGATGCCCGCGAGCAGTGAAAGCAGTGCGGTGCCATAGCGCAACGCCGGAGGATAGATGTAATCGAAGCGCGTGCCGCAATACCAAAGTGGTTGCCACGCGGGATGCAGAAGATGCTCGCGCAGCATGCGGGCATCCGCGATGAACGTGCTCTCGATAGATCCCCAATGATCGCTGTATTCCATCTTGAACAGCGGAGCGATCAGCAGGCAGGTGAAGAGAAAGACGATTCCACTGTCAATCAGCGTGCGGCGAAATGTACTCATTTGCGTCCACGCATGCCAAGCAGTATCCATCCAAGGCATCCCAAGCAGCTCGCGCCGCTCATAATTTTGGCGACACGCATTTCCAAACCACCATCGTAGGTGAGTTCCAACTGACATGCTCCGTCGCAGTGCGGTTCGATTACGATTTGTCCCAATCCGTCGCCAAACACGCGGCAGGATTTCCCATTGGCCGTGGCGTGCCAGCCCGGGTGATACGTAATCTGAACGGAGACCACATGTTCGGGCCGAGCCGTCGCTTGGATCTGGGCGGAATGCCGGCTGGTCCAGCGAAAAGTCGCCGGAGTATTCAGAGATTGCACGTAGACCTGCGCTTCAGCGGTGTCACGACCATGGATTGGCTGGTTGCGAACCACACTCTCGCGGGCCATCACGAATGCCAAAGATGCACTCCTTGCTGGCACCCAATAAACTGCATCGTCGCCGTCGTGCGTTGCTTGCGGAAAAGCACTGGCGAAAACGTCCGGGTGTTGAAATGGCTTGTACATTTCCCGGCTATTGGCGCCGCCTACGGCGATCGCTTGCACTCCGTAGGCGCGAAGCCAAAGGGTGGCGATCTCGGCAGCACGGTCGCCCGCTCCATCCGCGGTAAGAATCTGGTAAGTAACCAAATTGTGGGTTCGGTTCACAATGCCTTGATCGAACCCTCCGTCGAGCTGCGGTGTATCGGTGAACGCGTTCAGCCAGAAGGAAATTGTGCCCGGCGCCAGCACTCGCCCGCCTTGAATGTGAGTCTCAAACCATTTGGCCGTTTGGTATTCGATGGTTTCAGCAATATCAATTGGTTTGATGATACGCCTCGCGAATCGCCGATCCAGACGGGCAGGGAAGAGCGATAAAGCCACCAGCGCCACCGCGAGAGGCACGTTTAGGCGAGGGCTTGTCCTCGCGGCAATGGCCTGGAACGCGAACGCCGACGCGAGGCAAATCGCAAGGTCCATTTCCAGGTGGTAGCGCTCCGGTTGCGGCACAATTGTGATGTTGAACCACGTAGCGGCCAGTGGAACCGCGCCGATCAACAAAGCGAACAGTATGGAGAATTGCAGCGCCACGGATGCCTTCAAGCGGTGCATGACATATTTGAGCAGCGCCGCGCTCAGAATTCCAATGGCAACAAACATCGGCAAAGTCACGTAAGCGTGCTGATAGTTACCGCCCACCGATTGCGCGTTATTGCGGATGTCTTTAATGGTGGACGGAGGAATCCACGAACATGCCAGGGCGTAAGCCAGCGCGCCCAGGCCGAGCGTCGTCAGCCACGTTTTCCAGGCGCCCAATGTGTCACTTTGTGCAACCAAATAAGCAAATACCGCGATTGCGAGCGAGAACGCGCCCAGCCAGTTCGTGAGAGCCACCGCAGCCATGCTCAAGGCTGCCATCACGTACCAGAGTGGCGTTCGTTTTGACAAAGCCATATCGAGGCACAACAACGCTGCGGGCAAAAGTGCCAGCGCGGTGATGTGCGGACCTTCTCCATAAACCGCTAAGACCTGGAAGCGCCGCGGCACGAACAGGCTGCCAACCTCGGTGTAAATCTGCGGCATCAAAAGGAGACATGGTGAAAAAATCGAATAGATCCAACCCGCCCAGAAACTAGCCCAGCGCGATCCAGTGAGGCGAAGAGCCAGTGCGTACAAGGCCACCGGGCCCAGGCAATAAAATATCGCCGTCACAATGTGATGCGCATGCGCGGGCGAGATTCGGAACGTTGCCGCCGCTAGAGCGACTACGACATGCAGAAATGGCGGATACGAGTTTTGAAACGGAATCCCGCCGTACCAGAGCGGAAACCAGGTCAGGTCGCGCCAGTTCTCGATCATGTAGCGGCTGATGGAAATATACGCCGCCTCAATGGAGCCCATGAATTGGCTGTATTCCAGGAAAAAGAGGTCCTTGGCGATGTAGAGATTAACGGCCGCGAGCAGAAGCGGAAATGCTGCTGGTTTGAGCCATCGTCTCAGCACTGCCGCTCCCTCACCAGTGAAAATTGCTAACCACGAAATAAATTACCGGTAGCGCGAACAGGCTGCTATCCACGCGGTCCAGCCATCCGCCGTGCCCCGGCAGCAAAGTTCCACTGTCCTTTACGCCAGCTCCGCGCTTCAAGCCAGATTCGCACAGATCGCCGAACTGGCCGGCGATGTTCGCCAACGCCGTCAATCCCAGGCCTTCGAGCAGCGGCACCGCTGGCAGCAGCCGAGGAAAATATAACGCGCCATAAACCACCGAGGCCACAACCGAGGCCAAGGCTCCTTCCCACGATTTCCCGGGGCTCACGTGCGGCGCCATTTTGTGGCGGCCTATTAACTGCCCCACGTACAGAGCGGCGATGTCTCCCGCCCAGTTGAGCGACAGCGCGAAGAATAACCAATACGGGCTAAACGCATGCAGGTCGATTCCGCAACGTAACGAACCGAAAACATACACTACGCCGAGCAACAACGTGGCGGCCGCGGGCAATGCCTGACCCAGTTCGCGCGACCGCAACGCCAAGGCCATCGCCAGAATTGCAATCAAAACCAGAAAGGCGAAATCCTTCCCCGGCAGGAGCAGCAGCAACAGGCCGGCTACGTAGCCGAAGACTCCCGGTTTTTCGATATTGTGCAGCGATACCAGATCGGCATATTCCCGGAAGCAGAGCATCGCGACCCCTGCAACGGCCGCGAGCAACGCCCACTCCGGGGCCCAGAGGATTATGTAGCAGAAGAAGGGGATCAGCAGCAGCGCCGTGAGGACGCGCTTCATCGTGCGACGGTGGCGACCGGCTCCGCCCGCTCTTCCTGGCGGCTTGTCATACGGATGGTTGGCGTGTCGGCGTCCAGGCTCAAGCCGCCGAAGCGGCGATCGCGTTTTTGATAGTCCAGGATCGCGTCCAGCAGGTCCGCTCGCCGGAAATCGGGCCAAAGTGTGTCGGTGACGTAAAGCTCAGCATACGCGATCTGCCAGAGCAAGAAATTGCTGACGCGCTTCTCCCCGGAAGTTCGGATCAATAGGTCGGGGTCGGGCAAGCCGGCCGTGTACAATCGAGCCGCGATGGATTCTTCATCAATGTGCAAGTCGCGGAGCCGGCCTTCCAGCCTCGCGTCTTCGACGATGGCGTTCACGGCGTCCACCAGTTCGGAGCGTCCGCTGTAGTTGATGGCTACATTGAGCCGGAGGCCGTTGTTCCGCGCAGTCGCGTCCATGTTATTTTCAAGATCCTGCCTGACTTGCGGCGGCAGGCCATCCAGGCGTCCCATACAGGTGAAGCGGATATCGTTCCGCATGAGTTCAGGAAGCTCGCGGCGCAGATAGATGCGCAGCAGGCGCCACAACATGTCCACTTCCGTCCGAGGCCGCTTCCAGTTCTCGACCGAGAAAGCGTACAGCGTCAAAGCCTGGATGCCCAGCCGGCTGCAGGTTTCGACAGTGCTTCGGACAGGCTCGATGCCAGCCCGGTGGCCAGCCACGCGAGGCAAGTTTCGCCTGCGCGCCCAACGTCCGTTACCGTCCATAATAATGGCGATGTGCGCGGGCAGCCGGTCGGGATCGATAGCCTCGGCCAGCAGCCAATCCTGGCTCCCCGGCTTCAGGGCAGCGAATAAATCCTTCATGTGACGCAATTCATTATGTTACACCGTATGCGTGGGGCAAGTCTCCGACTTGCCCACAAGCGATGCTCGACAAAACCCGGTGGGGCAGCTCGTTACGCTGCGGTCGATTGTCAACCGGCCCGAATGCCCACGTTTACCGGATAGGCGGCGGTAATCTACCTCCGTGCAGGCTGGCAGCCTGCCCCACTTCACGGGGAAAATCTCAGCAAGTAGAATCCCACGCACAGGGCTGCGGTTCCTAAAAAGGTTCCGAATGGCAACTCGTAGGTCGAGGCATCCTTTCCGGTGAACCAGATGTAGCACAGGCCCACGATGGCTCCGAGCAACGATCCCACAATGAGAGTTAACAGCGCACCTTGCAATCCCAGGAAGGCGCCGATCATCGCGACCATCTTTACGTCGCCGAAACCCAGTCCTTCGCGATGCCGGATTCTTTGATAGAGAGTGCCCACCAACCACAGCGTTCCGGCGCAGAATCCAGCGGCGAAAGCAGCCTCGGCTACGGAAAGGAACCACGGACTTCGAACGGAAAACAGCAGCAGATGCATGATGCCGAACTTCATCGGGACCAATAAGGCGAACAGAATGCCCACCGCGGTGCCACCGAGAGTGAATTCATCCGGCAAAATCCGTTCTTCAAGGTCGGAAAAAACCAGCGCGATCAAAATCGCGCCGAAGACGCAGAGCTTAATAGCTCCCGCGCTCGGGCCCGACGCCCAAACGGCGCAAAAGAACACCGCCCCGGTGAGCAGTTCCACAATTGGATAGCGCAGCGGAATTCGCTTCCCGCAATTCCGGCAACGCGCGCGCAATATCAAGTAACTGACCAGGGGAATATTGTCGAACCAGGCGATAGGAGCTTCACACTCCGGACAAAACGATCGCGGCGCCACCACCGAAAGATCGCGCGGCAAACGGAAGATGCAGACATTCAGGAAGCTACCGATGAGCAGCCCAAACAATCCGGCTAGAATTGCGTAGATCAACGAAGCATCCTCTCATATACCTCGACCGTCTGACTCACCATGCGTTCGATTGTAAACTCCTTCTCCACTCGGGTTCGTGCAGCGGCCGAAAGGCGCGTGGCCAATGCCGGATCGCGTATCAATCGCTCGATATTTCCGGCCACCGACTGCGGGTCGTTGGAAGTCAGTAACCCGGTGATGCCATCCTCCACGATTTCCGGCAGCCCTCCCACGCGGCTTGCCAGCACTGTAGCGCCAGCCGCCATCGCTAGCAACGCCGCCGATCCCAATCCTTCCAATTCTGTAATATAGACGAACACTGCCGCGCGGCGTAGATCCTCGATCAAGTTTTTCGAAAAACGAACCGGGATATTGGCCAGCGCGCCGGCCTGTTCCACAATCTTTCTGCCTTTTCCTGGATCATCGGAATCCAGGGTGACCACGCCTGAGCGACCGTCAGATAGCGGCGCCCGAGTCTGGATAGGAACTCCGTCATAAACCACCGTGATCCGATCAGGCGCGATACCGGCATTCATCAGTGTCCGTCGAACGCACTGCGATACGGCGATATAGTGCGCGGCACGTCCGTATTTCCAGCGCGATCCCACGCCACGGCGAATCGGAAACGCCACCCTTCGCGATACTATCGCGGGCTTGCCGCCCAACAGCGCCAATGTGTGCGCGCGGGCGTCGTGGGCGTGTATTAAGTGGACGCCGGACGTAGCGCTCCCGAGTGCCGCAATGCTGAGCGGCCGCGCATCCATGCCATCCTTCAGCGCCTGTTCCATCAGTGGAGACTCGGCTGGCGCGAGGAGCCGCACTTGGTGTCCCGCGGCCATCAACCCACGCATCAGATACAGGGCCTGCCATTGCCCCCCGCGCATCTCGACACCAGAATCAATATGGAGTATGAACACAACTATCTTCGCGGGCTCATGTTCTTGGCCTTGGCGTATTTCAGGAAGGTATAGAGCGCGGCCATGTGGGCGATCGCCAGGCCTTCAGCCCCATCCAGAAAACCGCGTTGCAACACGTAGGTCCGGAAGAAGGTCCAGGGCGGTTCCAGCGCCAGTTGCGTCCATCCCACATGCGTTTTCTGATCTACCAGTTGCTCGGCCGCGAGCGTGGTGTACCGGTCCATGGATTTGAGGTGCTCGGAAAGTGAACTGCAGGTGAAGTGCAGGATGCTGGCGTCTAAATGGCCGATGCTTCCTTCGACTACCACTGACTCATGCACGAAATCTCCCACCCACTTGGATAGGCGCCGGTCGTAAAGGCGCACTTTGCGATCCGGATACCAGCCCGAATGCAGTATCCAGCGGCCCAGATACTGAGCCATGCGGGGCATGGTGTAGGCGTCCACGTCGGGACCGTTCTTTTTGATCTGCCAAATCTCGCCTTCGAGAGTCTCACTCAGAGCTTCGTCGGCATCGAGACACAGCACCCAATCGTTCTCGCATTGCTCGGAGGCGTAATTCTTTTGGCCGGCGAAGCCTCGCCAGCCGCTCTCGATCACGCGGGCTCCCAGTTTGGTGGCCAGTTCGACAGTGCGGTCGCTGGACCCGCTATCCACCACCACGATTTCGTCGCAACAGCGGAGGCTTTCGATCACGCGAGCGATGTTGCGCTCCTCATTGAACGTGATGATCGCAGCCGAGATCTTCATCAGGGACTGATGTTAGTGTACCTGTAGCGCGTGGGCGCACGCGTGCCGCGTTCACAAAGGTGTGAATGCGGGGGTGGGGTGGAGTCTGTTGACGCATCCGGCTACTTTTGTGTTTCGAGGTGCGTTCATTGTAAGTGGATGGAGCGGAAGATGTTCGGAACCGCGCTGAAGCGTATTGACGCATGAAATTTCGCGATGCGTCAAGCCGGATGCTCCGTTCCACAATGGAGTGTTTTTTGCGTGTGAGTTTCTACTGAAGAGACGAAGTCCGAGGACGCCGTGACAACGTTGCATTCCGGTTCGAGCTTACTGGAAGGTTAGGTTGCTGGAGAGTGGCGGGTTTCGAAGTTGTTGGAGGGGAATGGAAGAAAGATTGGCTGGGTGTGTCACTGGAATCCCGCTGGGCTGGTGATCGCTTAAGAATCCGTGAAAAAATCGGTTCGCTTTCGTCCGCCAACCCGGAGTTACCGGATGGCCAATGTCACCACACCGGGACTGGAATGCCTCGTCCCAAATCCGGGCACTGAAGTCAACTGGCCAGTTTAGTTTAACTGCAGCAAACCCGCTCAAAACGAAGGTCTTTTGATTCATTCACGGTACTGGTGTGCAAATTGCCTCACACGAGGAGCATATGCCGGAACCCACGATGAAGAGCCACGCTGGACTGCCCTTGGAAGGTCTCTTCCAGGACCTGCGGTTCGGAATACGCACGCTTTACAGAAATCCGGCGTTCACTGTCGTCGCGGTTGTGACGCTTGCACTTGGCATCGGCGCCAACACAGCCATTTTTGGCGTTGTCAGCGCGGTGCTGCTTCGCCCCTTGCCTTTCGTGCAACCGGATCGGCTGATCGCTGCGTCATCCTGGTACCCTAAGGGGCCTCTTGCGTTCATGCGGGACCGCAGCCGGACGATGGATCTTGTCGCCTACAGCGACAACGAGGAATTCAATTTGACCGGTTTGGGTCAACCGGTACGGCTGATCGGGAACGAGGTCTCGGCGGATTTGTTCTCTCTTTTGGGATCCAAAGCTGCCCTGGGCCGGACCTTTCACAAAGGGGAAGACCAGCCGGGGGCGGATCGGGAGGTTGTACTAAGTCACGCTTTGTGGCAACAAAGGTTCGCTTCTGATCCTTCTGTCGTCGGACGCCTCATCACCCTCGAAGGTCTGGTGCGACAGGTCGTCGGCGTAATGCCCGCCAGCTTCGAGTTCCCGTCTCCCAAGGCTCAGTTATGGGTTCCCTTGCACATGGACCCTCGAAATGCCGGCGACTACTGGGGCTCCAGCTACATGCCCGTGATTGGGCGGCTCCGCCCTGACGCAACACTGCAGGAGGCTCGCACTGAGCTGGCGGGGATGCGCAGCCCCATGCTGGCAGCGTTTCCGTCGCGAATGCCTGATGATTCATTCGCTCGCGGAACTGTGATTTCGCTCCAAGAGGATCTCGTCGGAGATTCCAAAGGAAAGCTGCTCATTCTGTTAGCGGCGGTCTCTTTCTTATTGTTGATTGCGTGCGCTAACGTGGCGACCTTGACGTTAGCACGGTCCATTAGCCGGCGGAAGGAGGTGGCCGCGCGAGTGGCGCTCGGGGCTTCCCGTTGGCGGATCGTTCGGCAGTTACTCACGGAGAGTCTCCTGCTCTCTCTCGGCGGCGGTTTACTAGGCCTCCTGGTCGCTGCGTATGGTCTCCCCATTCTGAAGCTCATGCTGCTCTCGGGCACACCTCGCATAGAAGGGGCAAGCCTCGACTCAACCGTGCTGGCCTTTACCGCCCTGCTTACCATCCTTACCAGCGCCGTATTTGGGCTGATTCCCGCGCGGGACACTTCGAATTTGCAGTTGACGAGCGCGCTGAAATCAGGCGGCGCGCGCGGCGGTACAGTTGCGCACAGCGGTGGGCGCGCGATGCTGGTGATAGGCGAGATCGCGGTTTCCGTAGTTTTGGTGATCGCGGCGGGTCTCTGCGTCAGAAGCCTTTGGAAGATTTCGAATGTAAATCCTGGATTCAGCTCACAACAGATCGTTACGGCGCGCATCGCGCCCAATGAAACCCTTTGCGATGTTCCCGAACGGTGTTTTACGTTCTATAAAGAGCTGATCGGCCGAACCCGCTCACTGCCTGGCGTCAAAGACGTCGCGGCCGTGAGTAGCCTTCCGTTAGGCAATGGAGACGGAGGAGAGGTGGTGCCAGTTGACATTCAGGACCATCCAACTCGCCCCGGCGCGCAGATTCCTCTTTTCGAGGAAAAAATTATCACACCGGACTACCTTCGCGTGATGCGCATTCCGTTGTTGCGCGGCCGAAGTTTCACCGAAGCCGATGCGAGCCCAGGGGCGGAGGATGTGGTGCTGATCAGCAAGGCAACGGCAACCAGATATTGGCCGGGAGAGGATGCTGTAGGAAAGCACATCCGGGCGAATTGGGAGCAGAATTGGCGCACTGTGATCGGAGTGGTTGGCGACGTTCGCGAATTCAGCATGTCGAAAGAAACTGCCGATTGGATTAATGGGGTTATCTACACCCAGTACGGGCCACACGCTGTCCCGAGCGCCGGGGCCAAAGCACCGCCCGCCTACATGAGTCTGGTGATTCATGCGGCAGGAGACCGATTGGATTTTGGGGGCGCTTTGCCGGGCTTGGTAGCGCAAGTAAATCCGAATGTCGCAGTCAGTGACGTGCGGACCCTTGAAAGTTGGGTGTCGAACGCGATTGCGGAGCCTCGCTCCACGGCTTCGCTGTTCGCGCTGTTTGCAACCCTTGGTCTCGTTCTAGCCGCTATCGGCGTTTACGGCATCATGTCCTATTCGGTCGCGCAGCGCACGCGCGAGATCGGGATTCGGGTGGCTCTCGGTTCGAAGCAAGAAGAGGTCCTCTACCTGGTTCTGGCGGAAGGGGCCAAACTGGCGCTCATCGGAATCGCCATTGGACTGGTTGCCGCACTGATCTTAACGAGATTCATCGCCGGTCTTCTGTACGGTGTCGGCGCTGGCGATCCACTTACTTTCGCGGCAGTCGCAATCCTATCGCTCCTCGTAGGGCTGACCGCATGCGCGATCCCGGCTTGGCGTGCGACTCAGGTGGACCCAATCGTGGCTTTGCGCTACGAATGAAGCCTGTCACAGGAGCCGCTTGCAAAATTAATATTTGGTAGGGTCAGAGGATCAAAACCGAGTGTGCCAGAGACCCAGGGATCAGGCTGCTGTTTAGGCTAACAAAGGAATGCGGGCGAGCGAGTCGGCGAGCCTCGTGCGGTGTGTGGGGAAGCAAACGGAGAGCTTGAACCATCATCTCTGGAACGGCAACGTTCGGTAGGCGCGTCGCGATGAGTCTCAGACCCAAGGGTGTTCAGCAGGGGCACTCGCTTGAAACCGGACAGTTTTTGACTTTTCGTGCCGCGTGGCCCGGTAGCGCGTGCGATCGTTCAGGACAGTGGCCTCGATCCGGAGAATCAGTTGGCAACCAATTCCGGCGCGCACAAAGCGACAGATGCAGCCGGTCGAGTGGTTCTTAGTCTTTGGCCTGTCGCCGACTATCGACTTATGGCGACATTCTGGGGTCACACAACCAGTCGTGGTCCGGCGATCGGCTGGAAATCCCGGCGGGCCAGTCCGGTGTGAAACGGACGATTGGTTTGAAGGGACTTCGGCTGAAGTATGGCCACTAGATACTCCTTAACCCGGTTTTCCGTTCCATTGATCCCGAACACCCAATCCCGCTGGGGCTGGTGATCGCTTAGAATCCGTGAAAAAATCGGTTCGCAGGCGAAATCGCCTGCGCCACCCGATCGTGATCCGGTATGGGCATCGCCGAGATGAGTCTCGGCGCAGCACGCAAGAGTGCGTGCGCCACGGGTGTCTTCGGAACACTTTAGTTAGTGGGCCAGCAGCCAGGCCGCTACCGGATCGCTAATGTCACTCCACCCGGGCTGGTTGCAGATCCTACGGTAACCTGTACTGGGGCGTTGTCCCCTGGTTGCACATTGGCTGGGATCTGGGCGTTGATCTGGAACAGGCCAGGCATTTCGCCGGGTGCGGCGCCTGCGTACTGTACCGTGGCCGGCAATCCGCCGATGGTTACCGAGACCGACGCTAACGGCTTCGGAACCACGCCGACGGCCAGGCGTCCATCTACGCCGGGCGGATCGGTCAGGCCTTCGCCGGTGGCCCACAGGATAACCACTGAGCCCGGATGCGCGGGCGACGCCGCGGAGTTGGCAGTGATGCCGTCCGAATCGGTAGCCGACGCTTGTCCTTTGCCGGAAGAGTCCGCCGTGAAGAGGCCAGGCGCGGTGGGGGTGACCGCAATCTGGAATGGATCGGAGCGAACGCCGATGTACTCCACCTGGACGTGCGTGGTCGCGTTAGTCGCACCGAAATACGGAATCACGGCTGAACATTGCGTGGCCGTCGCGTAGACGATGGGCGCAGGAATCCCGTCGAACAGGATGCGAACTCCGGCTACGCTAGTGCTCACCAGTCCGTTGGCATCCAGTTGCAGCGAAGCTTTCTGAGCGGGGCCGAGAGCAGTGCCCCAAACCACTACCATTTGTCCAGGAGCGTAGACGTGAGCGTAGGATGAGGCGCTGGTTACATCCGTGATTTTTGGTTTCGGACCCGCCAAGGTGGCCGGTGGAATAACGAGGAGCGTAATCGAATTCGCGGGGAACACCGTCGAGATCTGTCCGCCGCCGACCGAAACCGCAGGCTGCTCGACAATCGCATTCAGATTCGCTGGGCTATAGCGCCAGACCGCGGCAGTTGAGGCGGCGCTGAAGTTCGCCAGCGTGAGCGCGCTCGAGAGATCTTGCCCGGTTTTGTTAATGACGATGGCCGTTAGGTTCCCATCGGACCGCAGCGCACCATAGACCGAAAGCTGTCCCTGATCCGCGCTTGTTGACTTCGCGGAAGTTTCGCCGAATGTGCCGCCTATGCCGTCATAGTTGCGGTAGACCTTGAAGGCAAAGGCGCCGGGATCCGTTGGAGTCGGTGGACCCCACAGCGCCGCGGCATCCAATCCTTGGTAGCCGAAGATTCCGAGCAAGTCCGCCTGCGCGAGCGCGCCGTTGATGTCGTCGAGGGCGCCAAGATTGTATTCGGTGAGCGCGAGCTTGGTGCCGGGATAATTGGCCGCGATGATCGCTTGTAGGCGTGGAATGTAGGCGGGAGCTATCGGGCCGCCGCCATTGTCGACGTCCTGTATCCAATAGTCGCCGCTGACAACGAATGTCGGGTCCCAAAACGCGCGCGTGTATTGGAGCCGCAGCGCCTGCGTGGCGCTGTCGCCGGCCGGTTGGAATGCGATGGTGGAGGGCGCGAGATACGCGTGTTGATCGAAATAGTCGAGCAGACGCACGCCATGCTGCTTTTCGTAGTTCTGGAATTGCTGGAGGTACCAGGCCATCAGCGGCACGCCGCCGTGCGCGTTGCGATCGACGGGATTCTGCCAGTAATTTCCCACGGCCCATCCCGCCACGATGTCCTTTTTCGAGAAGAACTGCGAGGCCCAGTTGTCGGCTACGGGTCCGGAGACTAGCGCCGTGGGATCGGCCTGCTTGATCGCCGCCGCGTATGTCAAGTTGAGACTGGCCAGCTCATCGTAGGTGTATGGATCGGGATGAATGTCGCGATGCACATCGTCCCACCAGATCGGCTCATTATCCATGCTCCAGATGGCGATGCCGCCCTGGTTCGCCTTGCCGTAGCGCGAGAGCAGGTAGGTGATCCACTCGGCTTGGAAACTCTGGTCAACCTGAGTGTAGGCATCGGTGGGATCGTTCGTAATGTAAATGGGCTTCGCGGGCATCAAGCCATCGTTCACGGATGGATCGCCGCAGGCGGGATCGTATTGGATGCCATCGCCGCAGGTCACGGAATGGTATTGCGCATACGGATCCTGCTTGCATTGCTTGCCGTACTTCGAAACGTCGAAGCTGCACATTTCCATGCGTGCCTTAGGCGACCATGGCAGCACCGGGATGGTCCCGATTGCCTTGCCGCCAGTGATCCGGACTTGGTCGGCGAACATGTTGAAGGTAGATCCAGCCGGGAGCGCGGAGGCGTCGATGCTGGTGTCGGGAAGGACCTGGAAGTACCAATCGTTCGCAGCATTGTTGACGTCGAACTTCCAGCTATAGCTGGTTTCCGAGTCGCCGCCCCAGCGCCGTGCTGTAGCGCGAATATTGGATGCGGCTGCCGTGGCGGCAGACAGCGTGGGGTCGCCCGCGGTGGGGAGGGTCCAGTAGAAGTCGATGCCATAGACGTCCGGAGAAATTGCGTGCAGGTTGGCATTGGCATCAATGGAGAGGGCGGGGCCGGGTTGCTGGGCGAAAGCCGCGAACGCGGTGAAGAGGGTGGTAGCGACGAGACGTGCTAGCAGGTGCGATCTCATGAAATCTCCTTCCAGTGTCGAGCCGTAATGAACTTGGATAGGTGTTTCGGGTTGGAAGTGGCGTTGACAACCTCGGATATGTCGGCTTCAGATGAAAGGATTTGTGCCGCGATGATGACATCAATGTCCAGAGCCTTCGCATCCGCCGTGGGTTGTCCTTCGCGACGGCATTTCGCCCAAAGCTCCGCCGCCAGCCGAAGTGCAACATCGGATGGTGGAAGATAACGGCCCGGAATGGCTGCTGCAAGTGCGTCAAGCCGGGCAACACTGAAGGCCTTCTGAGCGCGCAAGAGCTCGCGCTTCACCTCGTAGTAGACGATCGCAGGCACGACTACGCGACTTCCTCGACGGAGACGATCTGACAGCCATTCGGCGATGGCGATCACCTCATAGCTGCGTTGTGGATGCGTCAACAGGCCGAGCGGGCCTGAATCAAGACAAAGAAGTTGGGTCACGGAAAACGCCTCAGGGATAGACTGGAGGCTGACCGGCTAAGGCACGGTTCTTGTTCATTGACTTCTTGAACTCGGCCACTTCCTGCTCAGCTGCGCGGATGTCCCTTGGGTTATCGGTTGCGTCTTGGCGACGCCAATTCGCAAGAAGGTCCAGCGTGACAGAATCAACGGTGTCAACGTTGGCGGGCTGCGCGAAGCGGCGGGTTGATCCAGCTACGGCTTTAGCATGACGCTTCATGGCTTCCCTTCCTGAATTAATCGTACCAGCGTCAGGTTCCCGGGCGCCATCGAACGCTGGACGGCGCTCTGAGGGCATTCCCGATTAATTAGAATTCACCACGTTTTTCTCTTTAGAAACCAACTTATTCCTTGACCCAATTGCGGTCGTCGTTTACAATCGATACGTGGTTGAGAGCATTACAATCACAGGCACTACTCGCTGGGCTCGGATAGCTCAGTCGGCAGAGCGCCTGACTTGTAATCAGGAGAATGTGGGTTCGATGCCCGCTCCGAGCTCCAATCATTCAGTCGTCACCTTCGATATCCTCGCGGAAACTCGGCCAGGTAGACGCAGCCTTTAGGCATCCAAATCACCCGCTAGTCTAAAGGCGCTTCACACGCGGGCAAGCAATTTCATTCCGGGATAGCTCGCCGGTATACAACTGACGACAGTTCGATTCTGTCTCCCGGATCCAGATTCACGCGGTGGTGGCCGAGCGGCAAAGGCACTTCACTGTCTATGAAGACCAGGTGGGTTCGATTCCCATCCATCGCGCCATATTTGCGGAAATTCCGCTCAGTTGCGGCCTTCGTTCAGCGGCAGGATTCTTCGTTGCCAACGAAGGGACGCCGGTTCCAATCCGGCAGGCCGCTCCAAGTGTGTTTTCTTGCGGATAAGTGAACCGGTGTCACGCGAGGCTCATAACCTCTGCAAGGCCGTTCGACTCGGCAATCCGCAACCAAGTTTGGGTCTGTCATGCCAACGGGAAGCAGCATCCCTTGCAAGGATGAAATGTCAGTTCGATTCTGACCAGATCCACCAAGTGTGACCGTGGCCGAGTGGCTTAGGCGGCTGCCTGTGGAGCAGTCCACGAGAGTTCAATTCTCTCCGGTCACCCCAGCTTATTCGGGGTGTAGGCAAGCGGTGAGCCGCCTCCCTTGGGAGGAGGAAATCGGGAGTTCGAATCTCCCCGCCCCGACCAGATCTTTGACAATTGAATATTTTCCCTCGGTCGCGCCCTGGCCGTGGGAGGCGTGCGATCTTTGGTCAAGCAGTGTAGTGGGCTACGACGCGTGCAACTTTTCCAACCGCCGTTAGCTCCATGAACTCGCCCGTGCGTGTTCCTTTTTGGTTGGTGTAGTAGAGCACCACGCTGTTTACGCCGCAGAGCACGTCTTCCAGGTGAAAGCGGAGTTCCGGGTAGGCTTCCAGTCCTCGTTGAAAATACGCTCGCAAGTTTGCTTTTCCGACCACCTTGCCATCGGGCGCACCTAACAACTGAGCGGCAACTGGCGAGGTCAGCTCGATTGCATCCTCGTAGTGGGTCATGATCAATTCCAGATCATGCGCGTTCCAAGCCGCAACCCAATGGTTTGCCAGATTCCAAGCGTCGTGACCAGTCACTCGTGTTCTCCAGTTGAAGATCGTCCAAATCCGCAGTGCATTCATCCGATTGTATAGCGGCACGATGCCAACGAAGAGATATTGCCGGGGTCGCCTTCTGGTCGAGGGCTTCTGTCCTACAAACAGAAACAGTGGAGTTCGATCCTCCACCCCGGCACCAAGGAAAAGCGGGTTGGCAACCCGCTGCAGGATGCCATCCTGCCCCACTGTGCTCCGGTTGCCGATGGTGAGGCTAACGGTCTCCAAAGCCGTGATTGGGTGTTCGAATCACCCCCGGAGTGCCAAGTTCAAAAACGCGCCCGTGGCCGAGTGGATTCAGGCTCCGGTTTCTAAGCTGGAACACGCTGGTTCGATTCCAGCCGGACGCGCCAGAATTTTCGGGTCAACATGTGGGTCACCCAGCGGGGTAGTAGGCAAGCGGCTTAAGCCATCGGACCTTCAATCCGAGGATCGTGGGGCGCGAATCCCACCTACCCTACCAAAGATTAAATTAGCCAAATTAACTTGACTAATTTAGTAATTATCGCTAGAATCGCAATATGACATGCAGATTGCTCCTCAGCATTTCCTCGCGACTGTCTAGCGGCTTATCATTTTGTCGCTTTAGTTATTAAATCACAACAATTTAATTTTTTGCCCGAGTGGTGGAATAGGCAGACACACTGGTCTTAGGAACCAGAGCTTCGGCATGGGGGTTCGATGCCCTCCTCGGGTACCAGGCTCGCAAGGAAACGGTGACCGCGCCGCCTGCAAAGCGGTTGACACGCAGTTCAATTCTGCGGCGGGCCTCCAATTTATTTATATGGCTGGTTGGATCTGGTCGGGTGACAGAGTCGGCTTGAAAAGCCGAAGAGACCGTTCGACTCGGTGACCAGCCACCATAAATCAACCACCAAAATCAGCAACCAATCGGAGGGTACGGGCAAATGGTGGCCCACCGGTCCTGAAAACCGGCGCAGCTTCGGCGCATAGGAGTTCGAATCTCCTACCCTCCGCCAGTTTCGGAGAGGTTGGGTAATTCGGAGACGTTGAGTAATTTGGAGAGGTTGGGTAATAGGTACCCACCGGTTTGCTAAACCGGAGTCCTTCGGGACGTGCGCGTTCGAGTCGCGCCCTCTCCGCCAACCACGGGCATCAGGCGGATATCGGTTGGCCGCACCAGCCTGTAAAGCTGGATCTCCTTTGGAGACGTTGAGCGTTCAAGTCGCTCGGTGCCCACAAAGTTTGCCGGCGTGAAGGGAATTGGTTTACCTGCTCAGCTTAAACCTGAGCGCCTGGTGGTTCGAATCCACCCGCCGGTACCAAGGGCCGGTCTGATGCAACAGGCAGACATGCTCCACTCAAAACGGAGCTTTTCTCGGTTCGAGTCCGAGGGCCGGCACCAGATCTTAAGCCTGCGGCTTCTAGGGTGCGTTTCTTCCCGCTATGCCCGCAAGGGGCTATGCGCAATAGGAACCACTTCGCGGACGCTAAAGCCTTAAGAATCAGCACGCGCGATAATGGCAATGGTAATGCATCTCACTTTGTGGACGCCGGGCAGTGGTCCACGGACGCTTCTGGGGATGCGGTGCTACCGCCATCCCTCCGCGCCGGTTCGCACGGTTTGGCGTCCGCAATGCGTGAGACGCTGATAATCACAGAGGCAACCATACCATTTGGCTTTCCCACTCCGACGCCTCCGAGGCTAGCCAAATGAGGAGCAGTTCGTCGATTGCTGTGCCAACGTCGAGGCTTTGTGGAAGCAGGAGGAGGCCGGCGCTATGTTTTCCTGCGGCCTTGCAGGCGCGGAAGTGAGCGGGCATAGTGCCGACATCGTGGGAGACGAGTAGACGCTGCTGCCCTGCTGCCATGTGAGCCGTCAAGAAATCCACCGACGGCTCCCGACGCAGCGTTCCAGTCACAATAATCTTGTTGAGGTCGGCGTCCGCGAGAAATCGAACTTTCACGTTCGGCGAGGACTGTGAAGTTCGTCTCGCACGCGGATCAATCTCTCACACAGATTAGCCGGAAGCGGTTGGGCGGCCGCCTTCCTTCCGTCCACTTCTCACCTTGGCGAATCAGATAGGCATCGATTTCAGCCTGGTTTGCAAGATAGTATGCGATCGCGCCGTAGACCTCTTCGAGTCGAAGAAGTTCGAAGTTCTGGCAGATGGTCTCCGGCGACTCACCGCGCAGGAATGCATGCACGATGGAATCCAGGGAGATTCGGGTTCCGGCAATGTAGTAGTTGCCGTCCTTATCTACGATGTATTCCTTGGCCATGTCTCTTTGATTGTACAAGGGGAGCGCGGGTCGGTTTGACAAACTGTCCGGACTGTGTAATTATTCATAGTAGTGAATAAAAATACAGGACGCGCGTAACGACAATGCCCCCCACCGTTGGAACTTCCCTCAAGTCTGTCCGGCGCATGCCGGCTCCGAAGACGCTGCCGAAGATCGGTGGGGCTAATCTTACGCGTGATCTCGATCTATCCCAGGATGAGTTGGTTGCGCTGCTCGATCTGACGCAACAGGTGAAGGCAAGTCCCTCCCGGTTTGCGCAGTCCTTGAAAGGTCAATATCTTAGCCTGCTGTTCGAAAAGCCATCCCTGCGGACTCGGTTCACTTTTGAGCTGGCTATCAAGCAGCTTGGTGGCGACTCAGTTCTTTCCACCGGACCCATCGGCGACCGTGAACCTTTGAAGGACGTCGCTCGCAATCTGGACCGCTGGACCAACGGCATTGTGGCGCGCGTGTTCTCGCAGAAGACCATTGATGAGTTGGCGCACTGGTCGGCCGTGCCCGTGATCAACGCGCTCAGCGATCGTTTCCATCCCTGCCAGGCGCTGGCGGATATTTTCACGCTTCAGGAACGCTTTGGCGACCTCGGCGGTCTGAAGCTTGCTTTTGTGGGCGACGGCAACAACGTGGCGAATTCGTTGATGCTCTCGACCGTGCGGATGGGCATGAATTTTTCGATAGCTACTCCAAAGGGTTATGGGCCGGACGCGGAGATCGTAGCGCAGGCGGAAGCGCTGGCCGCGATCTCGGGCGCTCAGCTCGCTATCACCAATGATCCATCAGAGGCCGTTTCGGATGCGCAGGCGGTCTACACTGACGTGTGGGCCAGCATGGGGCAGGAGCATGAGCAGAAAAAACGGCTTGCGGATTTCGCGCGGTTCCAGGTGAACCAGCAACTGCTTGCGCAGGCCAGCGACGAGGCTGTCTTCCTGCATTGCTTGCCGGCGAAACGCGGCCAGGAAGTGACGGATGAAGTCATTGAATCCGATCAGTCCGTGGTCTTCGATCAGGCCGAAAACCGCCTGCACGTGCAAAAAGCATTACTATTGATGTTGATCGGCTAGCAGCCGGTTCGCAAGCGAAAGCGCCTGCGCCACACCCAAATCTATGCGACCAAAGAAAGTGGCCCTGGCCTACTCCGGAGGCCTGGACACATCCATCATCATTCCCTGGCTGAAGGAGAATTATCAGTGCGAAGTAGTTGCCGTATGCGGCGACATCGGGCAGGGCGAAGACGAGCTGAAGGGCCTGGAAAAGAAGGCGCGGAAGACGGGCGCGTCTGAAGTCCATGTGGCTGACATGCGCGAGGAGTTCGTCACCGAATATCTGTGGCGGATGGTACGCTCGGGCGCGGTGTATGAGCACAAATACTTGCTAGGAACTTCGGTGGCGCGGCCGTTACTGGCGAAGAGGCAGGTGGAGGTCGCGCTCGAAACCGGCTGCGACGCTCTGTCGCATGGGTGTACCGGCAAGGGGAACGACCAGGTTCGGTTCGAGCTCACCTACAAAGCGCTGGCTCCGCAGCTTCAGGTGATCGCTCCGTGGCGCGAGTGGAACATCGTGTCGCGCGAGGATGCTATCGACTACGCGGCCAAGCACAACGTCCCGATTTCGCAGACTACCAAGAAAATCTACAGCCGCGATCGCAACATCTGGCACATTTCGCACGAGGGCGGGGCACTGGAAGACCCGGCCAACGCCGCGCCGGATGAGATTTGGATGCTGACGAAGAGTCCCAAGGACGCGCCCGACAAGCCCGTGGATGTGATCATCGGTTTCGAAAAAGGCATTCCAGTCTCGGTGAATGGCAAGCGCGGATCAGGAGTGAAATTGCTCGAGACGTTGAACAAGATCGGCGGCGAGCATGGCATCGGACGCATTGACCTGGTGGAAAACCGCTTTGTCGGGATGAAATCGCGCGGCTGCTATGAGACGCCCGGAGGCACGCTGATCCTGGCGGCGCATCGGGAGCTAGAAGCATTGACGCTAGACCGGAATACGCTGCACTACAAACAGAAACTGGCGCTCGATTATGCCGAGATGGTTTATAACGGCCTGTGGTTCACGCCGCTGCGCGAAGCCTTGGATAGTTTCTTCGAGGCGACGAGTGAAACCACGACCGGCGAAGTGACGCTGCGGCTTTATAAAGGGAACATTGAGCCGGTGAGCCGCAAGTCGCCCTATTCGCTGTATTCGCTCAACATCGCGAGCTTCACCATGGGCGCGGAGTACGATCAGAAAGATGCGCAGGGATTCATCAATCTGGTGGGGTTGCCGATTAAGGTGAAGGCAATGGCCGCGAATGCACGCAAATAAGTGGCGCACGCACTCGTGCGTGCCGCGTTCACACTCGTGTGAACGCCTGGCTTCCAAACCGACACAGGTGTTCGCAAGAGTGCGAACACGGCACGCACG
>JBEKJJ010000119.1:0-21811 GCA_050011295.1 Bryobacteraceae bacterium
CTGCTGGTAGCCATCCTGACGGCGGCGCGAACCACACTCAACCAAGTCAACCAGTTGAGGAGTGCGGCTTGAAAAATCGTCGCTGCACGCGAAGATTCTTATCGTTAGCAATGCACGCACTCCTGCGTGCCGCGTCGGCACTCCTGCCGACGCCTGCTTGCCTGTTGGCGAGAGCTACGGCGAAACATCGTGCGGTTCCCCAAACAACATAAGTCCTTGCCCAGCTAAAACAGCGGAATCGTCGCCTTCACCCGGCCCTCACCGCCATCGTAAACCAAATCGAGCGATCGAATGGATTTCATCTTTCCCGAGAACCGGAAAAACAGACAGCCCTTCGCCGTCTTGTTCGTAGGTCCTTCCGACAGCGCAATGCTAGCGATGGATTCGTCGATAGTCTTAGGCGCCCGCGGCTCATTGCCGCTGGGATTCGGTGGATCCTCCACCGGCCGGGGAACGGGCGCTGGCGCTTGCGGGTCTCCAGGAAATCTGCCCACCGTTGGCGGCGTGCCATAGATCACCGGACCCGCCTGTGCCGACGCCGCCCGCTGATTTTCCCAATCCGGATATTTCAGCGCGCCTGCTACCGTGCCCGGAGAAGCCGGACTGAGCACCAGCTTTCCATCGTTGATCCGCAAAGAGAACTGATCGCTCTTTACAGCCACGCCTTCGCGCGTGGAAGAAAAAACGCCCACGTCCACGACCAGATATTCCTTGGCGAAATAAAAGCCTGTCTCAGCCGGAATGCTGTGGACCAGATATTCAGCGCCGATCTCCATGCCGGAAAGCGAAACATGAGCCGGATAATCCGACGCCTTCGAGCGAGGCGGGGAGTTCTGCGCGTACAACGGGAGCAGTGCAATGAAGAGGACAGCGCGGCGCACACCCTATTATAAAGAGAAATGGGGACACCGGCCCCGGTCCCTATCCACGTCCCACCAGCCGTCATGAACCGCCGAAGAATACGGCGGGTATCCCTTGCACGCCCACCGATTTGAACGTAATCCGCGTCCGCGCGCTCTGATCCAACTGAATCCGTATCGAATTATTGCCTTGGTGCAGCCATTGCGAAGTAATAGTGTAAGTCACGTCATGGAAATTACTGTTATGGTCGTCCGCGCTGCGTATCAGGGTATAGTCGTCGTCATGCTGGCCTGGTTCAACGTCAGGCGAATACTCTGCGTGGAAGCCAGTTCCAGGTTGAACTTCAGAAAGCCCTCATCCACAATGATCTGACAACCCTTGAATTCTGCATTGAACTCGCATCCTTGCATCAAAGGTAGCGACAAATTCTGAGTTCGCTTCGGGTTCGGTACCGTGAGGTCAACGGCCTGAGCGGGAATGGCTTGTTGCGGGATTGCTGCGGTTGCCATTTGCTTCTCCTAAAATTTTAGAGGGGGATACGAGCAGGAACGGCGGCTGCTTCCGAGTGCGTAGCGGCATTTCAAAAATACGCCGTTTCATGAACGAAGTCAATGGAAATCCACCACCTCATTTTCATCCGCTCCCACGCACAAACGACGGCGCAAAATTATACGACCGCACAAAAAAACTGAACCGCGACCGGCAGGGAGCGCTATCCCGAACGCAGAACCAGGTTTAATGCCCGAGCTCCCTCGAACGACTCCTCATTTAGCCATGACATCGCAGCGCTCTGCGCGGCACCCACACGGGATTCGCGAAAACTTGTCACCGCACTTATGGCAGATCCTTCACGGGTAGCAACCAATCAAGAATTATTTCTCCCTTCACCCTCAACCCCTTCCACGCCGCGCCCCGTTCCCACCCGAAGCGCAGGCTGTACTCTGACGTTGGAAGCCAATGCCACACCACCCCCAACCAAACGCCATCACCGCCGCCAACCCAAACATCACGCGAATCGGCATGACGCATCGTGAATTTTCGTGCGTCACAACGTCCCAATCCAGCTCGCAACTCCTCAACGAATCAACCGCCTACAAAGATGTACTCTCCAAACACAAAAGTCGCCAGATGCGTCAAGACGCGGTGCACATCCGCCCAACCGCCCGCATCCCGAGCGAACCCTCCCCACATCGCTATAATTAATCTATGTTGAAGCCCACGGAAAAGATCTGGCACAACGGCCGCTTCATCGCCTGGGATGATGCCAAGATCCACGTCCTCTCTCACGTCACCAGCTACGGCAGCTCTGTATTTGAGGGCATCCGCTGCTATGCTACCCCTTCCGGTCCCGCCATCTTTCGGGTGCGCGAACATATTCGCCGCCTGCTCGATTCCGCTAAGATCTACCGCATCGATCTGAAATATCAATCCGCCGAACTGGCCGACGCCATGGCGGAGCTGGTGCGCATCAATCATATGGAATCCTGCTATTTCCGGCCCATCGTCCTGCGTGGCTATGGCGACGTCGGCGTTCTTCCGAACAATCCCACCGAGGTTTATATCGCATGCTGGGAATGGGGCAAGTATCTCGGCGAAGAAGCGCTCGCCCAGGGCGTGGACGTCTGCGTTTCCAGTTGGACTCGCATCGCTCCCAACACGCTTCCCGCGCTCGCCAAAGCCGGCGCCAATTACATGAACTCGCAACTCATCCGTATGGAAGCCCACACCAACGGCTATGCGGAAGGCATCGCGCTGGATGAATCCGGCTATGTCAGCGAAGGCTCCGGAGAAAATGTTTTCCTGGTGCGCGACGGCAAGGTTTTCACGCCGCCTCTCGGCGCTTCGGTATTGCCCGGCATCACGCGCGAGACCGTGATTGAGCTCGCTGCTTCGCTCGGCATTCCCGTGGTCGAGACCATCGTTCCGCGCGAGATGCTCTACATCGCGGACGAAGTTTTCTTCTCTGGAACAGCAGCCGAGATCACGCCCATTCGTTCGGTGGATCGCATTGAAGTTGGCAAAGGCTCGCGCGGACCCATCACCGAGAAACTCCAAAAAGCTTTCTTCGACATCGTGAGTGGACGCGTTCCGGATCGCTTCGGCTGGCTCACGCCAGTGGCGAAGAACGTGCCGGTGGGGGTCTAGTTCCCTCACTCACGTGCGGGGCCACAGATTCTGCGGAACAATCCGTACTCGGCGGTCGGATCAAAAAGGCGAGTATGTAGGCCCGCGCGTCAGCAAGGGGACAATGGCTTGAAACTTCGATCCGCAAGTGCGATCCCGACGGCCACCTCCCCCGAGATTACCCGCCAGAATCGCACTCGCAGGGGATCTGTTCTTTTTTATCAGGCCTGGAAGGGAAATGCTATACATTTCTTGCGTCCTCAAAAAGTTTTCAACAGTTTCCTTTTCTCGCGGAGTCTTACGCTTAGCTCCCCGCGCCTGTGGGAAACTTGTGCATAAACCGGTGCTGCAATGAAATGTAACGGCATCGATCCTGGAACCGGTGACGAAATCGAGATTCGCTTCTCGGATTTCATTGAAAGCGTTGACCCGGTCCTCACCCGATCGAGCGATTCCATCTACGTTACGCCCGGCTGGATCGATCTCCAGGTGAATGGCTTCACCGGTGTTGATTACAACTCGCCACAGGCTACCCAAGAGGAAATCGCCCGTTCCATTCGCGCCCTATTACAAACTGGTGTCACTCGCTTCTATCCCACAGTAATCACCGGATCGCCGCAGGATATGTCGGGTGCGCTCAGCAATCTCGCAGCGGCGAAAGAGGCGATGTGGGAAGGCGCGGCCATGGAAGCCTTCCACCTGGAGGGACCTTATATTTCACCCGACGACGGACCCCGGGGCGCGCATCCTGTGCGATGGGTTCGCTCACCGGATTTGGATGAGTTCCAGCGCTTTCAGGAAGCCGCTCGTGGCAACATCCGGCTAGTAACGCTCGCGCCCGAATGGCCGGCTGCCCCGCGCTTCATTGAAACTCTGGTGCGCGAAGGCATCGTGGTAAGCATTGGACACACTCGCGCGACATCGGACGAAATCGCCGCCGCCGTGAGCGCGGGCGCAACGCTATCCACGCACCTCGGCAACGGCGCCCATGCCATCCTGCCGCGCCATCCCAATTACATCTGGGATCAGTTAGCGGACGACCGTTTGGCCGCGAGCTTCATCGTGGACGGGATTCATCTCGCGCCGGCATTTCTCAAAGTTGCCCTGCGCGCCAAAGGCCTGGAGCGCTCCCTGTTGGTAACGGACGCCGTGATGCCGGCCGGTTGCGCCCCCGGCCAGTACAAGCTGGGTGAAGTAGATGTCGAGCTACACCCCGATGGAAGCGTGCGTTTGCAAGGAGGAACGCGGCTAGCCGGCTCAGCTCTGCGCATGGATCGCGCGCTTCAAAACGTAATGCAGATCGCGGGCCTGAATCTTCGAGAAGCCATCACGCTAGCCACTCGCAATCCAGCGCGCATTGGCCGCATAGCCTCCCGCCAGCGCGGCCTGAACCCAGGCGAGCGAGCGGACCTCGTCCGCTTCCGCTTCCACGAGGTCACTGGGGCGATTGAGGTCTTAGAAATTTTTCTCGCGGGCCACCGGATAGGGGCTCGGGGCTAGGGACTCGGGACTGAAACCCAAAACGCCGACCAGCCCCCAGCCCCGAGTCCCTAGTCCCGAGCTATCTTCTCCACCGCCCGATAAAGCTCAGCCGGCTGAAACGGCTTGCTCAAGTATCCGTCCATGCCCGCTGCCATGCATTGTTCCTGATCGCGCTTCATGGCGTGCGCGGTGAGCGCCAGGATCGGGATATGCTTCTGGGTGCCGCGCTCGAGTTCGCGAATGGCTTGCGTAGCCATCCAGCCATCCATCACCGGCATCTGTACATCCATCAGCACGACATCGAAGCGGCCCTGCTCCAACGCCTGCAATGCCTCGCGGCCGTTCGAGACACTCGTGATTGTGTGTCCCCGCTTTTCAAGCAGCCTTGTGGCCAGCCTCTTATTCATGGCGTTGTCCTCAGCCAGCAGGATCGAAAGGCGCCGCAAACTTTCGATGGTCTTTTCTTCGGGCGGAGGCGCCTCGGCTGGCGATGAACCGAGAGCACGCAGCATCGAATCCCGCAGTTCCGCCCTGGATACCGGCTTCACCATATGGCATGTGATTCCCAGACGGCGGCAGCGCGGGATGTCACCCTGTAGATCGGAGGAGGTTAACATCATGATTACCGGCTGCGTCAAATCCGGATCGTGAATCATCCCGTCCGCCAGCATGAATCCATCCATGCCGGGCATCAGCGCGTCCAAGATCGCCAACTGGAACGGCCGTTTCTCGGCCTGCGCCGCATGCAACAGACGCAATGCTTCCGCTCCCGATTCAGCCAGGGTTGCTTCCACTCCTTCGGCGGCCAGCATCGCGGCGAGAATGCGCCGGTTGGTCTGGTTGTCGTCCACTGCCAGTACTCGCAATCCGCGCAGAACCTCGGGCTTGGCCAGCCGGGGCTCCGGCGGCTCATCCTGGACGCGTTCACACATTGCGGTGAAATGAAAGCGGCTGCCTGTGCCTGGTTCGCTCTCCACCCAGATTCTTCCGCCCATCAATTCAGTCAGCTTCTTCGCAATCGCAAGCCCCAGGCCCGTCCCACCCGAGTTGCGCGTCATGGACCCATCGGCTTGTGTGAATGCATCGAAGATCACTTGCAGTTTTTCAGCCGGGATGCCGATCCCCGTGTCTTCAACCAGAAAGTGAAGCTCCAACTCCGAGCAGCCTCGAGCTCTCTGTTCCACCCGGAGCAGCACTTCGCCGCCTGAAGTGAATTTTACGGCGTTGCCCAGAAGATTCACCAGCACTTGGCGCAGCCGGTTGGCATCGCCTATCACTAAATCGGAAACGTTCGGATCGATCTCCAGCGCCAGTTCCAGATTCTTCTGATGCGCCCGGAGCGCGACCACTCGCGCGGTTTGGTCCAGGAATTCCCGCAGGTCGAAGGGCTGCGCGTCCAGGCTCATCTTGCCGGCCTCGATCTTGGAGAAGTCCAACACGTCGTTGATCACGGTCAGAAGCAAGTCAGCGGATTCCCTGACTCCCTCCATGTATTCTTTCTGCACCGGGCTCAGCGAAGTGTCCAGGGCCAACTCCGTCATGCCGATGATGCCGTTCATGGGCGTGCGTAGTTCATGGCTCATGTTGGCCACAAACTGACTTTTCAGTCGGCTGGCCTCCTGGGCGCGATCCACCAGGTGCAGCAGCTCGCCGCGAGAGGCGTCCAGTTGCTCCACCATATCGTTGAACGCCACCGACAAATCGTCCACTTCGTTCCAGGCACCCAACGGCGCCCTTTGCTTCAAATCACCCTGCGCCACTACCCGCGTGAAGCCAATCAGCCGGACCAACGGGCTGAGCAGTCGCCTTAGTTTTAGGTACTGCACGAACAGGACTAAGCAGAGACATAGGAAGGGGGTCAAAATGATGTCTCGCGCCAAGTCCAAGAACAGGACCCGCTCCTTCTCCGTGGAAAAGCCGATCCTTACCAGCCCCAGCCGCTTCGAATGCGCGCGCTCGCTTTCCCAATCGGTTAGTCCGTTCGCGGACCCTTGCCGAACCTCGCGCGCGACTTCAATGGTCGCGGGCAGTATCTCCATACGTGAGTTACTCGGGAGGTTTGAGGATGCCGGAACTAATCGTCCGGCTTGGGCCAGCGTTTCGCCGGTTTCGCTGATAATTGTTACGTACAGTACGTCCTCCCGCGTTGCGGCCGACTGGACCACTTGTTGTAATGCCTCGCGGTCGCCGATCAGCAACGGGAACTCGCTCTGATTGGCCAGAAACTCGGCGCTTGTCTGGGCGCGCAATTCCAGCTGCTGTCCGAAAGTTGCGCGCTGCCGCCATAGTACCAGCATGATGCCGGCGCCAACCACCGACAGCGCGACCAACAGATTCGTGAGGGAGGACTGCATCAGCAGACTCCGCCGGCGCGAAACGGTATGCGGCCGCGGCAGTCTCATTCGATCACCACGATTCCGGATTCTGAATCGTTCCTGCCCGGAATTCGAAGTCCCAGCAGCCGCGCCACGCGCGGATTGGCAGCCACTTTCAATTTGCGCGGCTTTTCGTTCAATGGCAGATTGCCGCCGGCAAGATAGTTTCTGGCCAGCTCCCCGGCCTGTGATCCGACATCGAAATAATCCGGATAAACGGCTGCTACCGCACCACTGCGAACGAAGCTTTCGGAAAACCCGATCACCGGCAACCGATTTTCAAGCGATGCCAGTATCAGCGGCCGCACCGTGGTGCTGTTATAGAGCGTCCCGTCCGGCGGGCACACCACGAAATCCACTTGCCCGCGCAACGAAAGAAACAATTGCAGCAGCTTCTCCGGCCGCGGACAATCCAGAACTTTCAAGGTCATTCCCGCGGTTTTCGCCTGAGCGGCCAGCGTGTTTTGTGGAACGCTGTTCGCATCCGGATTCCGGATGATGGCGGCCCGCGTCTTGCCCGGCATCACGCTGGTCATTCGAGCCAGAATGTCGCCGAGCGGTACATCCAGCGCGACCACGTCGCTCGGAGCCCTCAGCCGCGTCCCCGCCAGATCGGCCCTGAGAAGCATGGTTGCAAGTATCGGAGCGGTTCCGAATTGCGCGGCCGATTCGAAAGCGTTGTTGCCTACGCTGATCAGTAGCCGGATTTCCTTGCCGCTCAGATTCGCGGATGGCTGTGACTTAGATGCCAGATCCACGATGACTACTTTGATGGCCGGCCCCAATCCGCGTTGAATCCCGCGCACGGCTTCTTCGAATGCCTCTACCGCGGATGAGGTTACGATCACGACGGTGGGCTGGTCAGCGCGTGCTGGCGTATCCAAGGCATCCGCGCGGCGATACAGAATGCCCAACGCCATTACCACGACGGCGTAGAGTCGCGCGCGCATGCTAGGGCTCGTTTCCGGGGCTGCTCGCTGCGCCGCGCCCCCGGGCCACATCCGCGGTGCGTTCCGGCGCCCAGGTAACGCGCACGAAGCAGCTCCGGCCATCTTGCTGGATACTATCCATCTCTTGCACCCTGCCGGCGGGATCCGAATAGCGGTAGTTAAAGGCGTTGCGAATGCCGAAGGTGAGCTCCATGTCGCCTGGCAGGCGGCCCGTGGCCGTGAAATTCGTCAGATACACCGGGGAGACCCTGCTTCCGCTCAACACTAACCGCTCGCTCAGATATTGAAGCCCGCCGTTCAATGACCAGCGATGGCGCCACACCGGGGAATCCAGCAGCAGTTTTCCTACTCGCGCCGGCGAGTTTACGTTCACGACATCGCCCAGATCCGCGGAGACTTTGTCCACCGACAAGCTTCCGGTCATCTTGAATCCCGATCCCAAATTCGCGCTCGCTTCCATTTCGAGGCCATTGGCCTGAACCGGGTTTGTGTTCTGATATTGCTGGAGCGTACCTCTTAGCAGCACTGCTTGGATCAAATCGGTAATCCGGTAGTGGTAAACGTTGGCTTGTAACTCAAATCTCTTGCCCAGGTGCTTCTCGACGGCCGCCTCGAAAGTTTCCATTCGCTCCGGGCCCAACCCGGGATTGGCAATCTGCGAGACGCCCTCTCCGTAAAACTGCTCGAATGGAGTGGGGTTGCGGAAGGACCGCCCATAGAGCAGCTTCACGGCGCTGGTTTCAGAAGGTTGGTAGATTAGCGCGACACGCGGCGTAAGCTCGAGTGCATGATTCCTGGAATCGTCGGCACGCCCTCCCAGATACAATGTCCAGCGCTGTGAGAACTTCCATTCATCCTGGAAGAACACTGCCAGGGACCGGTCCGGATGGTTTACATTCGCCAAAAGCAGATAAAACGGTGACGCATTGTAGGCCTCTATTTGCGCCCGCAAGTCCCAGTCTGCCTGGGTTCCAACCGTCAGGAATCCGAAAATCGGCACTCGGAACCGGTAAGTGAGCTCGGTGCCCATCCAATCGCCTTTGGCCACATTCCGGCCGTCCACGAGTCCGATGGGGAACGCGAAATCCAGCCGGGCCTGAAACCGGTCCGCGTCGTAGTAGACTCGCCAGCGGAGCTGGCCTTCCGGCCCCATACTCCGCTGATAGCTGGCCTCCACGAAATCGCGGCCGCCCAATACATGGTCGCCGCCGTCATCGAATATCGTGCCGAACCACGCGGTGGGAACGGCCTTCTCCCGATCGTTGAAGTAGGCTGTAAAACTCCAGTTGTTCCAGATCAGGTTCGCAAACGCGTGATAGCCGCGCTCTCCGTCCATGTTCACGGCCAGACCATGATTGGTCTGGGGCGTATCAAAGGTGGGGAAAAACAAGGGCGACTGGCCGCTGCTGTTGAAGATGGAACCCGAGATCAGCAGATTCGCGCCGTGGCCGAGATATTGTGATCCGGACACCTGTGCTTTGTGTTCCCCGAAACTATCCAGCTCCGCCGATACGCGCAGCGGCTGGTATTCCACCGGAGACTTGGTAACGATGTTGATGGTGGCGAACATTCCGCTGGTTCCATACAGCGCCGATGATGGGCCGCGCACAATCTCGATACGTTTGATAAGATCCAGATCCAACCCGAAGTCCTCACCGAAGTTTGCCAGGCCATACGTGTTGTCGGTGAGCGAATGGCCATTGATCATCATCAGGAAACGATCGTTCGAATCGCCCGGCAATGAGAACCCGCGCACGCCGACGTAGTGGTAGGCCCGGTCATATGTAACGTACATGCCGCGCACATCGGCCAGCACATCCGCGAGCGTTCGATAACCCCGCACGCGGATTTCTTCGTCGGTGATAATCGTCACACTGGCCGGAGCTTCGAGCAGCGTCTGAGCGTGCAAGGATGCCGCTTCCACTATCGGAAGCGATTCAAACAAGACAGACTCGGGCTTGGCAGCCGAGCTGTCGGTCCCTTTTTCCGGAGGGATGTCCTGAGCGGCGCCCGCCGCGGTCAGCAGACAGAAAACGAGTGCGGTGTGAGTACCGTGCGCAAGACGGTTCATGTCTTGCTCATCGGCCTGAAAGGACTAAGTTTGAGGGCGGCCGGCCGTTATCCGGCGCTAGGGCAAAGACGCTGCCGAGCTGGGGCCGCCCTTCACGGTTACGAAGCCCCCCGATGGGGACGCGACGCCGCCGATCGTAATTACGAGCGATTGGTCTCCATCGGGAACCTGATTGGGTACCCGTAGGTTGACCTGGTAAAGTCCGGCGTTCTCGGTGACGCCGACGTATAGAATATCGGATGCCGCTAGTTGCACTCCACCGAATGTAATACTGACTGGAGCTGTCACCTGCGCTGCTCCGGTGGGTAATTCTCCAGGACCATACGACGGAGCTGTGGCGCCGAAGCCGGTCCCGAACAGCGTCAGCAAATCGCCACGCTGCGCCGGCGCAAAGTCGCCGCCTGATACTAGCCCAGGGGCGCCCACGGCCGCGTGCGTAACTGCGTTGATGGCGGCGATCGGGTTCTGCCCGCTTGCAGTGTGCACGTAATAGAAAAACTCCGGCGCCGTGGCTTGGATGGTCACCGTCTCAGCGTTGCTGGTTTGGGCTTGCGGCGTGCCGCACTGTGTGATCACTTGCACCGGGGTCGGGCCGGGCGGAAGTTGCGGCACCTGGATATTGAGCTGGCCGGGATATACGCCCAGGATTGGCGCGAGCTGGGTTCCAAATACGGCGCAAGCTCCCGCCAGGCTGGTCGGAATTTTGCCATTCACGAGATCCTGCTGGCCTACTTGCCGGGCCGTGCCGGGTGGTGCAAACTTATCGCCGAAAATTGTCGCGATCGCGTTGGGAGCGACCGTGGTGAGCGGTGGAGCGCTCAAGCCTCCACTGACGATCCCAGCCGTGGAAATGACGGGAGCAGTCGGTGAGACCGCCGGATTCGCTGTCAGAGAGAACGACACATCCGAAATTCCGTCAGAGGCGGTAATGGTGAGACTCCCGGCCGTGATGCCGAGCAGGACATTTGCCGTCACGGTTCCATCATTCAGCGTGATAGCAGGCGACGGATTCACGGTTGCGGCGCCTGAGGGGCTGACGGTGAAGTTGACCGTTACTCCCGGGATTCCCGCGCCACCGGCTGCCGCAACTTTTATCACCAACGGATCACCCAAGGCCGTCCCCACGGTTCCACTTTGTTTGTCGCCGGCGACGATACTCATGCTGGCGGGCGTGATCACCAGCAGGGTCAGTCTGCGGACTCGATCATTTGTCGAATCCGTGACGTAGACGTCGCCGGCGGGATCCACGGTGACTTTCCAGGGGTCCAGTTGCGCGCCCGCGGCTGGTCCACCATCGCCGGCGCTGGGCATTGAAAGTCCGGGAGTACCGGCAATAGTGGTAATGAGTCCAGTGGCGGTTACGCGCCGCACCACGGCATTGCCATGGTCGGCGATGTAGAGATTGCCCGCGCCATCTACCGCCACGCCAGTGGGAAAAGCGATTCCTGCCGCCACGGCCGGTCCGCCGTCGCCCGCATAACCTGCGATGCCGGTTCCGGCCACGGTTGTAATGGTTCCGTCCAGCGCAATCTTGCGGACGCGACTGTTCAAAGAGTCGGCCACGTAGAGATTGCCTTGGCTGTCGACGGCGACATCGAACGGATCCAATCCCGCGTTGAGCGCGGGACCATTGTCGCCGGAATAATTGGGCTTGCCGTTGCCGGCAATGGTAGTGACGACACCGGAGGAAATGGTGACTTTGCGGATTCTGCTATTCGTGTCATCCGTGAAGTAGACGTTGCCGGCGGCGTCCACTGCCACGCCCGTAGGATTGGCAATCATGGCGCTGGTGGCGGGACCGCCATCGCCGCTGTATCCACTTTGGGCATCGCCGGCAATAATGGAGGTGGCGCCGGTCTTCGAGATCTCCAGCACCAGCGGCTCATCGTCCGTCACGTAGAAATTTCCGGAGGTGTCCACTGCTACGGCCACTGGAGCTCCCATCAATTGGCCGAAAGTGTTAATACTCCCGCCGAAACTGAAGCGCCGCGCGATGGAGTTTCCGGTATCGGCAACTACCAGGTTGTTGGCTGAGTCCACGGCCAGCCCTTGCGGGAAGTTGAGAAATGCTGACGTAGCCGGGCCACCATCGCCGTCGCTAGTTCCAGCGATCGTCGAAATAACGTTGCCCGCAATTTTCCGGACCCGACGGTTTGCGTAGTCTGCCACGTAGATATCGTTGCTCGAGTCGAGAGCGAGACCCGCCGGGCCCTCTAATTCTGCGAGCAGGGGCGTGCCACCGTCGCCGAGGAAACCTGCGTTTCCGTTCCCGGCCACCGAGTGAATGAGCATAGTAGTGAGATCCACCACGCGAACTGCGTTGAGTGTCAGGTCCGAAATGTAGAGATTATTCCCGGAACTATCCAGCGCGAGACCTTGCGGCGACATCACTGCTTGCAAGGCGGGAATGAAATCGTCTATGTAACCGAATTGCCCGCTGCCGGCGACTGGATGGATTATGCCGGCGGTGTCGATCATTCGAACGTACCCGTTAAAAAGATCGGCCAGGTACAGATCTCCCTTGGCGTCGCAGACCATGGCGGGCACTTGGCCGATGATTGCAAGGTTGGCCGGGCCGTTGTCACCTCCATAGCCCGGGCGGCCCTGGCCGGCGATGGTAGTGATGATTCCATTGGTATCTACTTTGCGAATATAAAATTCGGTGGTTGAAATGAAAAGATTCCCTTGCGTATCCACTGCTACCGAGAGTGGATCCACTTGCGCTTGAATCGCCGGTCCGTTATCGCCTAAAATGCCTGGTGCGCCATTGCCGGCGACGGTATTGATGGTGCCGTCCGAAGAAATCACCCGGACCCTGGAGTTGCCCAGGTCCGCAACATAAAGATTGCCGGCCGCGTCAAACGCGAGCGCCGATGGAAAGTTCAGTTGCGCAGCCGCCGCTTTAATTCGGTCTCCGTTGTAGCCCGGCACTCCCGTGCCGGCATAAGTGCTGATGATCCCCGATGGGTCCACCTTCCTGATGCGGTTGTCGCTGGCGTCCGCGATGTAAAGATTACCGTTGCTATCCACCGCGACCGCGACTGGACTGCGGAGCGGCACGGTGTTGGCGCTGTGGCCATCGAGTAACCGATCGGTTCCCGCGACGGTGGTGATGGTGTAAGGTTGGGACCAGCCGGCGAAGTTCAGGGAGAAAAAGAGAAGGATCGAGCCGAGAAACGTTCGATTGTACATATAAAGAGCGTTATTCTAGCACGGCTGCCGATTACATTTTGATGACAACACAACTAGCAGCCGGACTGCACCGGGATAATCCTCGCCATTCATGAAAAACGCGGTCTGCTTTGTCGTGCGCGTTTGCGGGCTGTGTTTCACACACTTCGGAACACAATTAGGAAGAGGAACTATTTTCATGGCGTTCACATGAGTGTGAACGCGGCACGGTGTGCTGGGCAGGTCCAGCACACCGTGCCGCGTCGGCACTCCTGCCGACGCCTGGCTTGCCCGTTGGCGAAGGCTACGGCGAAACATCGGGCGGTTCCTCAAACAACATAAGTCCTTGAAAATGTTGGTGGCATCAAAAAACTAAGTGACATTGGGATGCCATCCTGCCCTACATTATTCGACGAAGATGAAGACCACCTGCGCGCTCACGTTGCCCCCCACCGTAAGGCTTACTGGGACCGCTGACGGACCAGGCCTCGGGCTTGGCGGCAAGCCTTGCGAACGATGACATTGACTTGGGAGAGCCCCACGAATCCGGGCGCGTCACCGGCGAAGACCACTTTGGCGCTCTGCCCGTCGATCGAAGCCGTCACTGTGGATATCGTCGTCGCCACGCTTTTCACTATCTTGCCGTCGACACCCGGCGGGTTGGTCTGGCCGAGGCCAGTGGCGTAGAGCGCAATCAGCTCGCCGCGCGCGGCTGGATTCGCGGCAGAGTTCATGGTCCCATCGGCATTGACGGCCGCGGCAGCCCCGTCGACAGTAAAGATCCCTGCCCTGCCGTCGATCACGTTTACCTGGGTGGAAGTGCTGTTCCCCTGATTGGTCACGCGCATCGTAGTGACGCTCTTATTGGCCAACTCATACGGCGCGACCACTTCGATCTGTCCGCTCTGCACAAAAAAGAGCGGCGCGGCGACGTCGTCAAACATCACTTGCGTCTGGCCCAGCTGGTTGGAAAGCACGCCGCTGGAATCGAAGTGGCCCACTAATGTCGATTCCGGGCCCATGCAAATTCCATGCAGGATCAGAATCTCCCCCGGTGCAATCGGCTCACGGGTCACTGGGCCAGACGGCTCCCCGAGCCCAGGGAGAACTACTTCTAAACTCGCAGCGTTAAACACGCCGAGATATCCCAGCTCCGGCGTAGGTCCTTCCCTCAGCGGGACTGCGCCCGACGCGGCGAATCCGCGCGTTCGGACCGTCGGCGACATACAGATTGCCGGAGGAATCCACGGCGACTCCGGTGGGCGACGAAAGTTCCGCCGAGGTCGCCAAGCCACCATCGCCGGAGAATCCGTTGACGCCATTTCCCGCTACCGTAGTGATGTTTCCGGCCGGCGTCACCTTGCGCACGCGCGCGAAGGCGAAGTCTGCGATATACAAATTTCCCTGGGCATCCAACGTCAGCGCTTCCGGATAACCTAATGTTGCGAGAATTGCGGGACCATTGTCCCCGACGCCCGAATTTGCGCCCGCGAATGGAACGAATCCGGGCCCGGGTGTCACGGCTTGGGCGAAAAGAGACGCACTAAGAGCGAACAAAGGAACGAAGCGCATGAGCTCTTGGATGCGGGCTACCCCAATTCTGGCACACGCTCAACTGAGAATTCACAAAAGCTTTACAGTGTCGCGGGCTGGTTCTGCGAAACTGGAACGAATGGAAACCAAACGTTTGGCGAGCCAACTTCGCCGATCCTACGAAGGCCAAGCCTGGCATGGTCCCAGCTTGCGAGAGCTGCTGGATGGCGTGACATCGGAGCAAGCCGCGGCCAAGCCGGTTTCAGGCGCGCACAGCATCTTGGAACTGGTGCTGCATGTGACAGCCTGGGAGCGTGAGGCGCTCGCGGTCGTTGAAGGAAAAAAGTACGAGACGCTCGCGGGCGAGCAGGATTGGCCGCCGGTCCAGGGGACGTGGGAAACCACTGTCGCGGAGCTTGGGACTGTTACACAGGCTCTGGTAGCAGCGGTTCGCGCGATGCCGGAGGAGAAGCTGAATGAATCAGCCGGCGGAGCGGAGTACCACTTCTATTTCCTGCTGCATGGCGTAGTGCAGCACAACTTGTATCATGCCGGGCAAATCGCGATATTGAAGCGGGCGCTATAACTTCAAATCCCAAGTCTCCGATAACATCTCGTGGCCGAATTGCTTCACCGGCCATTTCTTCACTAAACGGAATCCGGCGCTGGCGTAGATGTGGCGCGCGGCATGCAGATTGGATTGCGTCCATAGCGTCATCTTGCGATAGCCCACCTCGCGTGCAAAATTAATACATTCGTCCACCAGCCGTTTGCCGATGCCGAGGCCGCGTGCCGCAGGCTCCAAAAGGAGTAGGCGCAGCTTGGCAATCCGATCCGACTTTTTCACCAGAAAAACACAACCGAGATTAGTTCCGTCCTGTTCGGCAATCCAGCAGCGCTCGCGCTTCGGATCGAAATTCTGGATGAACTTCGCGACAATCTCCGCGGTCAATGCTTCGAAGCTCTCATCCCATCCATATTCTGCGGCGTAGAGCGCGCCGTGCCGGTGAACCACCCATCCCATGTCACCTGGCTTGTGAGACCGCAGTGTGTACGGACGCTCCGGCTGGGGCTCGGCGCCCAGCAGCGCTTCTATGGTGTGCATGGCGTCCACCAGGCGCTGTTGGTCCGAGGCGGAAAGGCGGTTGAGCATGGCGGTAACTTGGCGCTGCGTCTTCACTTCGAGCGGAGCAAAGGCTTGGCGGCCGCGCTTAGTCAGCGATAAGTGACTCTGGCGCGCATCGGTTCCGGAAGCTTTTCTCGAGATTAACCCGCGCTTTTCAAACTTCGCGAGCAATCGGCTTAAATAACCGGCGTCGAGATCCAGCTCCTTTGCGATGTCAACGGCGATGGGATGTTTCTTGCGGCCCAGCTCATAGAGAACCCGCACTTCGGCGAGCGAGAACGCGCTGTCCAGATAGCCCTTGCGCAGCAGGCCGATTTGTTTGGTGTAAAAGCGATTGAAGCTGCGAACGGAGCCGGCGTGCTGGCGCATGCTCCATTGTCGGCCAGATAGTTGACTTTGTCAATTATTCGTGGCGCAACGCGTTCATCGGATCCACCCGCGCGGCCCGGAGCGTGGGAATCCAGGCCGCGGCGAGGGCGATCAGCAGCAGCACCGGCAGCACCACCAAATACGTGCTGGGATCGCGCGCCTCAACCCCGAACAACATGCTCTGTAAAGCGCGCGTAGCAAATATTGATCCAGCCAGACCCGCCAGCACACCCGCTAGCGTCCAACCCGCCGCGCGCGAGAGCACCAGCTTGGTGATCGCTGCGGGAGTGGCGCCCAAGGCCATTCGCACGCCGATCTCCGCGGTCCTTTGTGCTACAAGGAACGCCATCACGCCGTACAGTCCGACGGCCGCGAGCAGCACTCCCATCCCTGCGAACAGAGTCAACAGCAGCGCGTTGAAGCGCGGCCGGTCCACCAGCCTGCCCACGCGCCGTTGCATGCTGCCGATGGTAACGGGCAACGCGGGATCAAGCGCCGCGAATTCGCGCTTGATCCAGCCCGCCATCACGTTGGCGTTCACCGATGTACGGATAGCGACCTTGGCCTGGCGCCATCCGGTGGGCGGCTCCTGGATGTGTGAAATCTCGTCCGGAACATGTCTGCGCAGGATGTAATACTCGGGTTCGGCAGGCTGCAGGGGGCCCAAATTCCTGACATCCGCGGCCACGCCGACGATAGTAGCCCATTCCACGGTCTTGATCCGCTTGCCCACCGCATCTCCATTCGGAAACAGCCGCTGAGCGAACGTCTGGCTGAGCATCATCGAACTTGCACCGGGCGCGCGGTCGTTTTCGGTGAACGCACGCCCGCGCACGATTGGAATCCCGAGAGCCGAAAAATACCCGGGCGTGACGTAGCGCCACATGATCAAGCCTCCGGTGCCTTTGTCGAACGGCGGTTGACCTTCCACCTGCATGGATGCCAGCAGCCGGCCACGCGTGCCGCCCGACGGTGGTAACGAATCGCTGATGGCAAACGACCCTACGCCCGGAATTTTCGCCAGCCTCGCTTCCAATTCGTTGAGAAACTGATGCTGGCGCGCATCTTCGGAATAGCCTAGCCGGCTCAGAACGAATTCCGCAGTGATTACGTGCTCGGTTTCTAAGCCCATCGGAACGCTCTGGATTTTCCAGAGGCTGCGCAGCAGCATGCCGGCCAAGACCAGCAGCACCAGCGAAATTGCAATTTGTCCAGCGCAGAGCCACTCGCGCAGCAGCATTCTGCGGGTGCCAGCGGTGCGCGATCCGGTGAGCGATTCCGCTTGCGGATTCTGGATCGCGGGCGCGATGCCGAATAACAAGCCTGAAGCGATGGACCCAGCCAACGTAAATAGCAGGACGCGCGGATCGAGTGCCGCTTGGTCCAAGCGCGGAATCCCCTCCGGAGCCAAGCTAACAAACATCCGCAATAACGCCCAAGCCAGGGCGCATCCAGCTACCCCGCCCATTGTGCCGAGCAACAAAGTTTCCGTCAGCGTCTGCCGTATTAAACGGCCGCGTCCGGCGCCTAGAGCCGCGCGGACGGCCAGTTCCTTCCTGCGGCTGGTAGCGCGCGCGAGCAACAGGTTCGCGATATTGGCGCAGGCGATCAGGAGCACCGCGCCCACCGCGCCCAACAGCACCCAGGAAGCGGTGCGCGCATCCTGCACTTGACGATCCCGCAGGCTGCGCATGCGCAGGTGCACTTCCTTGCGGAATTGCGGAGGAACATATTGCAGGGACGCTTCGAATAGAGGCTGCATCGCAGCCTGAGCTTGCGCCAGCGTTACATCCGGCTTCAATCGCGCAAACACGCGCAGGGCGCGGCCGGCACGCTCCCGGGCTTCATCCAGCGCCTCGGGAAACAGCAGATCGGCATGCGCGAGCGTTGGCATTTCAAAATTCGGCGGCAATACGCCGACGATCGTCACCGGCTGGCCGTCGATCAGCACGGTCTTGCCCGGTATATTCGGATCGCGCGCGAAACGGCTCTGCCATAAACCGTAATTCATGAGAGCCACTCGCGGACCATTGGGAACATCTTCTTGCGCCGTGAAATCCCTTCCGAGAACCGGCGAAACCCCAAAGGTAGAGAGAAAATTGCCCTCCACCTGAGCGCAGCCCAAACGCAGGGGATTAGTTTGAGTAAGGTCGCAATCCGCAACACCCGCCGTGAACGATGTGACGGATGTAAATGGCGTCTGATGCTTGCGCCAGTCAAAATATGCATCAGCAAAAAGGAATTCGTTAGTATCCAGCGGCGCGATCATTCCTAAGGAACCCAGCCGGTCGTCGTGCGCGTAGGGAAGGCTGCGGAACAAGATGCGATCCACCACGCTGAAGACGGCGCTAGTGGAACCGATGCCTAGCGCCGCCGCGAAGACGGCAGTCAATGTGAACAGAGGCTGGCGGGCGAATCCGCGCGTGGCGTAACGCAAGTCTTGCAGAAGACTTTCGAGAAAAGTATTGACGTGCATGCGGCGCATGTCCTCCTGAATTAATGTTGCGTTTCCAAATTGGCGGCGGGCGGATTCGCGCGCCTGGTCCTCGGAAACTCCGCCCGCGCGATTCAGTTCGGCACGCATGTCGACGTGGAATTCGATCTCTTCCCTGAAATCGTCCCGGTCGCTCACGCAAACCTCAGCACTCGGCCCACGCCTTTGGCCATGGAATCCCAGTTATCTTCCGCCTTGGCCAGCCACTTGCGTCCAGCGGGCGTGAGTTTGTAATAGCGCGCGCGGCGCTTGTTATCGGTGACCTTCCACTCGGCCGATACCAGTTTGTCGCGCTCCAACCGGTGCAGCGCCGGATACAGCGAGCCCTCCTCCACCCGCAGCAATCCATCCGAGGCAGCCTGGATGTGGAGCGCGATCCCGAAGCCGTGATTGGGGCCGTGCGCCAGGGTTTTCAGAATTAACAGCACCAGCGTGCCTTGCAGCTCTACCATACTTCGCTAGGGTAGCACACTAGGCCAGGATCGACACAACCACGCCTTCGCAATGTTCCACGTACCGCTCGATCAGCTTCGATAGCGGGACCGGCTCTTCACTCCCGATACGGCATTCGAGACCGAGCTTCGCTTCCGGAATCTGCGCCAGCACGTGGATCAGCAGCATGTTCAGTGCCGCCCACAGATCCACGATCTCCTGCCACACGTAGTTCTCATACTTTTGCGCCGACACCCAACTATCCGGCGGATAACCGCTAGCAGACAACTTCGGCTCGGTGAGTGCGCGTGCGATCCACACATGGTGCGCGGCGGCCCAATCCACCAGGTGGCCCAAGGCCTGCTTGCGCGTCCAGGGTTTATCCGTCTGGGACCGCTGTTCGCCGTAGACGTCCGCATACCTCTTCAGATGTTTGCGCGTTCGCCCGACAAGATTTTCAAGCGTCGCAATTGTGTCTTCAAGCCATGGCGCCGCGGGTCGCAGAGGCGCCGTGGGTTGAAGCGGCGCTGCCGGCCGGCCACCTACCATGGATCGATAAGCAACGCTCTGGATGCCACGCACCCGTAGAAGGTTTGCCGCCATGCAACCATCCACGCGAAGCAGGCCAAGCGTGAGGTGAGGACAATCTATGAGTCCATGGCCTAAGCGCACGGCTTCCTCGGCGCTGTACGCAAGAGCGCGCTTAGATTCGACACTGAACGGCAGATCTATGGCAGGAACGCGCTGATCGCCGCGCGGCGAGCTTTGCTCGATTTCGGCGCGGATGGCTTCCGCAACGTCGTCCCGTAGCACGCCGAGAAGAATCTTGTCTTCCTTGAGGAGACCGAGCAGAAGATGCTCGGCTTCGATCAGAGAAGACCCGAGAATGCTCGCTTCATAGCGGGCTAGGAAGAGAGCTCCCCGCGCTTTGTCGGTATATCGCTCAAACATGCGCCGCCTCGCTACAGACGCGACAGAATCTGAGCAACCAGGTCTTCGCAATGCTCCACGTAGCGCTCAATCAACCTCGATAATGGGATCGGCGCCTGCACGCCGATGTGGCATAGCAAGCCCAGCTTGTCTTCCGGAATCAGCGCCAGCAAATGGATCAGAAGTCGATTCAACAAAACCCACAGATCCACCAGATCCTGGAATGCATAATGCCGGTACTGCTGGGCCGGGACCCATTCATCCAACGGGTAGCTCTCTGCCACTAACCTCGGCTCCGTAATTGCGCGCGCGAACCATTGCTGATGTGCAACAGCCCAATCCACCAGGTGGCCGAAAGCTTCCTTGCGCGTCCAGGGCTTGCGCTTGAGGCGCTGATCGGCGTAGGAATCGGAATACTCCGGGAGGTGCCGGAGGGTCTCCTCAACCAGCCGCTGCAGCGCATCGATCGCGTCGAGGAGCGAGGACGCCGCGGGCGGTTCAGGTTGTTCGAGAATTGGCGGCGGCACGGGCGCCGGCGATAATGTGTCGCTTACAACTTCGACATAATTTTCGTACTCAATTCCAAAATCTCGGAGCAGAGTGGCTGCCGTGCAAGTCTCGATTCGCAATAAACCGAGAATCAGGTGGCCGCAATCGATAGAATGGTGACTCAACTTGTCCGCTTGCTCCGCCCCATTCGACAAAACGCGCTTCGAATCGGTACTGAGCGGCATATCCGCTGAGGTTGAGATCTTCCGGACGGGATCGGAAAGGCTCGCCGCGATCCGTTTGCGAATTTTCTCGCTTGCGCCGCCCGGCAGTTTTAAAGGAAGAACTTTGTCTTCCCGGATGAGGCCGAGCAGCAAATGTTCCGTCTCTATAAATTTGGAACCGAACGAACCGGCTTCATAGCGAGCGAAAAAGATCGCCCGGCGAGCGTGCTCGTTGAAGCGGTGAAACATAGGCCCGGCTTAATCCATTGTAGGGCAAGTCCCCATGAGCGCTAACTTATGACAGGTGGAGCCGATTGCCCTTCAGAGGCTCACGCGCCGCTTCGTCCTGTATTTTCCTCGAATTCGACTTCGGGAGCCCCCACTCGGAAACGTTTACTAAAATGAGCGGGGTTGATTGAGCCGCGCACAATAGAGCGTGATCGTCAGTTGGCGGCCGGGCGCTCGATGCGCTCCACGGTGTATACCGGCAAGACATCCTCTTGGCGCTTCAGTTCGAGACCGAGTCTGCTCAGGACGGTGAAGATCGTGGGGAGCCCGGCGAAGGGGCTCGCGGCCGGGGTGGCGTTCGGTGGCGGAGGGGGTAGCCGCATTGGGGCCCAGCCTTCGGTGTTTACAGCGAACAGCCCATTGATCGCCGTGCGGTTCACGACTGGCAAATCCGTCCAGTTCCCAATGTAATGGACAAGGTCGTCCATATCTATCGCTTTTGCATTCAGGGGATGGCCAAAGCCGCCAACAAAGTCATGGCAACCTTGCGGGTCGGTATCGAAGGTGCAGGCCTTCTCAGCGATGGCCGACTTCTGGAGCTTCGGACCTCCGCTGGCTACGGTGAGAGCATAGACTGACATCGTTTTATTCTCAACCCGCATCATGAGTCTGAAACGATCGGCGAGCAATCCGCTGATCATTTGCTGACTTCGCCTTCGCACTTCGCTGCCCTTAAGACTGAGAGGGATGGCATTGGCGGGCGCTTTCGCTTCGATGTCGTACCTCTCACGAGCGGTCCAGTCGGGAAGAGGGGAGAGACGAGGCGAAGGGTTGACCGGCACGTCGTAAGCGTAACTCAAAAGCGTAATCACAGGGACCGCACTCGCAATCAAGTCACCGTTAGGCAGCACTTTCAGGCGCAAGTTGCCCTGGTCGGCTGAGCGAGCAGGCT
>JBEKJJ010000120.1:0-20697 GCA_050011295.1 Bryobacteraceae bacterium
ACAAGCTGTTTCGGACTAACGTCCATGTACTCCACTTCGTCCCGATGTTTCAGCACGAAGTTACCGGCTTGGCGAGCATTCACCAGATCGCTGACGAGGCGGCCTTTTTCATCCAACTCGATGTTGGCCTGAGCGATGATGTATTTGTCTTCCTCCCAGGCGGACAAATAATCGCAGTGCGCCTCAACCTCAATCGTCTGCTTCTTTGGGCTGAGGTCGCGATTGGCCTTTTCAATTTCACCGCGCGTCAACACGTCGCCGACTTTGTAGGAACTATCGCCAGGATTCAGAACTCTTATCTCATCCACCACCGCGCCCTTCACCACTCGCCGGTAGGGACTCTCGATGAATCCGTATTCGTTGATCCGCGCAAAGCACGAGAGCGACGAGATGAGACCGATGTTCGGACCTTCCGGCGTCTCGATGGGACAGATGCGGCCGTAGTGCGTAGGATGCACGTCGCGCACTTCGAAACCCGCGCGTTCGCGCGAGAGCCCGCCTGGTCCAAGCGCCGACAGCCGGCGTTTGTGAGTGATTTCCGATAGCGGATTGGTCTGATCCATGAACTGCGAAAGCTGGCTGGACCCGAAAAATTCGCGGATGGCCGCCATCACCGGCTTGGCGTTCACCAGGTCGTGCGGCATGGCCGTCGACATTTCCTGGTACACCGACATCTTTTCCTTGATGGCGCGCTCCATGCGCACCAGTCCGATGCGGAACTGGTTTTCGAGCAACTCACCGACTGCGCGCACGCGGCGATTGCCCAAGTGATCGATATCGTCCACCGCGCCGATACCGCGGCGAAGCTTCAGCAGGTACTTGATCGTATCGATGAAATCGCGTTGATCGAGCGTCCGCTTGTCGAGCGGGGATTCGTCGATTTTGTCGTACAACTTGATGTTGAACTTCATGCGGCCCACGCGCGAAAAATCGTACTTGCGTGGGTCGAAGAACATGCCCTGGAACAACTGAGTGGCGGTGTCGAGCGTCGGCGGATCGCCGGGACGGAGCTTGCGGTAGATCTCGAGCAGCGCGTCGTTCTGGCTCTTCACCGGATCTTTTTTGAGCGTTACCGAAATAACGTTGCCGGCATCGTCGCGTTCGGGGAAGAACACTTCGAACGAAGTAATGCCGTTGTCGGAAAGCTTGTCGACGTTTGTTAATTCGTGGTTCGCTTCCACCAGCACTTCGCCGGTGGACATATCAATGACGTCGGCGGCGATGAAGGCGCCCTGCAAATCTGTGCGGTCAACTTCCACCTGTTCGATCTTGGCTTTGAGAACGGCTTCGTACAAGCTCTTGGTGATCTTGCGGCCTTGCGGAACGATGGTTTCGTTGCGCGTGCCGATGGCTTTCGAGAGCTTCAGACCGAGCAAGCTGTCGGAAACTTTCCAGAACAGCTTCTTGTCCTTAATGTGAATCTCGCTGACGTTATAGAACGCCTTGAGAATCTCGGAATCGGTTTTGAGACCCAGGGCGCGGAGAAACACCGTGCCGTAGAATTTCCGCTTGCGGTCAATGCGGACGTACAACAGGCTCTTGTTGTCGTACTCGAACTCCACCCAACTGCCGCGGTAGGGAATGATCTTGCCGAGGTAGTAGCCCTGCGCCGGCACGCGTTCGAAGAACACGCCAGGTGACCGATGCAACTGCGAAACAATGACGCGCTCGGTTCCGTTGATGATGAAGGTACCGTTCTCGGTCATCAGCGGAATTTCGCCGAAGAACACTTCCTGTTCCTTGATGTCCCGAACGGTTTTCACTCCGGTCTCGGGATCCTTGTCGAACACAGTCAGACGGATGGTGACTTTGAGTGGAGCGGCGTAAGTCATGCCGCGCTCTTCGCACTCGGCCACGTCGTACTTCAATTGCAGTCCCACCGGATCGCCGCAACGGTTGCAGAAGGTGACAATATTCTTGTTAAATGTGCCGCAGCGGTGACACAGCACATCGCCTACATGGAACGGATCGGTACGGATTGTCGCGCCGCAACTGGGATTGCGGCAGGTGGAACGCAGGTGATGCAGCCCCTTCAGATTTCCGCACTTGCATTCCCAATTGCCGATGGCGTAGTCGACGAACTCGAGTTGGCTCAGACCACGGAAGTCGGAGATGGGAAACACCGAATTGAAGACACTCTGCAGACCCGTATCTTCCCGCTCGCCGGGCAACAGGTCCATTTGCAGAAATCGCTCATAAGATTTCTTCTGAACCTCGATGAGATTGGGAATGGGTATCGAGGTTTTGATTCGAGAGAAATCAACTCGTTCGCGCGTTGCTCCTCTTGCCAGATTTTCCATTTTCGCTCCTACCGCCGATGGGCTCCGAAATCACTCGCAGAATAAAACGCCGCTCGTTCCACTACCTAAATTCTCAACTGGCGCATGCGCCGCCGAGTCCCGTGTTAGATACCAAAGGGAAGGCGGAAAAACGTGAGCAGCGGGATAACATGAAACGTCCAAAACCGGAAAGACCGTCGCCATACACGCCGGGTGTGGCTAAAAAGTGAGCATGGCAAAGCCCTGTGCCCATTCTGACGAATGGCACACCATATGCGCAGGATGTGAGGTTCACAAGAGCAAGAATCCGGGTCGGTCTCCGGCCTGTATCTATTTCACTGTAGCAGACCGATTTGAGTCCGTCAAATCGACCCGCAAAAGGAGAAAGGGCGGGATGCGGAGCCCGGCAAGCCCGAACCCGACCCCACCACGTGACTCCTGCCGCCTAGCCAGCGCAACGCGCTGACTTTACTTCACTTCTACCGTTGCCCCGGCATCTGTGAACTTTTTCTTGATGGCCTCAGCTTCATCCTTATTAACGCCCTCTTTGATCGCCTTGGGAGCGCCATCCACCAAGTCCTTGGCTTCCTTGAGGCCCAAGTTAGTGACCTCGCGAACTGCCTTGATGACATTGATCTTGTTGGCCCCTGCCGCAGTCAGGATCACGTTGAATTCGGTCTTCTCCTCAACCGCCGGAGCCGCCGCTGCCCCGCCGCCTGCTGGAGCTACCGCAACCGCGGCTGCCGCTGCCGAAACGCCCAGCTTTTCTTCCAGCAACTTAACAAGCTGGGCCGCCTCGAGAAGCGTCAGCCCTTGAATCTGGTCCGCAATTCCATTGATGTCCGCCATTGTCTTCCTTCTACCCCTTTTTATTGTGAGAACTTGCCTTCTTTGACTCCCTGGTCGACCACCACTGCGATGTTGCGTCCCACGCCGCTTAGGGCGGTGACCAAACGCTGTGCCGGCGCCTGAATCAGAAACAAAACTTTCGCCAAAATTTCTTCGCGCGCCGGCAGCGCAGCCAGTTGCTGGATCGACTTCACGTCGATCACCCGGCCCTCTACCATGCCAGCCTTGAACGTAAAAGTCGGGTTGGCCTTGGCATAGCCCGTGAGCGCCTTGGCAAGCGCCACTGGATCCTTGACCGTGTAAGCCATCGACGTCATGCCGGCTAGATCGCGCAGAATCTCTTCCGCGGGAGTGCCCTCGGCAGCTTTTTCCGCCAGGTTGTTCTTGATGACTTTGTAATTGCCGCCCGCGCCACGGATGGTCTTGCGCAGCTCGAAATCCTGCTGCACGGTGAGCTTCTCGAAGCCGGTGACAAAAATGTTCCGCGCCTTCTCGAAGTCCTTCTTGAGCGCGTCCAGGTCTTTCTGCTTGTCGGATTTCTTTTTCATGGTCGATTCTCCGTCACAGCTGCTTCGCGTTGAACGCGGTCACATCCAGGTGAACGCCTGGCCCCATCGTGGAGCAGATGGTGACGCTCTTGACGTACTTTCCCTTCGCCGCGGCTGGCTTGGCTTTGATCACAGCCTGAATCAGGCTGGAGGCATTTTCGATCAGTTTGGGTGTCTCGAAATTGACTTTGCCCACCGGTACGTGAATGACGCCGGTTTTATCCACGCGAAACTCCACTTTACCGGCCTTCACTTCCCTCACGGCATTCGCGACATCCTGCGTTACGGTACCGGTCTTCGGATTGGGCATCAGGCCGCGTGGTCCGAGCACTTTGCCGAGTTTGCCGACGGAACGCATCATATCCGGTGTCGCAATCACGGCGTCGAAATCGGTCCAACCTTCGCCTTGAATCTTGGCGACCATATCTTCGCCGCCCACGTAGTCAGCACCAGCCGCCTCAGCTTCCTTCAGCTTGTCGCCGGAAGCGATGACCAGCACCTTCTTGGATTTGCCGAGGCCGTTCGGCAGCACCACCGTACCGCGGACCATTTGGTCGGCATGCTTGGGGTCTACGCCCAGGCGCAGGTGCAACTCGACGGTTTCGTCGAACTTGGCAAACTTGATCTTCTGAACCAGCGGGACCGCGTCGTTCAGATTGTAGGGCCGTTGTTCTACTTGTTTGGCGGCTGCAAGAAACTTCTTACCTTGTTTTGGCATGTATCCTCATTGGTGCAGACGGCAGAAGCACGCCCAGAAGCGACCCCTGCCTCCCACTGAGTTTTAAACTTTAGCGTGGAGCGCTTCTAATACATTAGCAAACAGAGTACGGCTCCGCAACCTTAAAGGGAGGCGCGACATAAATGAGGGGGCCAGAGGGATGCCTCAACAACGTTTGGAATCTGAGCGTGGGTGTACGCAAGGCCGCTGTACCCCGGTGGGGCAGCTTGTTAAGCTGCGACCGATTGTCAATCGGCCAACTGTTCCGGTTTCACCGAACAGCGGTGGTAAGCAACCGCCGCGCAGGATGGCATCCTGCCCGCATCCTACCCCACATATAATCTATGTATGTTCCTGACTAGAGCTGTTGCTTTGTCTGCGTTGACGATCGCCACGGTTTTTTCGCAAACACCAAAACCCAATCATGATCTCGGGTTTGAAGATACGCCCATGCTTCCGGGGCTGCCTTATCACGTCCACGATGACCGCCGTCCGCATCCGCGCGTGGTGACTCCGGCCGCGGAGCCCGGCGGTCCACCATCAGATGCCATTGTGCTTTTCGACGGAAAGGATCTCTCCGCCTGGACGTCGCATCACAGCGACATCACGCGCGGGGGCACCTCAGGCGCGGCGGAATGGAAGCTGGGGGATGGATACATGGAAGTGGTGCCGCACACCGGCGACATCGCAACGAAAGAAAAATTCGGGGATTGCCAGTTGCACGTGGAGTGGTCAGAGCCCACGGATGTGGTTGGCACCAGCCAGTCGCGCGGAAACAGCGGAGTAATTCTGCAGGGGCGTTACGAGGTGCAGGTTCTGGATCCGTGGGAAAATCCGACCTACGCCGACGGTCAAGCCGGCGCGCTCTACGGCCAATGGCCGCCGCTGGCGAATCCGGCGCGGAAACCGGGCGAATGGCAGGTATACGATATCGTCTTCGAGGCGCCCAAATTCGAGGGCGAGAAGCTGGTGACACCGGCGTATATCACGGTGTTCATGAATGGCGTTTTGCTGCACAACCGCAAGGAATCCATGGGGCCGATGGTGTACCGCCAGGTGGCGCATTACTCGCCGCAGCCGGCCGAAGACGTGCTGGTGTTGCAGAATCACAATTCCAAGGTAAGGTTCCGCAACATTTGGATCCGGCGGCTCACGGGGTACGACCAGCCGGAGAAATAATTGAGCGCCGCGGGATTTCCGAAGCACTTTGACGGAAAGCACTTCTACAATCCGGACGCTCCGCAAGCGCGCGGGTTCGGCGATGTCCTGCGCTGGAAGCTGACCAGCCGCCCGGAACGGTCGCCCCGATTCATTTCGGATGTTGAGCCATCTATTCCGCCGCAGCGCGTCGAAACCGGCGGGCTGCGAGTAACTCTGGTGAACCACTCCACCGTGCTGCTTCAACAAAATGGTCGGAATATTTTGACGGATCCGATTTGGTCGGAGCGACCGAGCCCCGTCGGTTGGGCAGGACCACGGCGTAGGAGAATCCCGGGAGTGGCCTGGGAGCATCTGCCGCCGATCGACGTCGTGCTGCTCAGCCACAATCATTATGATCACCTGGATTTACCGACGCTGCGGCGATTGGCGGCGCGGGGAGATTCTAAGTTCGTTGTTCCGATTGGAGTGGCTGAGCTGCTGCGCTCGGAAAAAATAGGACCCGTGCACGAGCTGGATTGGGGCAAGTCCTTGCCGGTAACGGGCGGCACGGTCCACTGCGTTCCGGCTTTGCATTTCTCCGCCCGGGGAATTTACGATCGCAACATAACCCTGTGGTGCGGGTATGTGATTGAATGCCAGGAACGCATCACGTATTTCGCGGGAGACACAGCGTTCGGGTCCCATTTCGCGCAGATTCGGGAAAAGTTCGGATCACCGCACGTTGCGCTGTTGCCGATTGGAGCGTACAAGCCGCGCTGGTTCATGTCGCCGGTGCATATGGGTCCTGATGAAGCGGTGAAAGCGCATAGGATCTTGGCTGCCCAGACCAGTATCGCGATCCATCACGGAACTTTTCAGCTGGCGGATGAGGGCATCGACACTCCGAGGAAAGAGCAGATTGCCTGCGCGCAGAACGAACCGTTTCTGGTGCTTGCGAACGGCGAATGTGCCAACCTTCCATGACGATCGACAAGCACGCGCTGGCGCTGATCAGCATAGTGGGCAGTTCGCTGGACGTGCTGGGCGCGTTATACCTCGCTTACGATCTGTTGGGCGGCGAACACGGGCCACTGCGGACACTGACGCGCGCGGTTACTTATGGAGCACTCTTCGGAATCGGTTATGGCCTTTTTCTGGGACCCGTTTTCGGCGCGGTAAGCGGCATCGCGCATGGCATCACGCTAGCTTGGGAGTTCTCGCGCGCTTCGCGCGGCCAACCGAAATCAGGATTCTGGGTGGACACCGGCATGAGCGCGATTCGCGGATGCGGATTTGCCTTGGGCGCTTCCTACTTGTTCGGCCCGAGGTTCGGCGTGACATTTGGTTTGTTGAGCACCGTAGGACAGGCCATCGCTTATCGGATTGGAATCCGGCCGACGGTGGATTATAAGCCCGCCGTTCGTCCGCGGGTGTCGCGTTTCCAAGTGCTAGCGGGTCTGAATCGCACGGCCGGCTACGCCGTGACCGGCTACGTAAGCAGCTTGATCGCACAGCAGCCGCAGCATGCTATCGCCGTCGGGCTAAGAACAGGGCTGGCACTGGGCGTGGTCACAGTAGTAATCGGCTCATGCACACCGTTCGTCGAATGGGCGGCCGATCATGTGCCCGAGAAGCGGATGGGAGTGTACGGAGTTGTCTTGATCCTGGTCGGATTTGCGCTGCAATCCGTCCAGTATTGGCTGGCTCTGCTGGATGTGACCGTTCGTTAGACTGGTCTTGTATGCGATACAGGCTCTTGGGTAACTGCGGACTTCGAGTTTCAGAGGCAGCGCTCGGCGCCATGACCTTCGGCGAGGAGTGGGGCTGGGGCACGGCGAAGGATGAGGCACGCAAAGTGTACGACGCTTTCCGCGGGGCCGGGGGCAATTTCATCGACACTGCCAACGTCTACACGAACGGGACCAGCGAAGTGTTCCTCGGCGAGTTCATGGAGGGTCACAGGCAGAGCATGGTGCTGGCCACGAAATACAGCAATGCAATGCCGGGTACCGACCCGAACGCCGCCGGCAACCAGCGCAAGAATATGATGCAGGCGGTGGAAGCCAGCCTGAAGCGTCTGCGGACCGACTATATTGATCTTTATTGGCTCCACATTTGGGACCAGATTACGCCGGTCGAGGAGGTCATGCGAGGGCTGGATGACCTGGTTCGCGCAGGCAAGGTGCTGTACACCGGCATTTCGGACGCGCCGGCCTGGTGGATCGCGCAGGCCAACACGCTCGCACACCTGCGGGGATGGTCACCCTTCATCGGATTGCAGATTGAATACAGTTTGATCGAGCGAACGGTGGAGCGGGAGCTGGTTCCGATGGCCAAGGCGCTGAACGTCGGCGTGACCGCGTGGTCGCCACTGGCCGGTGGCATCCTGTCCGGCAAATACCATGGCCACGGGGCGGCCGAATCCGGCCGTATGAACAGCGACATGATGAAGGATTTCGTGCCCGAGAAACAACGGACCGATCGCATCGTGGCGGCCGTGAAAGCGGTGTCTGATGAGACCGGGCGCAGCATGGCGCAGGTTGCGTTGGCTTGGCTTCGCTACCGCGTGGTGCCGGTGATTCCGATTATCGGCGCGCGAAAGCTTGCCCAGTTGCAGGATAATCTCGCGAGCCTCGACGCGACGCTGTCAACGGACCAATTAAGAACGCTGGACGAGGCAAGCCGGATTGAGGTTGGGTTCCCGTACGACATGTATACCAAAGGGATGGTCCGGGCAATCGCCTACGGCGGTATGCGGGATCAGATCCTGGCGTAGGAGCTTTTAAATGAGACGAGCTATTTGGCGGCCTGGTTCTTCGAGAGCAGCGGTTCGATAATGCCCGTGATCTCCTCGAAGATATACTGCGGTGACCGGTCGCCACGAATTTGATAGTAGTGCTTGCGGTCCTGATAGTGCGCCAGCACCGGACGGGTCTGCGCCTCATAGGTACGCAGCCGTTCGCGAACCACCTCTTCCTGATCGTCCCTGCGGGTAATCAGCGGTGTGCCATCGTTGTCGCAAATGCCGGCTTTCTTGGGAGGCTGGTGCAGCAGATTGTAAATGGTCCCGCAGGTTGGACATTGCCGGCGGGAAGTCAGCCGTCCCAGCAGCGCATCTAGCGGTACATCCAGATGCAGGATGATCGGCTTGGGTAAGGATCGCTCGGCGATCAAGCAATCCAGATACTCGGCTTGATACACCGTCCGCGGATAACCATCCAGCAGAAATCCGTTCACGCAGTCGGGTCGCGACACCCGATGCGCAAGCATCTCATTCACGAGATCGTCACCCACCAATCCCCCGCTGGTCATGATGCACCGGACCGCTTCACCCAATTTCGTGCCGCCCTGAATTTCAGAGCGCAGCATATCACCCGTCGAAATCGCCGGAATCCCCAACCAGTTCGTGATCAGCCGCGACTGCGTCCCTTTACCGCTACCTGGCGGTCCAAAGAGCAGTAGGACCAAGCTAAAACCCCCTTGTGAGCCCCATCAAACTTGTAAGCCTATCCAAAGCTATCTATCGGGTCAAGCTGATATCATCAGCAGTGCCCATGTTGAGACTTCTCTTATTCTGCCTTATCAGCACCTCTTGGTGGTGTTACGCCGAGAATTTCGAATTGAAAGCGACCCCTCAAACCGTGGTGTGGGGCTACTATTCGGCCTCCGCGAAACCGGTGTTGACCATCCACTCGGGAGACACAGTGAGGGTGGAAACCGTTTCCGGGAATCCCGCGCGGCTGGAAGCAGCCGGCGCACGGCCGGACCAAATCCCGGACGCTCTGCGAGCTATTTACAAAGACGTAACGGACCGTGGACCCGGCGGCCACATCCTCACGGGGCCAATTTATGTGGAAGGAGCCGAGCCCGGGGACGTGCTGGAGCTTCGAATTCTCAAGATCGAGCTCACGTCTACGTTCGCGTATAACAGCTTTCGGCCGGGCGCGGGTTTTCTTCCCGACGATTTCCCGTTTGCTCGAACCAAAATCATTCCGCTGGATCGCACGCGCATGTTGGGACATTTCAGCGATTCGGTGGAGATTCCCCTGCGTCCGTTCTTCGGCAGCATGGGGATTGCACCGCCCGAAGCCAACGGCCGCATCAGCAGCGCGCCGCCGTGGGTCCACGCCGGAAATCTGGATAACAAAGAACTGGTGGTGGGAACCACGCTTTACATTCCCGTGCACGCCAAGGGCGCATTGTTCGAAGTGGGCGATGGGCATGCCGGACAAGGCAACGGCGAGGTGGATATCACGGCGCTCGAAACCCAACTCACCGGGACGTTTCAGTTTGTGGTTCGCAAGGACATGCATCTGAAGTGGCCGCGGGCCGAAACGCCCACGCACTACATCGCGATGGGGCTGCATGAAGATTTGAACGAGGCGACGAAGCTCGCGATTCGCGAAGCTGTCGACTTTCTGGCGAACGAAAAACATATGAGCCGCGAGGACGCCTACATGCTGGCCAGCGTGGCTGTGGATCTCTGCATCACGCAACTGGTGGATGGGAACAAAGGTGTGCATGCCATGATCCCGAAGAAAATCTTTCATTAGCCGCGAATGAACGCGGATGAACGCGAATAAGAAGGGGGCTTGCGCCCCCCTCTCGCTGCTACTTCTGGCAGCACGAGCAATGGCAGTCGCCACCGCAACTCGGACCGCAGCAGCCACTGGCCGCCGCCACCGAAATAGCGCCTCCAACCAGAAGCGCCGTCAAGAGCCCGAGGCTCGTCATAAGTTTGCTGAGTTTTTTCATTGCAATTCTCCTTTCCGAAATTTTGAAGTTTGATTACACACGCTGTACCGGCGTGTGATTTTCAGATCCGGAGAACCCGGTGTAGCAGATAGGAACCTGATGCATCCTTGAAATAGCTGGGGACTAGAGACGCGGAAAACCAATCCTCTGGGTGAAATTCCGCACCCACGCTTGCGGGAACGGCCGCTAGATCGATAGCGGGCAAGCCTCGCTCCGATTTAGCCTTTTCCAAAAGAACGTAAGGGCAATTGCGGCCCGTGCTTTCAGTGCAAGGCAGCGATGGTCCTTTGGAATGAGAACAACAGGACGAACTTGGCGGCATGCCGGCGGCCAGCAGCGGGCAAAGGGTGATCACGTTGATCAACGCGATGACCATGGCCCAGGCCGACAAACGTTTCATCACTAGATTAGACGTCGAGTCCCTCAAATGGTGTGATGGAGCACTTTGTGGGCCGTTTCCGCACCGTACACCGGTAGATTTAGGTCCGTCAATAGGCCGATCTGCTTCAACACTGACGCTTGATCCCAATAGATATGCTCATGCGCGAGCTTGCCGTCGCGAAAATGCACGATCACTACTAGCGGGATCTCCACGCGTTTGTTGGTGGGCGCCACTCCTGGAAGCATCCACGGCATTTCCACTGAGTGAGTGAAGCTGAAGATCATTTCGTCCACTAACTGGTCGGAGCCGACGGTTCGCGAGACCGGAGTGAGCGTGGTGTCAGGCGGCATTTTGGGGATGAAGTCGGTGGAGTAGAAGCGGCGAAGTTCTTCTTTTCCGTCGCCGCCCGTCATCACCGGGATGTGATTGACGTAGGCGTCAGTCACCATGGTGTCGAGCGTGGCCTCGGTGTCGCGGGTTGAAAATTCGTGCGCGGTGTGTTGTTCCCAGATGGCGCTCAGATCGAAATTCGGCATGAGCCTAATGTACTAGACTCAAGCTGCTTCACGGCAGCGGATCAGCGTCATGGCTTTCACGCTCATTACCACTTCTCCATTCTGATTTAGAACTTCAGTCAGTGTCCACACCACGCCGCGATCGGGCTTGGATTGGGAGCGCTTGGTATCGAGAACGGTCGCTCGCAGGTGCAACGTGTCGCCCGGGCGGACTGGGCGCAGCCAGCGCAATTCATCGATCCCGGGAGAGCCCAGGCTGGATGCTTTCGACAGGTAATTGTCCACGATCATGCGCATCATCAAAGCGCCAGTGTGCCAGCCGCTAGCAATGAGACCGCCGAAAGGCCCCCGTGCCGCGGCTTCGGGATCGGTGTGAAAATCCTGCGGGTCGAAGCGCTTCGCGAATTCGATGATTTCGGATTCTTCTACTTTGGCGGATCCGAATTCGTGGACCGTTCCAGGAAGGTAGTCTTCGAAATAGCGGGGCGCGTTGGACATGGGAGGTTAGATGCGGGCATCGAGCTACCGGATGCAAGGCGTCCACACGAGTGTGGACGCTGCAGGCATGAGTGCCTGCGCCACGTTATCGTTTCTTGCAGGCTAGGGTTAGCCCGTCGCGCACCGGCAACATGCTCAGCCAGACACGTTCATCCACGTGGAGTTTTTCGTTGAAGGCCCGGATTGCCACGGTATCCGCGTCTTTCACCGAAGGATCGATCACGCGTCCGTACCACAGGACATTGTCGATCGCGATCAATCCGCCGGGCCGGACCAACACCAGGGCGCGCTCGAAATAATTGGCGTAATTCTGCTTGTCGGCATCGATAAACGCGAAGTCGAACCGGCCGCCCTCGCCGGCCGCGATGAGGGCGTCCAGAGTTTCGAGCGCGGGCCTGAGGCGCAGATCAATCTTCTTTTCCATACCCGCCTCGCGCCAGTAGCGGCGCGCGATGGACGTCCATTCGTCATTCACGTCGCAAGCAATGATATGTCCGTCGTCAGGAAGCGCGAGGGCAACTGCGAGCGAGCTATAACCGGTGAACACACCGATCTCGAGGGTCTTGCGCGCGTCCAGAAGGTGCATGAGCAGCGCCATAAATTGGCCCTGGTCTGGAGAAATCTGCATGGTAGCTTGCGAGTGACCGGCGGTTTCCTCGCGCAGCCGCTGCAGGATAGGTGGTTCCCGTAGCGTGACGCGGCGCATGTAGTCCCACAAGGCGCCGGTAATGGTGAGGTCTTCCATTTGGGGCATAACTACCTATTGAACACTACTGGACGGTGGGAGGTGGGTGCTGGTGGGAGGCGGGCAGGGACGGCCTACTGCTTCACGCGCGTGAACTGATCCGAGGATCTTTTCAGGAACAACAGGACCACCGTTGCTGTTATGCAAGCGATGAATGGCGGCGTGTAGTCGGCAACGAACAACGATGCGACGGTGAGGGCCAGGGATGCGAAGAACGCCACGCTGACGAAGGTAGCCCAGCGCGCGCGCATGGAGGGGCTAGTCCCACTCTTGGGGGACCGCTCGCCGCAGGCATAACACTCCTTCTCCTTGGGCGTCATGATGCCGTTGCAACTCGGGCAGCGAGTCATGCTCAATTAGACCGCCGTGGCCGCAGGCCGTCCATCGCCCATGCGTACCAATTTTCCTGAGAATTCATTGGAGCACCGGCTCAGGCATCTCCCCTAGCGGGGGTACAATAGCGAAATGTTTCGTCTCACCTGTTGCCTGGCCGCGTGGGCGGCCGTGACCGCTTCGGCCCAGCCCCCCGCCGCTCCTAAGAAACCGGTTACTGACGTGTACCACGGCGTCCAGGTGACGGATGATTATCGTTGGCTTGAAAACTACTCCGACCCTGCCGTGCGCACCTGGAGCGCTGCCGAGAACAAATATGCGCGCAAATATTTGGACTCGCTTCCGACGCGAGCCGGGTTTGTCGAAGAGCTGAAGCGGCTGGTAGAACACAAAACGCTCCATTACTTTCGCCTAACGATGCGCCAGGGCGTCCTGTTCGCGCTGAAGGCCCAGCCGCCGGCCGAGCAGCCCATGCTAGTGACGATGACATCCGCCGACCAGCCGGAATCCGAGCGCGTAGTTCTGGATCCCAACAAGCTGGACGCAAGCGGCGGGACATCCATGGATTTCTACGTTCCCTCGACCGACGCCAAATACGTGGCCGTCTCGCTGGCGAAAGGCGGAAGCGAGAGCGGAGATGTTCATGTCTACGAGGTGGCGACGGGGAAGGAAGTCGGCGCCGCGATTCCACGCGTCAACGGTGGAACAGCCGGCGGCAGCGTGGCGTGGAATGCCGATTCCACGGGTTTTTACTACACCCGTTATCCGAGATCCGGCGAGCGTCCGGCGGCGGATCTGGATTTCTATCAGCAAGTTTATTTTCATCGGCTGGGTACCGACATTAAGCAGGATCAGTATTCGATCGGCAAGGAGTTTCCGCGTATCGCCGAGATCCAATTACTAGCGTCCGGCGATGGGCGCTACGTTCTGGCGTCCATGGCCAATGGCGACGGCGGTGAGTTCGCGCATTATCTGCTGGGGCCCTCCGGTCAGTGGCACCAGATCGCGCGGCTCTCGGATGAAATCAGCTCCGCGAAGTTCGGGCCAGATGGGAGTCTATATCTGTTGTCGCACCTGAACGTACCCAAAGGGAAGATCTTGAGAGCTTCGATGGAGAAGCCGTTGGTCGCGGACGCTCAAACGCTGGTGCCGGAAAGCAAGAACGTCATCGCCGGTTTTGAGCCAGCGGCGAATTTCCTCTACATCGAGGACCAAACAGGCGGACCATCCGAGATTCGGGTCTTCGACAGCGCGGGGAAACTGCAGGGTTTGGTGCCCGTACTGCCCGTATCTGCGATTTATCAGATGACGCGCTCGAATGGCGATGAGCTGTTGTTCCAGAACGCGAGCTTTCTGGAGCCACCGGCTTGGTTCCGTTTTGACCCCGTGGCCAAGAAAGCGACCCGAACGGCGCTATTCGAAACGTCGGCCGCGGATTTCAGCGACTCCGAAGTGGTCCGCGACTTCGCGATCTCGAAGGATGGCACGCGCGTCCCGATCAACATCATTCGTAAAAAAGGCACCAAGCTGGATGGAACTAATCCGGTGCTGCTCACTGGCTACGGCGGCTATAACATCAGTTTGCAGCCATTCTTTTCTATCGAGAACAGGCCGCTGCTGGACCATGGAGTTGTGGTCGCCATTGCGAATCTGCGGGGCGGCGGGGAGTATGGCGAAGCCTGGCACAAGGCTGGGATGCTGACGAAAAAACAGAATGTGTTTGACGACTTTGCCGCGTGTGCGCGTTATTTGATCGACCACAAATATACGACTCCAGCCAAGCTCGCCATTGAAGGCGGCAGCAACGGCGGGTTGCTGATGGGCGCCGAACTCACCGAGCATCCCGACTTATTTGGCGCAGTGGTTTCGCACGTCGGCATTTACGACATGCTGCGCGTGGAGCTGCAGCCCAACGGCGCGTTCAACGTCACCGAGTTTGGGACTGTGAAGGAGGACGATCAGTTTCGAGCCTTGTACGCTTATTCGCCTTATCATCACGTAGTGGATGGAACGAACTATCCTCCTGTGTTGTTTCTCACCGGCGATAACGACCCGCGCGTGGATCCGTTGAACTCCCGCAAAATGGTCGCGCGTTTGCAGGCTAGCGGAACAAAGCATCTGGTGCTGCTCCGGACCAGCGGTAATTCCGGGCACGGTATCGGCACCGCGCTGAGCGAGCGAATCGCTGAGCAGGCAGATGTGTTGGCGTTTTTGTTCTCTTGCTGGGGGCTCGGGACTGGGGGCTAGGGGCTCGGAATTTACAGCCTTCGGACCGCGGCCTCTACTTGCTTCGCTAGATCCAGGTAGTTGTTGCCAGTTAAATGAAGCGGCGGGCCGAATGCGATCCGGACCCGGGCCATTCTGGCCATCTTCCAATCCGGGTGCAGCACCCGATTCATGCCGTCGATGCGAATCGGAACCACCGGGATCTCCAGTTTCGAGGCCATCATCCCTATGCCCGGCTGGAATGGCGCGATCTCGCTTCCCCTCGACATTCTGCCTTCGGGAAAAATCAGTACGCACCATTTTTCGTTCGCCAGCTCTCCCATATAGCGCAGCGTTTCCAGCGCGCCAGGTTCGCGCTGCGGGATTGGAAAACAGTTGAAAAGCCAGCTTGACAGGTAGTAGTTCAGGCTGTTGGTAAAACTTCTGCCGTGGAAATGTTTCTCGAAGAATTCCTTGCGCATGGCGGGCGCCACGCGGTATCGCCAGCGAGGCGGAAGCGCTGCGAGTATGGCTGGCACGTCCATGTAGCTTTGATGATTCGACGCGAAGATCACGGGCGGCTCAAGGCCCTCCAAATTCTGCAGGCCCTCGCGATGTATGTGCGCGAAGATCCGGGTGAGCGGCAAAAGGAATCCGGGTAGGAGCAAGCGGCGGGCAGCACGCGCGAGCGGGCGCCGATTCCAGGTTGGAAATTCTGTTGCAGCGTCCGGCTCGGGCCGTCCCGCCATCTCCGCTTCGTCCAGCCCCAGCGCAACCATTCGTTCTACGCGCTCTAGCGAGGTCAGCGACTCCAACGGAATGCTCGCGTCGAACTTGGCTTGTTTTTTCGGCGGCGGAGTTCCTTTCGCAATCTCGTGATGCTTGAGCTTGCCGGTTCCTTCGGTGCGCGGAAATTCAGCATACGGCCAAACCGAAACGCTGCGGATGCGCTGGTAATCCGCAAGCTCCGCGTTGGCGCGGCGCACAACTTCGTCCCCATTTGCGCCGGGCAAAAGAATCAGGACTGCATGCACGCGATCATTCCCGATTACTGCCGAATCACGCACGCCCGGCTGACGATTCAGCACGCTTTCCACGTCTTCGGGGAAAACGTTCAGACCCTCGGGCGTCACAATCATTTCCTTCTTGCGGCCCTGGATCACCAACTCTCCATTCTCGCGGAGCATTCCGATATCGCCGGTATGAAACCAGCCGTCTTCGAAGGCTTGCGCTGTTTCCTCAGCACGGCGGAAGTAGCCCGAAGTCACGTTTTCGCCTCGCACTAGAATTTCGCCGTCGGCCGCGATCTTCACTTCAACACCCGCGAGCGGCTTCCCGACCGTTCCTTTGCCCGCGTGGAAAGGATGATTCAATGTGACGATTGGCGCGGTCTCGGTCAGTCCGTAACCTTGGATTACCAGGAATCCGAGTTCGGAGAAGAACGCCTCCAGATCGGCTGGAAGCGGCGCGGCGCCGACAATGAAGCTCCAGAATTTCCAACCGAACAGACGGTGGACTTTGCGATGGCGCCACCATTTGCGCGTCCAGTGAATTTTCGACGGCCGCAGATCCTTCAGCTCCGGAAAAGTCTGTTGCAAATACTCGCGCAGGATTTCCAGAATCTGCGGCACTGAGACCAGTACGGAAATCCGGCGCGAGCGAACCTGGCGGATGATTGCTTTGGGATCGAACCCGCGCATGAAAACTACGACGCCGGGCAGCATGGGCGGGATGAAGGTCGCCATGGCCTGCCCAAACATGTGGCTGAGCGGGAGAAGATTCAGAAAGCGGATGGGAGCGAACGGGTGTCCATACTTGCGATACTTGCGCACTTCGCCTTCCACGGGAACGATGTTGGCGAGGATATTGCGGTGCGTGATGATGACGCCTTTGGGTTCGGCGGTGGCGCCGGAAGTGAAGATGATCTCGGCGGTTTGATCTTTCTGGATCGCGCGAGGCAGAAGGATGGCGGCGTGGTCCTCATTCAGGCTGGCCAGCCTCGAAATCTTCGGAGATTCCGGCAGCGAAACTTCGTCTCCGATGAGAATCGCGCGAGCCTCTACAATCTGATCGATGCGCTGGACGAATTCGGCTGACGAACGGTAATCAATCGGAACTGCGACGACGCCTTCAAGAAGACAACCCCACAGTGCGATGATCCATTCCGGGCGGTTCTCCCCATACAGAATAAGTTTGTCATCTTTGGTGAAACCGGCGTCGCGCAGCCGGCTGGCGAAGGCTTGCGCTTTGGCGGCGACCTCGTTGTATCGGTAATGATGGCTGCGAAAACCGTCGTCGTAGATGAGAAATTCGTTGGGCAGGTCCGCGAAGTCTTGGAAGAAGTCGAGCAGTGTGTCGCGAGCCATCCTTTACATTGTTACCCTGATTGTTACCCTGAAAGCGAAAGGAAAAACCGTGCGCAAGCTGGCGTCTCGAAAGCGCGTTCGATCCCAGGCCAGGTGGCCTCGCTCGAATTACATCTATTTTCCGCAGCGGTTGCGCGACGCGATCCCCGGGCCAGAGTTGCCGGGCTGCGCCCGCTGCCTGAATCTAACTTCCATTGACGGCGAGTCGTCGAGCGACAACTTCTTCGGCCAAACTGTTCGGCTCAAGCTATTGGCTGAAGAAAGCGGGAAGCTGACGGGCGCTTTCGAGATCGGAGTCCATTTGCAGGTGGACGCCGCGCGGGCGCTGGCGCGGACGCTGTTGGATCTGGTGGAGCGGGTCGAGAAAACCCCGGCGGGGTGAACCTTGGCTTACTCCAGATCCGCGCGATAGATATCATGCACGCGCAACAACCCCAGGCACTGGCCGTTCGCGGGATCGATCACCGGCAACACCGAAATCTGAGAGGGCCGATCCTCCATCAACCGCAGCGCATCCATCAAGCGGGCTTGTGGTGAGACGGTAATCGGATTGGCGGTCATCACGTCGACGGCGGCTAGCCCGCGGATGTCGTCGTGAGCTTCCAGCGCCCGGCGGAGATCGCCGTCCGTGATGAGCCCGATCAGTTTTCCGGCCGCATCCGTCACGCAGGCCGCGCCGAGGGGATAGTGGCTCATCGCGATTACTACTTTCTTGAGCGAATCCTCCGGCCAGGCCCACGCAATTTCTTCGCGGCCGTGCAACACCTCGCTTACCGTCAACCGCAGGCTGCGGCCCAGGTGCCCACCAGGATGAAAACGTCCAAAATCGTCGACACTGAAGTTGCGCGCGCGCATCAACGCCACGGTGAGCGCGTGCCCCAGCACCAATGCCACAGTTGCGCTGGCCGTGGGGGCCAGGCTATCAGGATCCGCTTCGCGCTCCACCGAAGCATCCAGCACCACGTCCATTGCGGCCGCCAGAGGCGACTGCGGATTTCCAAGAATGCCTATGCGCTGCGAGGGCAGACCGCGTAAAAAAGGAATTAGATCCAGTAATTCCGCGGTATTGCCGCTTTTCGAGACCATCAATGTCGGATCTCCAGGCGCATAAATCCCTAAATCGCCATGCGATGCTTCGGCGGCGTGCAGGAATACTGCGGGAGTGCCGGTGCTGCACAATGTCGCGACGATCTTGCGAGCCACATGGCCGGACTTGCCGAGTCCGGTTACCACCACCTTGCCGGGATGGGCAAGAATCACATCCACCGCGCGGGCCAGATTGTCATCCAGGCGCCGGCCGGCCGTTCGAATGGCCTCGGCTTCGATCTCCATGGCCTCCCGGGCCGCCTCTAGCCACCCGGTCGACTGTGGTTTAGCTTGCATTAGTGCCTGCACCCATCATCGCACGCCCTAAAGAGATGGGGGCTTCGAACCGATAAATACAAAAGGAGCCGAAAATGTTGCCCCTCATGACCACCGTGTCCCTGCCGCAGGTTTATTGCAGTTGCTGCCACTTGTCCACCCGATCGGACATGGCGCGCTGTTTGCATTGCAACAAGGTCCTGAAAACTCCGCCCGTGGTACAGAGCCGGACGGGGAGCCGCACCAAGCATGCACCGCTGCGGGGTACGGCGAAACGGGTAAGCCGGTAAATCCGTTTCTCGTTCCTCGTTTCTCGTTGGGTGCAAACTGAAAAACTAGGGCGCTCGACGGTTCCGTCAGGCCTGCGCCCCGACGATTATCCAGTGCAACGAGAGCGTTCCCAACGAGAAACGAGAAACGTTGTTTTACTCGTACCTCAGCGCAACTACCGGATCCAACCGTGCCGCTTTATTTGCCGGCCAGATTCCGAAAAAGAGTCCGATCGCTACGGACACTACCACGCCCAATACGGCGGCCCACAAAGGTACCGCGGTTGGCAGGCTCGGGAAAACCAGGCGGCAGAGCAGCGAGATCATCCATCCGAATGTCATGCCGATCAGGCCGCCCAAGCCCGTCAACACCACGGCTTCGGTGAGGAATTGCAGCACGATGTCCGCGCGCCGCGCACCGATGGCCTTGCGGATACCGATCTCGCGCGTGCGCTCAGTCACCGACACCAGCATGATGTTCATCACGCCGATGCCGCCTACCAGAAGCCCAATCGAACTCAATACCACCATGACCATCGCAACCATGGCCGTCACGCTGTGGAACTGCTGCACCATTTGTTCGGAGGTGGAAATGGAAAAATCATCAGGCTTGTTCGGCGGCACGTGACGCTGGATTCGCATCACCGCTCGCGTCTCGTCTATGGCCGCGGGCAACAGGCCTGGTTGTGCCACAACGATCAGCATGTTCTCCCTCGCAGCCGGGAACATCTTCTTCATTGTGAAATAGGGCAACAAAAGGCGGACATCGTTCTGGCCTGGAAATGACGCGGCCGGCCGCTTCATTACTCCAATAATTTCGAATTTGTGGCCGTTCACATCGATCCATTTGCCAATGGGATCTTCGCCGTTCATCAGCGCGCGCGGAACGTCAGCGCCAATCGACACTACCGGCAGGTGATGCTGATTCTCGGCATCGGTGAAGAAGCGGCCTTCACTCATCTCGGCCGATCCGCCCGCCACATAGGATTCTTCCGTGCCTCCAATGTCCGGCTGGTACAGCTCCTGGCCTTTGTAGCGCGCGATGTTAATTTGCGGCCCGGTCCCGAACGTATTGGGAAACAGGTAAGGGCTCACATGCAGCACCGAGGGGCAGCGCTCCGCGATTGCGACCGCGTCCTCGTAATTGAGCGACTTGCGATGCACTTCCTCGTCGGTCACGGCGCTCAAGAACGGAAACTTGAAAACAACCGCAGTATTGGTTCCGAAGCTTCGCAGAACGTTGGTAATTGCGCCATCCAGGCCGGCAATAATGGAACCTACGCCAATGATGGTTCCGGTGCCGATGATCACGCCCAGCACGGTCAGGAACGAGCGCATCTTGTGCTCACGCACAGTATTCAGCGCTAGACCGACTGCCGAGCCTAATTCGACAAGTGTCATCTCTCCACCCGCAATGCTTCGATCGGATCCAGCTTGGCCGCTTGTTGGGCAGGATAGATCCCGAAGAAAAGTCCAACAATGGTGGAAAGCGCTACGCCAATCAGCACTGCTGAAATGGGAACGGACATGGGTACAGGCGTCAGGGTGCGAACCAGTACTGCGACCAGCCAGGCGAAAATTACGCCCAGCAATCCACCAATGCCGGCCAGCATGGACGACTCCACCAAGAATTGATTGAGAATGTCCTGGCGGCGCGCGCCCACCGACTTGCGGATCCCGATTTCGTGCGTGCGCTCCGTCACCACCGCCAACATGATATTCATGATCACCAC
>JBEKJJ010000121.1:0-20571 GCA_050011295.1 Bryobacteraceae bacterium
AAGCATTCATCGGGATCGGGCCAGACCAGGCTGCGACAGCTGCTGGTATCGGCGCAGGTGGCTTTGTCGCTGTTACTGCTGGTGGGTGCGGGGCTGTTTGCGCGGAGCCTATATACGCTGCTCCGAACGAACTCAGGGATTGAGACCACGCAATTGCTGGCGGTGACGATTGATCCATCACTGCACCGTTACGGCCCGGATCGCGCCAGGCACCTTTTTGTGGAGCTCCAAAACAGGCTGCAGCGGTTGCCGGGAGTGACGGCGGCCAGCGGTGCGTCGTACCCGGTGCTGGCGGATGATAACTGGACGAATACGGTACACGTGGAAGGATATCATCCGCACGAGGGTGAAGATATGAATCCGGGCTTCAATCAGGTGCTGCCGGGATTTTTTCAGACCACTGGGGCTCGCGTGATCGCTGGGCGCGATTTCACGGAGCGAGACGCTGTGGGTGCTCCGAAGGTTGTGATCGTGAACGAGACGTTTGCGAAGCGTTTTTACCCTCGCGAGAGTCCGCTGGGTCAGCGCATCGGATGGGGTGGCGATGGGCCACTCGACAAGGAGATCGTGGGCGTCGCGCGCGATATGAAGGGCGGCGATCTGCGGGAAAAAGACAAGCCGTGGACATTCACGCCGGAGTTGCAGGATGAGACTCCCTCCGAGGTGGCATTCTATCTGCGCACAGGCGGGGATCCGCTATCGCTGGCGCAGGCGGCGCGGCAAAGTGTGATGAGCCTGGATGCGTCGCTGCCGGTTTTTAATGTGAAGACCGTGGAGACGCAGATCAAGGAGACGCATTTCTTGGATCGGCTGTTTGCGTGGCTCTCGGTCACGTTCGGGGTGCTGGCAACGCTGCTGGCATCGGTTGGATTGTACGGAGTTACGGCTTATGCGGTGGCGCGGAGGACGCAGGAGATCGGAATCCGCATTGCGTTGGGGGCGTCCCGCGCGAATGTACTGCGGCTGATTCTTGGCGAAGTGATGGTGCTGGTGGGCACCGGAGTTGCCGCGGGCGTGCTGGCGGCGTTGGGGCTGGGTCGGCTGGTGGAGAGCCAGTTGTTTGGGATCAAAGCGAACGATCCTGTGGTGATGATCGCCGCGGTTGGCGTCATCATCGCGGTGACGGTACTGGCTGGATATTTGCCCGCGAGGCGCGCCACCGGAATTGATCCGATGAGCGCGCTGCGGTATGAGTAGTTTACTGCACAGCTACCGTGATGGCTTGCTGCGTACTGGAGTTATTGCCGATGGTAAGCACCACCAACTGATTTCCCGAACTGACATTGTTCGGGATGACGGCGTTCACTTGAAGGACGCCTGAAACCTCACCTGGCGCTTCGCCCGCATAGGAGATCGACGCGGGTTGGCCACCGATGGTGACTGAGACGTTGGCGATGGGCTTGGGCAGAGGTAGCGATGGTCCGGACATGGAGCCGGTGGCAACTGCTGGGTTCAACGCTCCTTCGCCAGTGGCGTAGATCGACACGGTGCTGCCTTTGGGAGCCGGATTACTGGCGTTGTTCTGACTCTCGTTCGCATTCAGGATGGCTCCCTGGCCGTTGCCGGTCTGGTTCGCCGAGAAGATGCCGGGTTCAGTGGCGGTAGTTATGACCGAGAAGGCGGCCGAGATGACACCGCCGAAGGTCACAACAACGTTGATGGATGTGCCCAGCGGGACAGATCCCACTTCATAGGGCACGATGGCATTGATCTGGAGAGGGCCAACGTAAATCAGCGGTGCGAGTACGTTGTTGAACGTTACCGTGACGCCACCTAGTGTGGTATCAACGTGGCCATTGTCCGGCGTAAAGTTGATGCCGGGGGTGGGTCCAAGATTTGTGCCGAAGATGGAGATCAGCTCGCCGGGTGAAACGGCTCCAGGCAGGAAGCTGGCGCCATTGACGACGGAACCGAGGGCCGGGCCGCTGGGTCCAGTGACAGTGAGATTCACTTTGATGGTCAGGCTACCGCCCGGAATGCTGGTGGAAGCCACGACCACGTTACCGGTGTAAGTTCCGGCTCCGAGCGTAGTCAAGACGGATGTATTGAGCGCGATGCTGAGCGTAACCGGCGTGGTGCCGGTGGCTGGGGTAACCGTCACGAAGTTGCCTCCGGTGGAAGGCGTGAAGGTTGCGGTGATAGGCACGTTCGCCCCAGTAGCCGATACTTGCACGGTTGTGGGCCCTGCCAGCACGTTGCTGCCTATCTGATAACCGAAGCTTACGGTGTTGGTGGAGAGCACCAGAGCGTCTGCCGCGCCGACGGTCAGCGTAACCGGGATATACAACGGGCTGTTTCCAGCGCCCGGCACGATCACCGTCACCACTCCGCTATAAGTGTTTAGGGCAAGGTTGGTGCCAGTGGCTGTTACTGTAACCACATCGCCTGATGCGGTGGCTTGGAGCCAACCCGTTCCGAGGAAAGTAGTAACCAAGGTACCGATGGTTGTCCCGGCCGGAACTCCACTGATCTGCACGGTTTGACTTACAGCGGCTCCGCCCACTGGCTGCGTGAGCGCGAGACTGGGCGGGGTGGCACTTACGCTGGAAGACGCCACTATTAAGTGCACATGGATGACCTGAGACGGCAGGCCCGGAGAAGTGAGGGTAATGGTGCCGTCGTAGGTGCCCACGCCAAGATTCGCGGGATTGATGGTGATGAGCAGGTTGCTGGGGGTATCCCCGCTATTGGGCGCGACCGAGAGCCACGTCAATCCAACGGGATTGGTGGCAGCGGTTGCGGTAAATGCAAGCACCGTGGAATCGGTACTGGTTAGTGAAACTGTCTGAGTGGTAGGGCTGGCTCCGGACAACAACGTGAGGTTGAGGTAATTGGCACTGACGCTGAGAAGAGCCTTGCTGCTGATGTTCAATGTGACCGGAATGGACAGCGCGGGTGTGGACGAATTCGGAACACTTAGTGTGATGTTCCCGTTGCAGACCTGAGGGATGGTGAGTCCAGCGAGGTTCACGGATGCCACTACCTGGTTCTGACTGAGGTAAGTGAGGCCGCTGCTTCCGTTGTTCGCAGTAGCTGTAAGGAACCCTTGGCAGTTGCTGGTAGTGACGGCGACTTGGAAACCCAGCGGAGAGGCGGTGCTCCCAACTGCGATGGTCTGATTAGTGGGCGCGGTCTGGCCAAGCTCGTAATTGAACGTTAGAGATCCAACGCTCGAGGTGAGCAGGGGATTGCTACTTACTGTAAGAGTGGCGACGAAGGTCTGCGGCGAATTACCCGCGCCAGTGGAAGTCAACGTAACGGTATCGCTGTAGGTACCGGGTCCAAGACTCGAGAGTACGAACGGATTCACAGTGAGCGCGAGCGACTGGGGCGTGGTGCCGGTAATAGGAGCCACGGTCAGGAAGTTCGATCCGCCGGCGGTGGTTGCGGCTGAGGTAACGGTGAAGCTCAGCGGCGTGCTGGAACTTGTAATCTGAACGTTCTGGACAGCGGGTTGCGTGCTGGTGCCGATTTGGTAAGTGAACGTTGGCCCGGTGGACGGAACTAAGAGAAGTGGGTTTGCGCTGACCAGAAGACTTACTGGAATGACGACGCTGGGGTTGGTAGCGTTGGGCGCGGAGATATTGATATTTCCGGAGCAGTTTTGGGCGGTGGTGAGGCCCGATGTATTCACCTGTGCGGTGATGGTGCTGGGTGTTGCGCCGCTTTCCGGTGAAACTACCAGCCAGCTTCCACAGGAAGACGTCGTGGCCGATGCCGTGAATGGGACACTGGCGCCAGTGCTGCTGGTGACGGAGAAGGATTGCGCACCGGGCGCATTGGTTCCTATTTGCCAGGCAAAACTAAGTTGGGTGGAACCGACTTGGATGGCGGGGGTCCCGGCGAGAGTAACTAATACCGGCAAGCTAATGCCATTAGTTCCTGGGGCATTGATGGCAACCACTCCGCTGAATGGGCCCAAGCTGGTGGCGGGCAATGCGGTAGGGTTCACGGTGACTTCGAGTCCGCCCGAGATGTTGCCGGATTGGGGATTCACGGTCAGCCAATTGCCACCGTCGGCGGTTCTAGCAGTTGCGGTAAAAGTTGTCGTGTTAGAGTTGCTGCTCGAAAGTGTCACGGATTGGCTAGACGGAACGGTACTGTTCACAGAAAACGGAAAGCTCAGAGAATTCGGGTTTGCAGAAAGTGGGCTGACCCCAGCCACGGTATCGAGCTCGGCGCGCACAGAGAGAGAGGCATTGGTGGCATTGATGTTTATGAAGCCGTCGTCGGTTGCCAAGCTTGAAAGCGCCGGATTTACGGAGACCGTTAGTTGCAGCGGCGTTGTTCCACTAGTGGGCGTGACCGTTAGCCAACCGTTGGTCGAAAGGGCCGACACCGCAACGTTGGTGGACCCGGCAGAAGAGGTTATTATGACCGTTTGCGGGGCGATGGTCCCGCTTTGCGCACTGAAGGTCAGTTGCGTCGGGTTGGCCGCGAGCGTTGCATTTTGGGCGCGGGCTGTATCAGAAGAACACACCAGGGCGACCAAGAAGGCGCCGAGACAGACTAGAGACTTTTGAGTGTTTTGCACGAGATCCTCCACGAAAGATCGAGGTAAGTTAAGTTATCTTCGGACGCGGCTACGCGGGTAGAAGCAATCTCCCTGCCACGATCGGTTAGACCGAATCAGGTTGCGGGTGGTTTCATCAACCTTGATGTAACCTCTTGTTGTAACCCAGCCGAAATTTGGCCCGCGAATGGCTAACCAAGGTTGGATTTCTAAATACACACTAACAATCAGAGCACTTTAGCTACTCGGAGTCTGCTCAAAACTGCTCACTTTGGCGTAAAATGGACCCAGCCGCTTTTTTTGGGGGAACCAATGATTCTTGCGTCCGTTCGTGTTGTCTTTATGTTAGCCGCAATGCTTCCACTGGGCGCGCAAGTGAACGTGCTCACTTACCAATACGACAACAGCCGGGCCGGCGCGAACCTGAATGAGACGCTGCTTACACCCGCTAATGTGAACCAGAGCCAGTTCGGAAAATTGGTTTCCTTTGCGCTGGATGGCTATGTTTATGGACAGCCGTTGTATGTGGGGAACGTGAACATTGCCGGCAAGGGCACGCACAACGTGGTGTTGGTGGCTACCGAGCACGATAGCGTGTATGCATTTGATGCCGATAGCCATGCCGGAGCAAACGCCGCGCCGCTATGGCACGTGAGCTTTATCAATCCCGCCGCGGGCGTAACCACGGTGCCGTATGCCGACACTGGTTGCGACCAGATTGTCCCGGAGCTTGGCATCACCAGCACGCCGGTGGCAGATCCGGCGAGTGGAACTGTGTATGTGGTGGCGATGACTAAGGAATCCGCGGGCGGCTCAGCGACTTATGTACATCGGCTGCATGCACTGGATATTTCGAGCGGCGCGGAACATCAGGGGAGTCCGGTGGCGATTCAAGCTGTTTATCCTGGGACGGGCGAGGGCGGCAGCACGCTGGTTTTTGCGCCGCGGAACTATAAGCAGCGCCCGGGTCTGCTGTTATTGAACGGGGTGGTTTACGCCGCGTTCTCGTCGCATTGCGACAGCGGGACCTATCATGGCTGGCTAATGGGATACGACGCGAAGACGCTGGCACAGGTGTCGGTTTATAACAATACGCCGAACGGGAATCAGGGTTCGTTTTGGGAAGGCGGGGCAGCACCGGCGGCGGACGCGAATAGCAACATCTATTTGGTGGCGGGCAACGGCACATTCGATTATCCGAGTGCTGGGGGCGACTTGGGCGAGAGCTACATCAAGCTGGCAAGCACGCAGGGTCTCACCCTGGTGGATTATTTCGCTCCGTTCAACTTTTCCGCTCTAGACGATGCCGATTTGGATGTGGGATCGGCGGGTGTGGCGCTGTGCGGTGATGAAGCGGGTAGCGCGAGCCATCCTCACTTGATGGTGGGAGCGGGCAAGGAGGGCCGGATCTATGTTCTGGATCGCGACAATCTAGGCAAGTGGCAAGCGGGAGCAGACACTGAGATTGTGGCGTCGTTACCGGGGGTAATCGGAGGATTGTTCGGCAATCCGGCGTATTTCAACAAGACGGTTTATTTCGGCGGGTCGGGCGATAACCTGAAGGCGTTTTCGCTGGTGAACGCAACGCTCGGGAACTCGCCGAGTTCCCAGTCGAGCGCCGCATTCGGTTATCCCGGCAGCGTGCCCTCGATTTCGGCCAACGGCGTGTCGAATGGGATTGCGTGGGTGCTGGAATCATCGAATATTTTGCATGCTTACGATGCGTCGAATCTGGGCCATGAGTTGTATAACAGCAGCCAGAACAGCTCGCGCGACGCACTGGACAGCTACGTGAAATATTCGGTTCCCACTATTGCTAACGGCAAGGCGTACGTGGGGACGCAAGATTCGCTGGCGGTATTCGGGCTGCTGGCGGGTCCAACGCTGGCGGTTGCGAATGCGGCTAGTGGACAAGCGGCGATAACGGCGCCCGGATCGATCATTTCGATTTATGGCTCGGGGATGGCGCAAGCAACATTGCCAGCGGCGGGATTGCCGCTGCCTACAACACTTGGAGGAGCCACGGTAACGATCGGTGGAATCACGGCGCCGATTTTTTATGCCAGCCCGGTGCAGATCAATGCGCAGGTTCCGTTCCAGGCGACGGCGGGGAGCGCGGCAGTGGTGGTGAAATTGGGTGGGAACGTGGTGGGGTCCAGCAATGTCACGGTGCAAGGTGTAGCACCTGGACTGTTCCTTGGGTCCGGCGGGCAAGCTGCGGCGGTGAATCTGGATGGCAGTGCGAACACACCGGCGAACCCGGCCGAGGTGGGTAGCGTGATTGCTGTGTTCATGACGGGGCTTGGACCGGTGGATCATGCGGTTGCTACGGGAGCGGCTGCTTCCGCGAATCCGCTCTCGCATGTGACGGGAACGGTCAGCGCGAGTATCGGTGGGCAATCCGCGCAGGTGGCGTTTGCGGGATTGGCGCCCGGGTTTGCGGGGTTGTATCAGGTGAATGTGCGCGTGCCGCAGGTTGGGGCGGGGAATCAGCCGCTGGGGATCTCGGTCAATGGCGTGGCTGGGAATTCGGGGTTGGTTGGCGTCCGCTAACGCGTTTCTCGTTTCTCGTTTCTCGTTTCTGGTTTCTGGTTGGTTGTACAATTCTGGGGTGGTTGTTCGCCTACTTCGGGTTTCATTCTTGTTGAGTGCAGCCGGATTTGCTCAGCCGATTGTGCTTGAGACTAGCGCTGTTTTGGATGGCAAAGGCGGGGTGCTGAAGAACCAGCAGATTGTGGTTGAGGGTTCGCGCATTCAGAGCGTGGCGCCGGGAAAAGACACTCCGACTTACAATCTGCGCGATCTCACAGTGATGCCGGGTTGGATTGATACGCACATTCATTTGACGTGGCATTTCGATTCACACCACAAATTAGTGAACCAGAGCGAGCCGCTGCAAGCTTCGGCACTCTATGCGGCGGAGAACGCGTGGCTCACGCTCGAAGGCGGTTTCACGACAGTCCAGAGCGTGGGAGCAGCGATGGATGTGGATGTTCGCGACCGGATTTCGGAAGGGTCGCTGCCTGGCCCGCGCATCCTGACTTCGGTGCGGCAGATCACCGATAAGAGCGGGACGCCGGACGAGATTCGCGCGCTAGTGCGCAAGAGCAAAGCGGAAGGCGCGGACGTGATCAAGTTATTCGCGACATCTGGACTAGGCGCGGGCGGAGCGCAGACCATGAGCGATGCGCAGATTGAAGCTGCGTGCGGCGAGGCGAAAGCCGTGGGATTGCGCGCGGTGGTGCACGCTATCGGAACGGATGGCGCGAGGGCCGCGGTGCTGGCCGGCTGCACGTCCATCGAGCATGGAGATTTCCTGGATGACGCGACTCTGGCGCTGATGGCTGAGCGGGGCACTTATTTCGATCCCAATTTTCTGGTGCTGCACAATTATCTGGATAATCGTGCGAGCTTCAGTTTTCCGGAGTCCACATTCACGGCGCTCGAGAAGGCGCTGGAGCCGACGGCCGATGTTCTGCGGCGGGCGCGATCGCATCACGTGAAAGTGGTTTTCGGCACGGACGCGGTGGCGGGCGCGCATGGGAGGAATGCGGAAGAGTTTGTCTACCGGGTGAAGGAAGGTCACGATGCTCCGATGGAGGCGCTGCGTAGTGCGACGTCGGTGGCCGCTGAATCGCTGGGGCTGGGAGATCGAATTGGAACTGTTGCGGCTGGGTTCGATGCGGATCTGGTGGCTACCGAGGGGAATCCGATGGAGGACATTACTGCTGTGCGGAGGGTTGTGTTCGTGATGAAGGGCGGGAAGGTTTATAAAAACGTTCGTTGAATGATTTGGCATGGCATGGCCCTGCCCCACGTGTGACGAAATCGGACAGCTCGTAGCGAAATCGGACAGTACGGGGATTTCCGCGGGTCCAGAGGGCCCATCTGGTTGGAAACAACATTGAAAAACGCCGTCTCCTATCGAATCTCAAGTGGAAGGCGAATTGCACTTGGATGGCAATCTGGGAAAACCAAGCAGCCGGTTTCCGCGGGTAGCGCGCGCCGGCCGTCATCAACTAGGATTCTATTCAATGGGTTACTTTCGAAGAGTTTTTTCCGTTCTGTGTGTTGGCTTGACGTGTTTCGCGCAGACGCCTGAGGTGTCGATACAGGAGCCGAAGCAGCCGCGGATCATAGGACCGCTCCTGAGGCCATTCCACATCCAGCGGCGGATCATTGCGCCCGCTGTGTTGTCGAACACTCCGCGGTTGGAGTCGCTGGTGCGGTCGGGGAATTTGTATTTGTCGGTGCAGGATGTGATTGCGGTGACGCTGGAAAATAATTTGGACATCGCGATTCAGAGGTACGCACCGTATCTGGCGCGGGAGGTTTTGCGTAGAGCTGAGAGTGGCAGCGCGCTGAGAGGCGTGGGCCTGCCGATCAGCAGCGGACCGCAAAGCGTAAGCCTTACCGGCGTGACTTCGGGTGCGGTTGGATTGCCGGACACCGGGTCCGGCGTGGGTTCGGGCGGCGGATTGGTAATCACGACCGGCACGCCTCCGGTTAGTCTCGATCCCGGCCTGTTTGCACAAGCCAGCTTTGCGCACACAACCACGCCGCTTAGCAATCTACTGCTGGCCGGCGTGCCCTTCTTCTTGCAGAACACGCGGTACTATGCGGCGGGATATTTCCAAAGTTTCCCCTCGGGAACCAACGTGCAGTTCACATTTCAAAGTTATCGGGTGGACGTCAACAGTCCGGATTACGCGATTAACCCGAACACGAGCGGATTTCTGGATCTCACCATAACGCAGCCCCTTTTGCAAGGATTCGGCCTAGCCGTGAACAACCGTTTCATTCGCGTAGCAAAGAATAACCAGAAGGTGAGCGACCTTCAACTGAAGCGCCAAACGACTACAACGATTTCCGCCGTCTTGAATTTGTACTGGGACCTGGTGAGTTTCAACGACTCGGTGCGCATCCGTGAGCAAGCGCTCGCGACCGCGCAACACCTTCTGGAAGGAAATCAGCACCAAGCCGATTTGGGAACGCTCCCGAAGTTGGAAGTCACTCGCGCACAGGCAGAGGTCTCCTCCTCCAAGGAAAACCTGCTGATCGCCCAGACCAACGTGGCCCAGCAAGAGATCGTGCTGAAGAACGCGTTGAGCAGAAATGGCGTGACGAGCCCCTGGCTGGACGAAGTCCACATCATTCCGCTCGAAAAGATTGTGGTTCCCGAGAAAGAAGATCTCAAGCCGACAGCGGAGCTAATCGCGCAGGCGGTAGATCAGCGGCCAGAACTGGAGCAGGCCCGAATCAACATTGATAGCAATAAAATCAACGCGGCCGGCACGAGGAATCTTCTGCTGCCGGTTTTGAACGCGTTCGTGGATATTAACAACCAGGGCCTGACCGGCCCCTTAAGCCCAATCTATAACGGGAGCAGCGGCCCACCTGCGCAGGCGGTTGTGGGCGGATACGGGAACTTCCTAAGCCAGCTCTTTCTGCACCACTTTCCCAATTACGCGGCGGGATTCTCGTTGAACATCCAAATTCGAAACCGCTCCGCGCAGGCCGACTACGTTTTGGATCAGCTCAACGTGCGGCAGGGCGAGTTGCAGCTTCAGAAGTTCATGAACCAAGTACGCGCGGATGTAAAGAACGCTGTCATTGGCGTCCAACAAGCTCGCGCACGTTATGAGACGGCGGTGGGCACGCGCAAGTTGTCTGAGGAAACGCTGGGCGCAGAGACGAATCGGTTCAAATTCGGCGAATCAACGATCCCGGCGGTGGTGCAGGCGCAACGCGATTTGGCGACATCGCAAGACGCCGAAATTCAAGCCATGGCGAACTACACGCACGCGAAGATCGCTTTCGATGAGGCCGTGGGAGGAACATTGGATGTCAATGGCATTTCCATGAAGGAAGTTGTGGCGGGACGCGTGGAGCGGGAATCCTCTATACCAGCCAACGCTCCGCAGGGGGTGAAGCAATGAGCCGATCGCTACATAAAGTCCTGGCCGCTTCGATTCTTTGTTTGAGCGCGGCATCTCAACTGCCCGCGCAGGAATCGCCGCAGGTGGTCACAAAGCCCAGCGTTCCAATTCTCATTCGGCCGTATCTGCCCACCAACATTCCACCCGTCCGGTTGACGAATTCGGGCCGGCTGAATGCACTGATTCGCGGCGGCAAGCTTTACCTGACGGTGCAAGACGCGATCGAACTAGCCGTCGAGAACAACCTGGATCTCGAAGTAGACCGCTATGGGCCGTTAACCGCCGAATGGAACTTGAAACGAGCCGAAGCCGGTGGGCCGCTGCGTGGAGTGACGCAGCAGAATATCGCTCAGAATGAGGTAACCGGCGGGCAAGGCGTTCTCGGGAGCGAGCAAACGACCGGACTTTTGCAAAACACGATCGGCGGCTCGATTTCGAACCAAAGCGGAACAGTTTCGCAGCTCGGCCCGGTTACGCCAAATCTGGATCCGGATTTCCAAAATGCCACTGCCTTTCAGCATCTGGTTAATCCGCAATTTAACTCGGTGGTCAGCCAGACCAACGTCCTGATCCAGGACCGCCACTTCTCCAATTCCTTTGTCCAGGAAGGGCTTATCACAGGTGGCACGGTGCAGGTGACCGCTAACGAATCGTATCTCAAGGAGAACGCACCTAGCGACTACTTGAACCCCTCGGTGTTTCCGCAGGTGGCAATCACGGTTCGTCAACAATTCGCGCAGGGCTTCGGAATCGCCGTGAATCGCCGTTTCATCAAGGCGGGCGAACTGGGAGTCAAAGCCGCACGCGAATCGTACCGCTCGCAGATGTTGAATACCGTTGCGAGCGTTCTGAATCTGTATTGGAATCTGGTGGCGGCCGACGATGAGCTGCGGGTTCGCCAGCGTGCTTTAGAGGCGGCGCAGAAATTCCTGGACGATACCAAGAAACAGATCGAATTGGGCGCTGAGGCCAGAGCCGATATTTACCGCGCTGAATCCGATGCGGCAACTCGCGGCCAGGAGCTGGCGATCGCACAGGTGTCCGTTCAGCAACAAGAGAGCCTGCTGAAAAATGCAATCAGCTTGAACGGCACGGCGGATCCGTTGATCGACGCCGTGGCCATCGTTCCTCTGGACCACGCCGAAGTTCCCGCCTCCGAGGAACTGCCGGGATTGCGAGACCTGCTGGCACGAGCGCTGGCAAAGAGGCCCGACATCATACTGAATAAGATTAATGACGAGACGCAGGAGGTGCTGGCGTTGGGTACTATCAATACTCTGCTGCCGAACCTCGGGACTCGTCTCTCGACTTCGGATGTCGGACAGGCGGGCGCCTCCGTGCCGGGCGGCGGGGCGTCCAATTACTACGTTGGGGGCCTTGGAACAGCGCTAGGACAGGTGTTCAGGAGAAACTTCTACAACCAGAGCGCCGCGGTGGGCTTCTCCATCCCTTTCGAGAACCGGCAGGCACAGGGCGACTTTGGAATCGATCAGTTGGCGATACGGCAAGGCGACCTGGTGGAGCGCAGAAGCATGAATCAGATTGTGGTGGATATTTCGAATGACGTAATCGCACTACGGCAAGCCAGGGCTAGGTACACGCAAGCCGTCGACTCGCGAGCACTCCAAGAGCAGCTTCTTGATAAAGAACAGCAGATGTTTTCGTTCGGTGCGGCGCAGATCTCGGATGTTGTCGGCGCGCGGTCGGCTCTGCTCGGCTCGCAAATTGCCGAAACGCAGGCCCGCGCTGCTTATGCCCGTGCGCGTGTGGCGCTGGATCAGGTGCTGGGGGAAACATTGGAGAAGAACCATGTTTCGCTTGACGAGGGGCTCAACGGGCGAGTGAAGAGGGAGTCGAGGTTGCCGACGCAGTAGGGTTAGCAGCAAAAATTGCGGGGACACGACTCGGCGCGTTAAAGCTTGAAACTGGCCGGACGCTTGCCCGTCATGTCCCCGAATTTTGTCAGTGAGAGTGGATTAGTTTTTCGATGGCGGGGACTATGGCCAGCTCTACTTCAGCGTGCAACTTTTTTGCCTGTTCCAGGAAGGCGCTTTGATCGGAGGCGTGGCCGTCCACGGCATCGAGCGCGATTGCGGCCAGGCGGCTCAGGTCTTTCGATGCGGGGATGTTTTCCTTTAGCAGGAATGATTTTTCGAGCAGCGGCTCCAGCTTCGCATCGTTGTCGCGCCACAGGATTAGCCAGGCGCGGATCTGAGGGAGATCCATTTTGTCAACCAATGCCTTGTCAACCAATGCCTTGTCAACCAGCGCGGCGAAATCGCGGGCGGTTTTGCTTTTCGAGCGCGCGGCGTCCACCAGGCGATTGAGCGGGGTCTGCTGCGTGTTGTTGGCTTCGTCGCGAGCATCTTGATTGGCCGGTTGGACAACGTCGGCCAGGATCTTGAGAGCATCGATCGGTTGGTCGCCGGCCATGCGCCGGAGCATAGGCGGGTAGCTCGATAGATGAGTGAGCCCTGACCATTCCAACTTTCGGCTCACGGCATCCAGGCGGCGGTACATGGACGCGATGTCTTTGGTCTCTTGCGGCGACCAGAATCGTTCGGCGACTGCGGCCGTGCGGGGCCAGATTCTGGAGTCCACATTTTCGGGGCTCACGTATTCGCTCCACATGCAGACCTCGCCGCCCAGGATGCGGGATTTCTCTTCAGGGGAGAGCGCGGCGGTTTCTTGCTCGAGCGGATCTACCATGTAGAGAGTGGAGGCTGGCTCCATGTGATCCAAGTAGTAGCCGGCGGAAAGAATTCCAGAGTAGCCCTGGCGCGCAGCTTCGGCTAGCGGTTTCTGCCCTTGCCAGGATTGAATCACGATGTCCTTCGGCAGCTCGGCTGCCAGCACTTCGTCCCAGCCTTCGGTTCGCTTGCCGTGTTTCGCGACTATCGCCTGGACTTGCTTGGTGAAATACGCCTGCAGGTCATGATTGTCCTTGATGCGATGGTCGCTCATGAAGGCCTGAATGTGCGCGGTTTTCTTCCACTGCTCGCCGTTCACTTCGTCGCCGCCGATGTGGAAGAATGCGTCCGGGAAGAGCGCGGCCATTTCGCCGATGAAGCCGTCGAGAAACTCGTAGGTTGCCTCGCGCGAGGGATCCATGGCGGGATCGAAGATACCGAATTTTCGCTCGATGGAGTACGGGCCGGGGCCGCTGGCGAGCGCAGGGTATCCGACGAACCAACTAGTGGCATGGCCGGGCATGTCGAATTCCGGAACCACGCGGATGCCGCGGTCGCGCGCGTAGGCGATCACGTCGCGGACTTGGTCCTGCGTGTAGTAGTTGCCGTCCGAGCCTTGCTCCTGCAGCTTTGGATAGCGCTTGCTTTCAATGCGGAAGCCTTGGTCGTCCGAGAGATGCCAGTGGAAGACGTTTAGTTTGACCGCGGCCATGCCATCCAGATTGCGCTTCACGACTTCGAGCGGCATCCAGTGACGCGAGACATCGATGTGCAGGCCGCGCCAGGGGAAGCGTGGTTTGTCTTCGATGACGACGGCGGGCACGACGAAGCTCGCTGCGCCGGGTTCTACCAGCTGCAGGAAAGTCGCGAGGCCGTGCAGAATACCGAGCGGATTCGCGGCGCTCAAGCGCGCTTGTTGCGGCGTCACTTCAAGGCGGTAGCTTTCGTCTTCACCGAGTTTTTGTATTGCTTCGCCGGCGGAGTCGCAGCGGATTACAAATTTTGCGTGCGAAGGATCACGGAAAACCTCGCGGAGTGGAATACCGGTTTGGAGAGCGAGTTGACGAATGAATCGTCCGGCAGCGGCGTGGATTCGTGGATCTGGAGCGCCGAGCGTTGAAATGTCGAAGTTCTCGTCGATCGGGAGGCTGCCTTCGCCCATTGCGATTTTCGCGGGCCACGGCATCAGGTTGGGCTGGGCCGGTAAGCACGAGGCCGCGCCCAAAAGGACAATCCAGAATTTTGTCATTTGTCGAGTTTTGCGGGCGCGAAGAATTCCAACGGCTGTAGCGATGCAATCTTCCAATGCTTGCCTTGCTTGCGTAGCTCGCAATGGATTATCTCGCGGCGGTGGACGATGGGACCCGCCTGCAGCGGGCTGCGGACTTGTAGAAACCAGTCGAGGTCCAGTTTGCGCGTGGTGTCGTCGCCCTCTTCTTTGATGGGCTCGATGGAGGTGGAGATATAGGCCTGATACATCAGAGCTGTGACGTCGGTCCTCAGTTTGCCGTAGCCAGGCATGTCTTTGTCGAAGGCGTTCATGAATTCAGGGACGTTCTCGTCACTAAGCGCGGCGGCCATGGCGGTGAAGACATCGATGACGTCGGAGTGGGCGTCGGCCAGAAGGCATGCGACGGCGACAATGGTCAGCAGGGCGCTAGGTACGATAGCTCGCATTAATCTCAATGTACTTTTCCGTGAGGTCGCACGTCCAGAAGCGCGCGGTTGCCGTGCCTCGTCCATGCAGGACGAAACGTATCAGGCAGTCTTTTGCGTCCAGCTTTTTCTTGAGCTCGGCTTCGGAGAAATCCGCGGCAACACCGCCCTGGCAAACCAGCACGCCTTGCAGATGAATGTCGACTTTGGAAGGATCGAAAGCTACGCCGGCATTGCCGGCTGCTGATAGAATGCGGCCCCAATTTGGATCCGATCCGGCGATGGCGGTCTTTACCAGCGGCGAGTTGGCGATGGCGCGGGCGATACGGTCGGCTGCATCTTCGTTCGATGCTCCGCTGATTTCGATGGTGATCAGCTTGCGGGCTCCTTCGCCGTCGCGGACAATTTGTTTGGCCAGATCTTCCAAGACTTCCGACAGAGCTCCCTCGAATTTTAGGAGCTCCTTATCGGTGGGCTCGATGCCAGAGGCTCCGTTGGCGAGGAGCAATAGCGTGTCATTGGTGGATGTGTCGCCATCCACGCTGATGCGGTTATAAGTGCGCTTCACGGAGGCGGTGAGGATGGACGCGAGCAGGGTTGGCGAGAGCGCGGCGTCCGTCATTACGAATCCGAGCGTGGTGGCCATGCGGGGATGGATCATGCCGGAGCCTTTGGTCATGCCGGCGATCCGGACGGCGCGGCGCCGGAGAGTCAGTTTCCGGTGCGAGACTTTCATTACAGTGTCGGTGGTGAGGATAGCGCGCGCGACATCCTCGAAACGAGCGGGGGCCAGGCCCTGAACCAGTTTGGGCAAAGCGTTGGTGATGAGACTGGCTTCCAGTTCCACGCCGATTACGCCGGTGGAGGCGGGAAAAATCTGGGCGGCGGGAACGTGAAGTTGTTTGCCCAGGGCGTCACAGCACGCCAAGGCCACGCGGTCGCCCGTTCGGGTGGCGCAATTTGCGTTACCGGCGTTGATCAGGACCGCGCTCACCAGACCGCGCGACTGCTCCAAATGGAAGCGCGCGATTCTCACTGGCGCCGCTTGCACGCGGTTCTCGGTGAAGACGGCCGCGGCGGATGCAGGCGGATGAGAAACGATGAGCGCGAGATCGTCCTTGCGCTGTTTGCGAATTCCGGCGTAAAGGGATGCGTAGCGGTAACCCGAGGGTAGGTTCATTGAGGGGCGGCTCCCAAGGATTCATTCTCTTCCAGATGATGACCGTTCAGGAACGCTTCGGCCGGCATTCGCTTGCGGCCTTCGATTTGAACTTCCAGCAATTCGAGTGCGCTGCCTTCGCCGCTCGAGACGAGGAGGCGTTTCTTGAGCGGCGTCAGGCGGCCTGGAGCGCCTTGGCTGGGCTCTTCGGCTACGCGAGCTTTCCAGATGTGGAAGAGCTGGCCGCGAAAGTAACTATATGCTCCGGGCCACGGAAGAAAGCCGCGCGCGCGGTTCGAGATTTTCCGAGCCGGCCAATTCCAATTGATTTCGCCATCTTCTTTTTTCAGGATGGGTGCGAGGGATGACTGCGCATTGTCCTGCCGTTCGGCGTGAATGGTCCCTGCTTCGATCCCGGCGAGGGTTTCAACCAGGAGATCCGCGCCAGCTTGCGACATGCGCTGGCCCAGCTCGACGGCGTTTTCTTCTGGGCCGATGGGGGTTTCCCATTTCAAGAGCATGTCGCCGGTGTCCAAACCTGCGTCGATCTGCATGGTGGTTACGCCTGTTATGGATTCGCCATTCGCGATGGCCCATTGGATGGGCGCGGCGCCGCGATATTTAGGAAGCAGCGATGCGTGCACGTTGATGATGCCGTGGCGCGGGATATCGATGATGGATTGCGGGATGATTTGGCCATAGCCCACCACCACCATGGCGTCCGGCTGCATTTGTTTCAACTGCTCCACGGGCTCGGGCTTGCGGATGCGTTCGGGCTGATGGACTGGGAGCGAAAGCTGTAGCCCGGTTTGTTTCACTGGGGACGCGGATAGTTCGCCGCCCCGGCCTTTGGGACGATCCGGTTGGGTGAATACGGCGATGACGTCATGTCCGGCTCGGACGATCCGTTCCAGCGTGGGGACGGCGAAGGAGGGGGTGCCGAGGAAGATGAGAGTCATGTTATGAAGCGTCGGCATGAGTGCCGACGCGGCAGGCAAGAGTGCCTGCGCCACGATGAAGCCAACATTCAATGCGACTGGCGGCTAGCCCCATTCTCCGGCTTTCACCAGCTTGCGCACTTTGCGGCGGATCAGATCGCGCTTGAGGGCGCTCACGTGCGTGATGTATAAGCGGCCGTTGAGATGGTCAATTTCATGCGCGAATGCGCGGGCCAGCAGATCTTCGCCGGTCATTTCAAAAGGCTCGCCTTTCGCGTTCTGGGCACGCACGGTCACGGATTTGGCGCGGCGCACCTGCTCGCGAAAACCGGGGATGCTCAGGCAACCCTCTTCGGAAGTCTGCGTACCTTCGCGGCGAATAATTTCGGGATTGATGAGAACCAGCTTCTGATGAGGGTCTTCGGCGACCGAGAGATCAATCACGGCGATGCGCTTCGAAATCCCGATTTGAGGAGCGGCCAATCCGACGCCTTTGGCCGCGTACATGGATTCGAACATGTCGTCGATCAGTTGGTGCAATTCGGGAGTATCGAATTCGGTAATTTTTTTGGCTTCAGTTTCGAGAACCGGTTCGCCGTACAACACGATCGGGTGCATCATCAGAAATTCCGTACCTGCTCCATGTAAGTGGTGAAGTTTCGCCGGGTTTCTTCCAGCGAATCGCCTCCAAATTTTTCCAAAAACGCTTGCGCCAGGATGATGGCCACCATGGCTTCGCCGATGACACCCGCCGCCGGAACCACGCACACATCGCTGCGCTCATAGGCGGCGAGGGCAGGCTCACGCGTCGCAAAATCCACCGACTCTAATGGACGCCGCAGCGTCGAAATCGGTTTTAGAAATCCGCGGACCACCACATCCTGGCCGTTAGTCATCCCGCCTTCCAGGCCGCCAGCGCGGTTGGCGCCACGAGTGAACTGCCGCTGTTCCCGATTGTACTGGATTGTGTCCTGCACTTCAGATCCGAATGAGGCTGCGCCGTCAGCGGCACGTCCGATCTCGGCGCCCTTCACGGCTTGGATGGACACTACGGCTTGGGCTAGTCGTCCGTCCAGGCGCGAATCCCAGGTGATGTGCGAGCCCAGGCCGGGCGGCACATTGTGCGCAACTATTTCGAAGACGCCGCCGGCGGTGTCGCCGGTTTTGTACGCTTGATCCACGAACACTTTCATGCGATGCTCGATTGCGGCGTCGACACAGCCCAGCGTGACATCTTGTTTCTCGCTGAGCTCCACCAGTTCCTGCCAGAAGACTTCGCGATCCAGGCGCTCATTGCCGATGCCGATGACATGGCTGAGCACGCCGATATTGAATTGCGCAAGGAATGTCTTGGCTAGCGCGCCCACTGCGACGCGGGCCGTGGTTTCCCGCGCGCTGGCGCGTTCCAGAATGTAGCGGGCGTCGTGGAAATTGTATTTGATTGCTCCCGCCAGATCGGCGTGGCCGGGACGCGGACGGGTTACGGGCTTGCGTTTGTCCTCGGCACCATCGATATCCTCAACGGGGAGCGCTTCGGTCCAGTTCTTCCAATCGTTATTGCGGAGGATGATGGCGATGGGCGATCCGATGGTCTGGGAGTGGCGGACGCCGGCGACGATCTCCACTTGATCCTTTTCGATTTTCATGCGGCCGCCGCGTCCGTAGCCTTGCTGGCGGCGCCATAGCTCGCGATTAATGGCGTCGAGTGAGATTGGAATGCCGGCCGGGAGCCCGGTCAGCGTGGCGACCAGGCATTCTCCGTGAGATTCACCGGCTGTTTCGAAGCGAAGCATTGTTGTGGCGTTGGGGAAAACTTCATGGTAGCGGATGCCGGGGGCTGGGGGTTGGGAACGCGGAACTCGTTTCTCGTTTCTCGTTTCTCGTTTCTGGTTTCTGGTTTGCTAGTGACTGGTGGCTGGTAAGAGGCCGTAGACGTTTACTTCGTGCTTTGTGCCTATGTAGACTTTGCCGTTGGCTACTGTTGGGATGTTGAAGCGCAGGCATAGGCCGGCTCGGTCGCGCGGGATGTTTTGTTCGCTGTTGTAGAGTTCGTGGGCGACGTTCGCCGCATCATAGGCGTAGAGTTCGGCGTTGGTGTCGGGTGAGCGCCAGCCCTTTGATCGCAGCACCCAAACAATTCCGTCGCGTGAGCCGTTCGCCGAGACGGTGGGTGTTGCTCCGGGATCGATGAACGTGGTGTTGCCTTGCGCTACTGGCTTGGCCGAGAGTTGGCCGTGTACAACGGCAAAATCCTTGAGTACATCGTCCGCCGCGAAAATGTAGACGTGCTGGTTCCAGTATGCTGGTGCGCTGTAAATGCCGGTGCCGATCCGCAAGACTTGGACGGCGTGGCTATCGTCGCCCGAGTGGTATTTCCCCATGCGGTCGCGATCGATGACGTAGAGGCTGGCTCCTTTGCCGCCTACCAGCAGCAGGTGCGGGTGCGGACCGGGCTGATCGGGGAGAAGCAATGGACCGCCGGAGCCGATATCGAGGTCGTCGGAGTTCAGCTCTTTCTGGTTGAAGGGGGTGAAGAAATCGCGGATCAGCAGGCTGCCTTTGCCGAGCGATAATTTGAGGACGCTATCGCCGTAGTCGCGGCCGAGGGAATCGACATCGAATTTGCCATTGCCGGTGGCCAGAAACACGTTTCCATCCTGGTCAGCGGCCGGACCGGTGTCGCCCTGCCAGATTCCGCTTTCTTCGGCATCCGGCGACGTGTTCAACACGGCTGTTTGCGCCAGGGTGTGCGCGTCGTAGGCAATCACCCAGCCGTGGTAAGGCGCGACATCGCAGGAGGAGGCCCAGGTGAGATAAACCTGGCTGTTCGCGAGCAACAGAGAGGCGCGGGGGAGCTCACGCAACGGATCGAAATCGATTTGTCCTCCCGAACCACCGGCCCCGCGGCCTTTCACCGAGGCCTTGATCTCCACCGGTCCTCCGAATTTTTCGGCGCCCGTGGTGATAGCGAGAGCGTGCAATCGCTGGACGTAGCGGGAGCCTTGGAGCACGCCTTGGCTTTCTTTGGTACGAGCCAGAACAAACAGCGTACCGGTTTCGCGATCGATGACCGGAGTGGGTGTGATGCCGATTTCCGGGCGGATGAATGGGCATTGGACGGCCGACGCGGGAACCGGCCTGACATTGTCTCCCGAAAGGAAGCTCGATTGCCAGAGCGGGGTGGAAGGCTGCCCGTCGGCGTCAAACGCATAAACGCTGTCGTGTTCGGTGGCGATGAAGACAACGTTGTGCTTGCCTTTGCCTGGAATTTCGACTCCCGGCAAGTAGAGCGGCTGGGCGTAGATATCGCCATCTAGTTGGAGGGCGAACAGCTTTCCGAAGCGGGCGGCGTTGACGTTCTGTGGTGTCAGGATTGTTTCGTGCAGGTTTGCGCCGGTGCGGGCGTTGTCGTATTGCGAAGTCGTTACTTGAGCTTGGATCGGCAGAATCAGGATCGCCACGGGGAGTATCGACAGAATGGTCATTTTCAGTGTTCTTTTGGTTTGTAATCGGGCCAGCCGTATTCGGCTGCGATGCTTAACAGAATCTCCTGCGCCAGATTGATGCCGTTGTCCGAGTTGGCCATAACGACTGCGCCTTTGCCGGAGTCGAGGGTGCCGATCAGGAATGCCTGGAAGCCTTCATCGGCGCCGCCGTGGCTGAAGCGCGGCGCTTG
>JBEKJJ010000122.1:0-20447 GCA_050011295.1 Bryobacteraceae bacterium
GGCTTGAGCAGGCGCCGGTCATTCATAATGTCCTGCATGAGCGACGATCCCTTGGGGCAGAGCGTGCCGCGATTGATGGGATGATCGGGGTCACCCTCCACGTGCACAACTTGAGGCGTGACGTTCTTGGCTTGGTCACCGATGGTGTGGATGATGACACCGCAGCTCACCGCACAATACGGGCAGGTGGAGCGCGTTTCGGTGGTCCGGGCGATTTTCAGTTCTTTGGATTCGGCGTAGGCGGCTCTTAGATCGAAGCCGAGGACGGAAGCGACAGCGGCTCCGGTGCCAATCTTCAAGAAACTTCTGCGGGTTGCGTCCACGAGTAGTCTCCTTTCCCGGTCGGGAGAATTATATCACCACGCGAGTGAGATGCTGGAGAGGTGGTTACGTTGTAGCTAAATTTTGTATTGGCAGGCTGGGGACTAATCGGTGACCTGCCCCAGGGAGGCCCAGAGAATGGGTCAATCCGGATCAAGGCTGCTCAGGGTTCATAACCACAAGGCCTTCCGCCTTGGCGACCTCGGCGAGGGCTAAGTCCGCAACCAGGAAACCATCCAATCCGGCGCGCCGGTTTATCTCCAAAGCTACAGCGAGTTGAAGGGCATCGAGAGTTCGCAAACCTATTCGACCACCATACTGAACAATAAGATTTTCTGCGATGGAGTAATGAGACTCGTCAATTGCCACAACGACGATGGCGCCCGCTGCAACGTCGGCCAGGAAGCGTGTACGCAATAGTATCGCCTCCGCCATTGCCAACCGGCCAGTGCGAGTTTTAAGGGACAGTGCTGAATGCAATTCTACGCCGGCCAGGCGCGAAATGACGATTCTCCGGTTCGCCTTGTGGAAGGCAGCTTCGACGCCGGGTGAACCGAGTTCAGGATGGTAGAGCTTAACGAGCGCACTGGAGTCAAAGAAATAGTTCACCGATCAAAGCGCTCATCGCGTCCCTTGACGATTGCTTCCGTCCAGGAACTGCTGTCCTTCGACGTGATGCGAAGAACTTCCTCATGGGTTGGAACGCGGCCAGCCGCTGCAACTTCCGCTCGGGCGTTGTCGAGAAAGGCCTGATCGATCATCGCCGCGAGGGGGTCTTCCGCTGAATCCGAGACCATGACGCTGACGAGCTGGTTCTCGGCCAACGGCAATGGCTGCAGTGGACGCAACACGCCGTTCTCGTAGACAGCCTCAACTCGCTTGGTCATGATCATTTTAATTCTACGCTCGTTGAGGCTAGTCTGCTGTTCGGTCGTGTCTGGAATGTGCGTTGAAGGCTGGCGATTAGTCGAACTTGCTTTTCAACCATTCGTTGATCTGTTCGCGTTCAGCGCTCGAAATGGCTTGGTCCGGGTTCGTGCCGGGCAATTCAGGCCAACCATCGAGGCCTACGGCGCTGACAATAATTTTGTGATCTGTGGTTGGCGCAAGATGCGCATCGCATTTGCCGATCCTGTTGTTTTCAGCAGCCCAAGCCTTGATGAACTCTTTCGCAGATGTCGCCTTACTGTTGGTAACCATGGGATCAGCCTAATCGGTACAGTGCAGCTCCAGCAACAGCTAAGTTGAATGTTCGGTTGTAAGCCTGCGGCGGACGGCGTCCCCGTCTTCTTCCCCAGAGAAATCAGCTACTCGAGAACTAACACGCGGATTTCGGAGCCGTCGGTGCCGCCGCGGTAGACGCGCTCGGTGGCTTTCTGGAAATCGGAGGCTTTCGCTGACGGGATATCCAGGAACTGTTGTGGATTGCGGTCCGTCAGCGGGAACCAGGAGCTTTGGACTTGCACCATGATGCGATGTCCAGTGCGGAAGGTGTGGCAGATGTCGGGCATCGCGTATTCGATGCGGGCGCGTTTGCCGGGGGCGAACGGCTCCGGTTTCTCGAAGCTATTGCGGAATTTTCCTCGGAAAGGTTCGCCGCGAACCAGTTGCTGGTAGCCGCCCATGTGGATCCGGGTTGGGTTCGGATCGGGATCCGGATAATCGGTTGGATAGACGTCGATCAGCTTCACTACGAAATCGGAGTCGGTTCCGGTGGTGGATACCGATAGCACGGGCGTCACAGGGCCGGCGATGGTAACGTCATGATCGAGCGGTTCTGTTTGATACACCAGGACGTCCGGACGTTTAGAGGCGAAGCGCTGATCGTAGGTCATGTAATCGCTGGGCATCCCGACTCCGATTTCGCCGATGACGGGAACGGGGCGCTCGGGATCGCTTACGTATTCGTCGAAGCCGACGTCGGTAGCTGCTTTCATTGAGAGTTTGCCTGAAGCATCGAAATGTAGTTCGTGGACGACTGCGTTTTTCGCGGGCCAAGAATCGAAGCGGCGCCACTGGCCGGTTCCTGTTTCGAATAGAAAAGCCTTGGGGGTAGCAGCGTCGGCTTTCGCTTTCAGCCCGTCACCCTTGCCTTTGAGATGCTCCAAGAAAAACGGGAACTCGATGTGCTCGCGATAATACTCGCCGGTTTTGGATGCGAAATCGAGATTGCCTAGCGTGTCTCCCGGTCCGCGCGACCAGCCGCCGTGCGACCACGGGCCCATCACCAAGGTGTCGGGCGCGCTGGGGCCATTTTTCTCCAGTTGATGGAAAAGCTTCAACGGGCCAGCGAGATCCTCGGCGTCAAACCATCCGCCGACGAACATGACGGCGGGCGTGACGTTTTTCATGTGAGGCACCAGCGACCGGCTCTGCCAGAATTCGTCGTAACGGGCGTGCTTGAGATTGTCGGTCCAGTAAGGATTGGCGTTCTTGAGATATTTTTCGTTGCTGTTTGAGAGCGGGCCCATCTTGAGGTAGAAATCGTACGCATCGGGCGTTTGAAAATCGAAGGGCATGGAGCGTTGCGGACGTTCCGGTTCGTCGCCGCGCGGCTTGAACATGGTGTAGAAGCCGAAGTTGGCCGCCAGATAAAATGCGCCATTGTGGAACGCGTCGTCGCCGTTTCCGACATCGCCCATGGGGGCTTGCGGCGAGACAGCTTTCAGGGCGGGATGCGAATCGATGAGGCTGAATGCGGCATAAAAGCCGGGGTATGAAATTCCCCAGATGCCGACCTTGCCATTGTTGTTCGGAACGTTTTTCACTAGCCAGTCAATGGTGTCGTAGGTATCGGTACTGTCGTCAAAATCTTTTGGGCCGGAAAAATGAGTTTTGTGCGGAGGAATATCGACGAAGGCGCCTTCGGAGAGATAGCGTCCGCGGACGTCTTGATAAACGAAGATGAATCCTTCCTTGGTGAATAGCTCGGAGGGGCCGAGCACCGGGCGGTAGTTGTCGATCCCGTAAGGCGCAACCGAGTAGGGAGTGCGCTGCATTAAGAAAGGATAGGATTGCGAAGTATCTTTCGGAACGAAGACGCTGGTGAATAGCTTCACACCGTCCCGCATGGGGATGCGGTAATCGTACTTGGTGTAGTGGGCGCGTGTATATTCCAATTGTTGCTTGCGCTGGTCCGGCGCGGGCTGCTGCGCGAGGAGCAATGTGCCGCATGCGAACGACAGAATTCCGAATTTGATCATCGGCAATAATATAGCAGGATGCGCATTGCGATCGTTTCGGACATTCACGGAAACCTTACTGCGTTTGAGGCAGTGCTCGGGGATCTGCGGCAGACTTCTCCGGATTTGATTTTCCATGGAGGCGATTTGGCGGACGCGGGGTCGAGGCCGGCGGAGATTGTGGATCGCGTGCGGGATCTTGGTTGGGCTGGGGTGGTTGGCAATACTGATGAAATGCTGGCGATGCCGGAGACGCTGGAGGAATTTGCCGCGCAGTCGAAAGCACCGCCGTCGCTTTGGGCGGTGATTCGTGAGATGGCTGCTTCGACGCGCGCGGCGCTGGGAGAAGAGCGGATCGCGTGGCTGCGCGGTTTGCCGCGGAGTCAGACGCATGGGCCGGTGGCGCTGGTGCACGCTAGTCCGGAGAGTTGTTGGAAGGCGCCGATGCCGGAGGCGACGGATGCCGAGCTGGAGGCTGTTTATTCGCCGCTGGGGCGGGCCGTGGGGGTCTACGGGCATATTCATCGATCGTTCGTGCGTCGAATTGCAAAAATGACGGTGATCAACACGGGCAGCGTCAGTCTTTCCTACGATGGCGATCGGCGCGCTGCTTATCTTTTGCTGGATGATTCGGAGCCGACGATCCGGCGGGTGGAGTATGACGTGGACCGGGAGATCCAAGCTCTGGCCGCGTGCGGATTGCCTCACTCGGATTGGATTGCTAAGACGTTGGAGAGCGGGCGTCCGCAGATGCCTTAAAGGCTTACTGAGTGATTCTTAGAAAGCCTCTCTCGGCGAGAAACTGATCGCCTTTTTGGCGGGCGTCCAGCGCCACTTTGGGATCGGGATCGAAATCGTCTTCCTGATTGTCGAGTTTGCGCGTGAACAGGTGGCCGACTCCGGGGTAGACGTGGATCTCGCAATGTCCACCGCGTTCGTTTACTCGGTCGCAAAAATGCGTCGTCCCAGCGGCGGGCGTTAGCGTGTCGGAGCCACCAACAAAAATTGCTATGGGTGGTAGAACCTTGTCTACGTGCTCGTCGGGAGAGACGTCGGCTGCAGTCGCCCGGCCGAGAAGAATCTTTTGGAACCATCCGTCGTGAGCTAAGGATAATGCCGGAGAGATCAGCACCATCGCGTTCGGGATTGCGCTCGGCTGGTCGCTTACGTGATCGTCGAAGGTTGCCAGCAAGGCTGCCAGATGGCCTCCCGACGACACTCCATAAGCCGCGATTCGATCCGGCTGGATACCCAAGGTGGCGGCGTTGCGGCGCATCCAGCGAATAATGTCGCGGGCATCCGCGATTGCATCCAGCGGCGTGATGGTTTTCTGATCTGACAAGCGGTATTCGGCTGCCACCGCTACCGCGCCATATCCGGCATATCTTTTCGCGGCGTCGTAGACCCATTCCGGAGACCCGGCGGCCCAACCTCCGCCGTGGAACAGCACGATTGCGGGACGAGCGGCGAGGTCGCTCGCTGCCGGATGGAATATGTGAGCGGTTAGATTGGTGGTCCCGACAGTTTTATAGACTCTGACATCGGGGCCGGTAATTTGCGCACACGCGAGGCCCGTGGTTGCTGCGAGGAGCAATAAATGACGGCTCATGATTTTCGAACTGCTTGAGTCGGGACCTGGACGGTCAGGAGGACGAGCGCGATCCAAAGCAGGTCGGCTAGCAGGAGGTGCAAAATCTGCATTGCGATGGGGGCCAGCAGGGCCAGGTTGATGGCGCCGGCGCAGAGCTGCGCGATGGAAAGGACCAGCACTCCGAGGGCGATTTGAGTGGTGACTGGCGAGGGCTTCGATCGCATTACAGAAACTGCTACCGCGAGAAAATATGCCGCGGCGAGAATTGCCAAAAAGGGATGGGCGCTGCGTAGGCGGATTAAGAAGCTGGCGCCGGCGGAAAGATCCTGGCGCATTCCTTCCGCTAGCGAGCTGGCCGGGAAAAGCGTGTCGCCTAAAGCTGCGATGACGCCTGTGATGCTTACCAGGATGGCGAGCGGCAAAGACGCGGCGACCATTGTCGACGGGCGGGAGGGGGGTGGTGCGTCGTCGCGAGAGAACCAGACGGAGAGAGCCAGGGCGGCCAAGAGGAATTCGGTGTTCACCAGGTGCATGGCGAGATAGAAAGCGCGTCCGACGGAAGCATTCTGCGCGACTAGTTGCAGCAGGACCAAGCCTGCGCCCAGCAGCGCTTCGGCGGCAAAAAACACCATGGCGTAAATGGTTGCTTTTCGCACACGGTGGCGGGGTGGGAATAGCAAGACGCTCCAGCCGCCGAGTACGACGACAGCGATCAGCGCAACTCCGCTCATCACGCGGTGCGTGAATTCGATCACGGTCTGGAGGCCGGGGCTGTGGGGAACTACGTCGCCGTTGCACAATGGCCAATGGCTTCCGCAACCGGCGCCGGAGCCGGAAGCTCGCACGTATGCGCCCCAGAGAATGACGAGCAAGTTCGCGGCTAGGACTGCCCAGGCGTAGCGCGTGAAGTTGGTGGTGCGCGTGGCCGTAGGGGTGAAGGGCACTGGAGACAATGTAACACCAGTGGGTTTCTGGTTTCTGGTTTCTGGTTGTTGGTTTCTGGTGTTAGAATCAGGTGTCTGGCCGCAATGCACTCTCTCCGGACTTTTTTCGTGGTTGCCGTGCTATTCGGTTTTGTCTGCGGCGAACTTCCTGCACAGAAAAAAAAGCCTGCCGATGATGAGGGCTATGTGCCGGTGGTGGCTCCCGATAAAAAGAAGAAGAAGGAGGACGACACGCAGACGCTGCCGCCTCCCAAAGAACTTCCCATCGCGGTAGTGGCGGACACGGACCGGTTGGCCTTTCAGGTATCGCCGCTGTCATCCAAGGGGTTATTTACGCCGCAAACTCGCGAGGCTTTGAAGGGGTTGCTGCGTTCGAGCCATGGAACTATCGTTAAGCTGCGCGTGTTCGTCGCCGGCTCGGGAAACATGCGGCGCGTGGGTGAGCTGGTAGGTGAGGCGTTTACGGAGAAGCGCGCGGCGTTGCCGGCGCTCAGCGTGGTGCAGGTGGGCGCGCTGCCTATGGAGGGAGCGCAGGTGGTGATCGAGACCATCGAGATGGATAAGCGATCTGTGAATCCGAACGGGATTGCGTTCGTTTCGGGGCAAGCGGCTGCGAGCGTGGCGAAATCCCTGGAACAACTGAAGAGCGCGCTGCGGGGCGGTGGGATGGAATCTGAGGATGCGTTGCGCGTTACTTGTTTCGTCAGTTCGCTTGAAGAGCAGAAAAATACGCAGGAGTTGATGAAGGAGAGTTTTCCTGGGGCGGCTTTGAATTATGTGCAGATGCAGCGGGAGCCGGTGATGCCGGCGGCCGAATGCGAGGCAGTGGCGCGCGCCCGGGCTGCAGCGCCTGAGCCCATTAGTTTTCTGAATCCTCCGGCACTGGACAAATCGCCGCACTATTCGCAGATCGCACTGGTCACGAGTCCGAAGTTGGTGATCACCGGAACGCAGCTCGCCTTTGGCACGCAGGAGAGCGATGTGAAGCTGGCTTTCGAGCGGCTGGGAAAGGCGCTGAGCGGATCGAACGCGAGGTTTGTTCATGTAGTGATGGCGCATTTGTATCTCACTTCCGGCGCGTTGACGGCGAAAGTGCGCGCGGTGCGGGCGAGTTTTTATACGGGCGCGAATCCGCCGGCTAGTACTATGTTGCCGTTTGAGGGGCTGCCGTCGCTCGATGCGTCCTTCGCGATGGATGTGGTGGCGGTTCCTGATCCGGTGACTGCGCGGCGTTGATTGCCTGGCAGGGCATGGCCCTGCTCCACTGGTCCAAACATGACGGCGGATGTCTGCTCGGGCCGGTATAATTGCCGGAATGATCAGGAAAGCTGCGATCGGATTGCGGGCGCATTCCGGATGGGCGGCTTTAGTTGCCCTTGCGGGCTCTGCTAATTCGCCCGAAGTGATTGCGCGGCGGCGGATTGAGATTGCCGATCCGGGAATCCGGGGATCGAAGCAGCCGTATCATGCCGCGGAACCGATGGAGTTTCCGGATGCAAAAGCCTACATCGAGCGATGCATTGACAGCACCCGGCGGCTGGCGCGAGAGGCTTTGCAGGCGGCACTGGATGGTCTGAGGGACAGGCGCGCAGAAGCTTTGGGGTGCGGAATCATTTTGGGATCGGGACGGGCGTTGCCGGGGTTGGAATCGATTTTGAAATCGCACGCTTTGATTCATACGGCGGAGGGTGAGTTTTTTCGGAATGCATTGGTGGAGGCTTGCGGGCATTGCGGACTAACAGTATTGGGAGTTAAGGAGAAGGAGTTGTTCGAGCGGGGCTCGGCGCACTTGCGCACGGCGGTGCCTGAGCTTGAGCGTAGCGTCCAGCAAATGGGGAAATCCGTTGGGCCGCCATGGACGCAGGATCAGAAATATGCGGCGCTGGTGGCGTGGATGGTACTACGGCCGTAGCGCGCGGTACTCGCGATTGAAATATAGGAGCGGATTGCCGCCCGGGCATTCCGCGTTCATTACTTCGCCCAGGAAAATGGCGTGATCGCCGGCTTCGATTACGGCCGCGAGCTGGCATTCGAAAGTGGCGATGGAGCCGTGGAGCAGGGGCACACCGTTCGGGCTGGGGTTCCATTCCACGCCTTCGAAGCGGCCGTCGTCCTTGCAGGCGAATGTAATCGAAATGTCGCGCTGGGATTCGGCGAGAACATTCACGGCAAAGTAGGTGCAGGCACGGAAATACTGAAGAAAGGTGCAGCCGTGATCGATGCAGATGAGAATGAGCGGAGGTTCGATGGAAACCGGTGTGAAGGAACTCACGGTCAGGCCATGCGGCGAACCATCGGGAGCGCGAACTGTCGCAACGGTGACGCCGGAACCAAACAGGCTGCAGGCATCGCGGAAGGATTTCGTGTCCAGAGTACCGGTGCGGCGGGCAAGGGCGTGAATGGCTGCTCTTGACAAGGGTCTAACCCTAATCCTATCATGAAGTTTGCTCCTGTCCCTCGAGTATTGGGGACCTCGGTGGGAGCGTTTCCGATTTGAGTTAACACCAGTTCGGCCAGGAGGGGCACCTTGATCAAGCTCGACATCATTAACGAAGTCGTAAACAAAACTGGGATTACGAAGACCAAAGCCGAGATGGCTGTGGAGACAGTTTTCGAAAGCATGAAGCGGGCCTTGTCGCATGGGGAGCGCATTGAATTGCGTGGCTTCGGCATTTTCAACGTGCGTCCGCGCAAGACTGGGATCGGCCGCAATCCTCGCACCGGCGCCGAGGTAGCCATCCCTCCTGGTAAGGCGGTGCGTTTCAAGCCGGGCAAGGAGCTGCAGTCGCTGCAGTAATCTAAGGGACGTGGTTCCGCGCTCATCGACTGACGGTTTGAGGACTGCGTTCACTTTCCACGAGACCTCGATTTCCGTTTCGCGGTGGGCGTTGCACGTGTTCCTGCTGGGCATGTCGCTGCTCACCACCAGCGTTGTAGGCGTGGTACTGGCGCAGAGTTTTCAAACGAATCGCCCGCTAGATCTCGACCAGTACGTGAATATATTTCCAGCGCTGGCCGCGCACCCGTGGCTGTTACTGGATGGTCTGCCGTATTCGATCACGCTGATGTCGATCCTGCTCGCGCATGAGCTGGGTCATTATTTTGCATGCCGCTACTATGGGATCGACGCCAGTCTGCCGTATTTTCTGCCAGCGCCGACGCCGATCGGGACTTTCGGCGCTTTCATCCGGATACGATCGCCCATCTATACGCGGCGCGCGCTATTTGACGTTGGAGTAGCGGGGCCGTTGGCGGGCTTCGCTCTGTTGCTTCCTGCGATGGCTATTGGGTTGGCATATTCGAGGGTGATTCCGGGGATCGCGGAGCGGGGCGAATTGGTTTTCGGCGTACCGGCGGTTCAACGTTTGCTCGAGATGATGATTTTTCCAGGCCACGCGGCGGCGGATATCTCGCTGCATCCGGTGGCACGGGCCGCGTGGGTGGGAACGCTAGCGACGGCTCTGAATTTGCTGCCCATAGGGCAGTTGGACGGGGGACACATCCTCTATTCGTTCACCGCTACAAAACATAAATTGTTGTCGCGTCTGTTCGTGGTGGCGTTGATCGTCCCGGGAATGTTTTATTGGCCGTGGCTAATCTGGGCTGCATTGCTGTACTTCCTGGTGCTGCGGCATCCGGTGATTTTCGACGTGACGCCGTTGGATTCGCGGCGGGTTGCACTTGGGATTCTGGCGGCGGTGATATTTCTTCTGACGTTCACGGTAGCGCCGCAACATGGCTATTCATTGCTTCGGTTCTGACGCTTGATACAATCGCGGTCATGAGAACGCTCGTTTGTCTTTTGATTGGTGGCGTGGCTTTTGCGCAGAGTGCTCGGCAGGTTGAGGAGTTTAAGACGGCCGCTGGAGTTGTCAAGATCACGCCTATCCGGCATGCCAGCATGATGATTGAGGCTGGGGGGAAGGTGATCCATGTAGATCCGTGGAGCCAGGGGAATTTTGACGGGTTGCCGAAAGCCGATCTGATTTTGATTACCGATATTCATCCGGATCATTTGGATCAGGCGGCTATCGATAAAGTCCACAAGGACGGGACGGTGTTCATTGCACCGGCGGCGGTTGCGAAAACTATTACTTCGGCCAAGGTGCTAGCGAATGGGCAAACGACAACGTGGGAACAATGGACCATCGAAGCAGTGCCGATGTACAACCTGAAGCGTGGGCCGACTCCGGGGACATTTTTTCACGACAAAGGGCGCGGGAACGGTTACATTCTGACTTACGGTGGTACCCGGTTCTACATCGCTGGAGATACTGAGGGCATTCCGGAGATGCGGGCGCTGAAGAACATCGATGTCGCTTTTGTTCCCATGAATCTGCCTTACACGATGACGCCGGAAGAAGCGGCCGATGCCGTGCGGGCGTTTCATCCCAAAGTGGTGTATCCGTACCACTATCGAGGGAGTGATACCGAGGCGTTTAAGAAGGCGCTGGATGGAACGGGGATCGATGTTCGGTTGCGGAATTGGTATTACTAAGGGGGTTCTTCGGTTATTCAGTTGTTCGGTTCTTCGACTCCGATTTTCCAAACACTTCATCTGGTATCGCCAAACTGGGCAAGCCAGAGGCATGTCCCACGGCAAGATTGTGCCGGACTGTCACGCCTCAGTGTCAGGATTGCACTCGGGATCGGCTCTGGGCGATGACGAGAGCATTGACAAAAAGAGGCCAAAGATCAGTAAAGCCGCGACTATTGCACCTGCCAGCATAACAAGACTCCCACCTTCTGCAGACCTAATTGCAATTGAAGGGCCAGCGTGGAATCCGGTAAACTGGACACCAGTGCGTACCAGCCTCAAGCTCGTGCCCGCGATCGCAGTTGTTGCTTTCGTCGCGCTGCTGGCCGGCTCGGCTGGAAAGCTATCGCATGAGAGTGGACCGCGTATCGGCACGACGGTTCCTTCGGACCCGTCCGAACTCAAAGGCGATCTGGAAAAACCGAGCGTCGCACGGGTTCGCCTGTTCGACGGATCGTCGCCGGCTGTGGCCGGAGACGTTGTGTGGCCTCCAGATTCCGGTATTGCATCGGAACGCTTATCCCAAAATTCGTATTTTCGAGGCGCCGAGCACCTTCCCTTCCCCCTCTACCAGCGACCACCTCCAGCCTAAACGGATCACCCCACAATTCATGATCTGTTTTTAATTTTGGAGGAGGTTTGTCTATGCTCAAGCTGAAGATCCTCGTCATCTTTGTGGTGACGCTTATCTCGATCTATTACATCATTGGTTTTCCGCGATCGCGGAGTGAGCTCCAGCGAAACTTGCGGAACAACATCCGGCTGGGAGCGGATCTGCGCGGTGGCAGCCAGCTGACGCTACAGATTCATCTGCAGGACGCTTTTAATGCGGAAGCGCAGGAGACTGCAGCGCGGTTGCGGGCGTCCGGGCTCGGCGGAACAGTCGCGGTGGAAGAAGCTGCTTCGGTCTCGGAAGCAAATCGCGTGGCAATTCGCATTACTGGCGGTTCGCCGGAGGCTCCTGGAAACATCCCGGGTTGGGCAGTGAGGCAAGTTGGGCCGTCTGAATATCGGCTGTCCATGGACCCTGGAGAAGTACTGAGGCTCCGGCAGGAAGTAGTAAGGCAAACTTTGCGGGTGATCGAAAAAAAGACCAATGAGCTCGGGCTCACGGAGGCTACCGAGCAGACAGTGGGCGCGCCGGAAGATGCGGAGATTCTGGTGGAGATGCCGGGCGTGGACGATCCCGCGAGAATCAAGCGGCTGCTTGGCACTGCGGCGGTGCTGGAGTGGCTGGATGTGAAGGAAGGGCCGTTTCCATCCTGCGATGCGGCACTCGATTCCCGAGGCGGCGTGCTTCCTTTAAACACGCAGCTGGTGGATGGCGTGGGATGCTATCTGCTTTCCAAGAATCCGGTGATTCGCGGCGCGGACATTCGTAACGCGCAGGCTGGCGAAAGTCCGGCGGGTGGGTGGGTGACTACGTTCATGTTGTCCCAAGACGCGGCGAAGAGGTTCGAAGCGTATACCGCGGCGAATATCAACAGTCGCGCGGCCATCGTGCTGGACCACAAAATTATCAGTGTAGCCGTGATCCAGAGCAAGATCCGGGATACGGGACAAATTACAAACCAGCGGAGCCAGCAGGACGCCGCAGAGCTGGCGCTGAATCTGCGGGCTGGTTCACTGCCGGCGAGCGTGGAGTATGCCGGGGAGCGCACGGTGCTTGCGTCGCTCGGAGCGGATTCCATTCGGCAAGGAATGCGCGCGGGCGTGACTGGTCTGGCGGCAGTGGTTACGGTGATGTGCACTTACTATAGAGGTGCGGGAGTGAATGCGACGCTTGCGTTGGCGCTGAACGCTCTGATCCTGGTTGCGGCGCTCAGCTACCTTGGCGCGGTGTTGACGCTGCCAGGAATCGCGGGAGTGATTTTGACTATAGGGATGGCGGTGGATAGCAATGTGTTGATCTTCGAACGGATACGGGAAGAGCTGCGGGCGGGAAAGGGTGCGGTTGCCGCGGTGGATGCTGGATTTAGCAAAGCGCTCTCGTCGATTGTCGATACGCACGTGACCACCGTTGTGGCTTGCGGCTGCCTGTTTCTGTTTGGCACTGGTCCGGTAAAGGGGTTCGCGGTTACGCTGGTGTTGGGGTTGGTGGCGAATGTGTTTACTTCTGTGTTTGTTTCCAGGTGGCTATTTGAGTGGAAGTTGGGGCGGTCTAAGGCGCCGGGATTAAGTATTTAGCGGGGCGGCCATTTCGCGGATGGCTTGAAGCACCAGATCTGGTTCATCGAAATGGACCCAATGGCCGCTCTTGGTGGCGATGATGTGTTTTCCATGGAGCGAGTGGTGAGCGATGGCGTCGCGCTCGGCTAGCTGGGCGGCGGTGGAATTGGATGCCGAGATGATGGTGATTGGAATGTGGGCTGGAGGCTGACCGAGGGCGGATGCCTGCGAGGCGCTGGCAGGGAGCGATTCCAGATAATTGGCCATCGCCAGGAAACTTTTCGGCTGGCACCAATGCGCCTGTACGATGGGCCAGGTTTCGGGCGGCATTTTTTGAACTTCGCGCACCAGGCGGGAGATGGCCGATTCTCCGGTCCCGCTGCTGGCTGCTCTGGCGACCAGCTTTGGGATGAATCGCAGGCCGCTCGCGAGCGTCGCGAGGCCCAAGCGGACCACGCCGAACCTCGCGAGTGTTGCTCCGCGGCGAGAAAGCATTGCGCCGCGTTTCAGGGTTTTCCGTTGCGCATCGGATGGGGTGAGCCATTCGGTTGCCGCCAGTGGATCAAGCAATACCAGGCCGGCTACCTGTTCCGGATATTGCGTGGCGTAGCAACGGACCAGCAGTCCGCCGAAGGAATGGCCGGTTAGTATGAACGGCGGCGGGATTTGAGCTGCAGTAAGCAAGGCGTGCAGATCGTCCACTGCGTTCGAGACGGTTCGCGGCGAGCTAGGGGGATCGCTCCAGCCGAGGCCGGCGCGGTCGTAGCTGCAGACGCGGGTTGATCGCGCGAGCTCGGCTTGGATGCTGGTCCAGTTGAGGCACGAGGCGGCGATGCCGGCTTCGAGAATCACCGGTGGGTGTCCAGCGCCCGATTCGAGCAGGTGCAGGCGCAAGCCGCCGATGTCGACCAAACGGCCGGGGAGCGGGAATCTGCGCCGGTCGCGAGCGGTGCCGGATAGTTGATAGAGCCATCCGGCCGCGACGATCAGCAGGATGACGCCCGCGGCGATTAGCACTTAGTGCGCGGCGCTTGCATTCGTACTCGGCCGCATTTCGGGCATTTCCATTTTCGTTTCTTGTGGTAGATGTGGCCCTTGAGCTCTTTCATGGCGACGCGGCAGGCGCGACAGGTCATATCTTAACAACCGGCTCCTTTGAAGACATCGTGGCGCACGCACTTTTTGCGTGCTGCGCCGAGACTCGTCTCGGCGGTGGGCGAACATCGACACGAGTGTCGATGCAGCACGCAAGAGTGCGTGCGCTACAGGTGCCTTCAGCAGGCCCATCGGAAGGCACTCACGATCGCCTAGTTTGTAATATCGCTGGTCTCGCTCTCTTCGCGGATGGGCATGTACGACTCATAGAATTTCTTCTGGGCGGGGCTGTCGGCGTATTTCTTGAGTGCGTCCTCGCTTGAAAACTCCATTACGATGACGTGATTATAGCCGTCGGGAATCTGCTTTTTGATGGGCTTGGTCCAGACATGCGTGATGCCGGGATATTCGGAAGGCAGAGCTTCGGCGGCTTTGATGGCTTGCTCGATCTGGGCGGGTTTGGCGTCCGCGGTCCATTTGACGGTGATCACATGGATCACGGTCTTGGGCTTAGTGTCGGCAGCAAATAGACTGGTGGTGAGAGCGGCTAGGCCCGCGAGGAACAGTGTTCTGGTCATCGATTTCTCCTTATTGAATGTTAGAACAGTCCTGTACCTTTGAGCTTGCCATGCCGATTAACTTACAGTAGAGTTGATTAGTTTCACGAAGAGGACAAGCATGGCATTCTGCACCAATTGTGGCGCGCAAAACCAGGACGGCGCGCAATTCTGCACGGGATGTGGATCACCGATTCGGGCCGCGCTGGCAACGCCGCCGGGACAACTTTCGCCGGTTTCGGACGCGCCGCTGCCGGCGCTATCGTACTCGGCATCTGGTACAACACAGGGGGCAACCCCAGGCCCGCCGCTACCTCCGGGCGCGACTTACGCGCAGTGGGCCGACCGCGTGGTTGGTTACTTGATCGATCTGGTTTTGGTAGGCGTTGGGATGGGTATCCTCTATTGGCTGGTGGTGGGGCTCTTCGCCATGATGGCCGGTTTAGGCTCCAGCGTGGGGGGCGGAATGTGCTGCGTCATGATCCTGCTGTTCCCGATTTCAACTTTGCTGGTGGGGCTTTTCAATAGTGTATATCTCGTGTCGCAACGCGGGGCTTCCATTGGGCAAGGCGTCATGAACCTCAAGGTTGTGGACATCAACGGGAATTTACTCAGCATGGGGACGGCATTCATCCGGCTGATTGCGCGGGTGGCGCTGGGTTTTGTTCCGATGGTCGGCCCGCTACTAGACCTGCTGTGGCCATTGTGGGATGAAAAGCGGCAGACGCTGCATGACAAAGCCGTGGGTTCGTTTGTGTTGAAACTACAATGACGCGCCGAGCCGGATTTGCTGCGACAGTGCTAGGGGCGATGATGCTGGCGGAACTCGCCATCATCAGTCTGGCGTTCACGGCCGACGCCGATTTTGTCTATTTGCTGGGGCGCCGGATTAACGTCGTATGCGCTGCGCGGCAACGTTTCGGAGTTCCCTGCCCTACATGTGGGTTGACTCGTGGATTTGTGCTGACGCTGCATGGGCGGGTGCGCGAGGCTTGGAATTTGAGTCCAACGGGTCCGCTGGCGGTGGGTGGAATATTGGGAATGGGAATAGCACTTTTGGTTTTTGCGAGTTTTGAGCGGCGGCGCACGCCGGCCCAGGTGGCGGGAATCAGGCGGTGGGTACAGACAGGTGCGCTGGCGTACGGCGGATTGGCGGCTCTGATTTGGATTGGTTCTTGGATTTCGGTGGTGACCCGGTTGAAATGGGTGAGAGGATAAAACAGGAGGAAGAATGACATACTGCTCGAAGTGTGGTTCAGCGGTGGAGGGACAATTTTGTGCGAAGTGCGGAACGCCGGTTGGGGTTGCTCCAAGTGGTGCTCCAGGTGCTGCGCCCGGTGGTGCGCCGCCGGCTCCGACGCCCGTGGCGGGGAATCCGGGACTCGGGATGGATGAGAATGTGGCAGCGGCGCTTTGCTACATCCCGATCGTCGGCTTGATCTTTCTCCTGGTGGAACCCTACAACAAGAACAAGAACATCAAGTTTCACGCCTTTCAATCCCTGTTCTACTGCATCGCGTGGATTGCGGTGGGCATTGTGCTGGGAATTTTCAGTGGAATCATGCTGGGGGTGGGGATGTTCGGCTTTTGGCTGCTGATTAACCGGCTGGTGGAACTGGCGCTGTTCGTGGGGTTGGTGATCATGGCGGTGAAGGCGTATCAGGGCAGCCGGTTTGTGATGCCGATTATTGGACCGATCGCGGAGAAGCAGGCGGGGTGAATACCCGGCTGGCAGCGCATGGCGCTGCCCCACTAGCTTTGCTTTAGGTACGCGATCAATGCTGCTGGGTCGTCGGTGATGATGGCGTCCACGCCGGCATCGATCAACTTTCGCCACGCTTCGGGAGTGTTGGCGGTCCAAGGGATCACTTCGAGCTTCGCGGCGTGGGCGGCCTCGACTTGCTCCGGAGTTACAAGCTCGAAATACGGGGCGATGATGCAGGCTGAGGCTTCGCGCGCGATGTCGACGAACGGGCGTGCGGGGCCCTCCCAAAGCGCGGCTGTCCGGATGCCGGGGAGTCCGTGGAGCGTCCGGAAATCGAAGGATTGAACGATGGAGCGCGACTCAAGCTTGTGTTTGCGAATGACATCGAAGACCATGCTCGCGAAAACTTCCGGTGGAGGCGTTAGCTCTGGCTGATCGGGAAAACTTTTGAGTTCGATGTTGAAGTGGACGTGGTTTCCTACCGAGAGATCCAGAACTTCATCGAGCATCGGGATGGGGGCGCCGCCATCGCATTCGCGTAGCTGTGCCAGCGTGAGTTGCCGGATGGCTACGCCGGACTTGGTGTGCGGATCGTGCGAAACCACCAGCACGTCGTCCTTGGTGACGGCAACATCCATTTCCACTGCGTCGGCGCCGGCTTGGATAGCATACTCGAAACCAGGGATCGTGTTTTCGGGTCGGAGCGCGCGCGCTCCCCGGTGTCCGTGAACCAGGGGGCGGGTGGGCATTCGGGGACGGCTAGAAGGTGACGTCTTCCGAGGGTGGAGCGGGCTCTGGCGCGAAGATTGAGACTTCCGGCTGGACGGGAGTTTCAATCGCGATCTCAGCAGGCGGTTCAACGTGGACTTCTTCGGCCGACAATGGCATGTCGCACTCGCAGCAGTCACTGCAGCGCTTGCAGCGATCACAACGGTGATTGGTGCAGGCATCCTTGGTGCAGTAAACGCAGATATCAGTGGATGGCTCCGAGCAAATGCTGCAGGTGAGAATAGCGGGGCTGGTACCTGCGATCATTTCGACACCGCCTTTTTGGTTGTGGGCTGGCGGGTTAGCGTGTCGCGGCAGCGCTGGGCCTCGCGATCGGCCACTTGCAGCTCTTGCTCTTTCTGCGCCGCGAGATCCTGGACGTACTGGCGCAGGCGGTCCCGATTGGCGTTGTTTTCTCCCACCACTCCCTGCATGAGATTCGCGAGCGCGGGATTCTGGTATTTGCGGACGCCTTCCACAACTGAGCTGACGGTGGATTCCAAGGCTTGCATGCGAAAGTAGGTATCCAGAGCGGACGTGAGTTTTTCGGGCTGGCGGGAAAGCGCTTCGCTCGATGAGAGGAAGTATTTCAGCTCGGCTTGGGCGGACTTCCACTGGGCGACGTAAGTGGTGGAGGCGCCTTTGGCGGCCCAGGCTTCGGGCTTGACTTGGTCGATGACCGGCTTCAGATGCTGCGCTTCCAGGTCGAGACTGTCGAGCAGCTTGCGAATATCCCATTCGGAGCTGACCCCACTACTGGGTTGGGCAGATTGGCCGAATACAACAGAAACTGTAAGGAGGAGGAATGGAAAGAGAACAGACTTCATCTAATATTTTCCCTAACGCTAGTGTGGCACAAGGGACTTCGAGGGTGTGATGCGGGCTTCTTCCGGCCAGATAGCTGAACACGGATCCGAGCGAAGGGCGTTCCTCGGGAGAGCTGCGCGCGGCGTCCTGTTGGTATTGCCCCTGATCCTGTATGTCTGGGTTCCCACGCGCAATTTTTATTGGGACGGCGTCGCTTTCGCGGTCAATATCGAGAAGCATCTTCCTCTTGGGTTCTTGGTTCACCCTAGCCATCTTCTCTACTCGGTTTGGGGGGATTGGTTGTTCAGGATTGCCGAAGCCTTCGGATTTCATTTCCGGGCCCTGTTTGTCCTACAGGCCGCCAATGGTGTCCTGGCTGGCTTGTGCGTGATCCTTTTATACCGATCGCTCAGGCGGCGGAACGCTCCCGCGGGTTTGGCGCTGGCCGGAGCGTTTCTATTTGCCTTCTCGGCGACGTGGTGGAAGTTTGCGTCAGACGCGAATGCCTACGTCCCCTCGATCCTGCTTCTGGTGTGTGCCAACTTCATTTTGGAGCGAGACCGGCTTTTGGAGCGTGACCGGTCGCCCATAGCATCTGGGCTGGCGCACGCTGGCGCGATGCTGTTCCATGAGCTGGCTATCTTATTCCTTCCGGTGGCTCTGTTTCGCTTAAGGAAGAGCCCCCGATCGATGGCGATCTATCTAACAGCGGCTTTCCTGCCGGTGGCGCCTGCTTACGTTATCGCCCATCGGGCAGCGCTCAGGGAGTGCATGGCACCTGGAGGACTCGCCGGATGGATAACCTCGCACGCCGCGGATTCGGGATTCAAGTTTTCTTTGGGAACGAACGCTCTTCTAACAGCCAGGGGGACAGCCAGGCTGCTAGTCGGTGGCAGGTTACGCGACTTCTCCCGAGATCCCATCTCGCTCGGCGCTCTTGCACTTCTGGTTTTGGCCGTTATCGCCCTCGCAGTCTGTCTCTGGCGTGCTACGCGGGAGGTGGGTGCACCGCGAGTCCGGGCGCTTCCGTTGTACGCAGCATTGTGGGCCGGCGTCTATGTTGTTTTCCTGTTTTTTTGGATGCCGATGAACACATTTTACCGGCTGTTTTACTGGCCGCCTTTGGTCATGGTTGTGATCGGAATATTGAGACCGAGTGCGCGAACTCGGGATGCGCTCTGGGCGTTCGCTGCCGTTGTCCTGCTTGGGAATTTCACCTTCGAGATCTACCCGCAGTCGCGCTCAGACCACAATGTCCCGCTGCGATTCGCGCTGGCGGAGCGTGAGAAATGGCCTGGCGGTACTCGAATTGTGTTTCGGCGATTTCATCCGGATCTTTGGATCATCAGTTACTTCAACCAGCAGGTAGCGTGGATCGGCTTTGAGGAATTGGATGTGGCGCGACTCGATGGCTATCTGGAAGATGCGCGGAGAGATGGCAAACGGCTATGGATGGAACAAACGGCCTATGACCTGGTTGCGGAAGATGCGGTTGGCCGACGTTGGCTCGGGGTTCACGAGCGTAGGGATGAACTACTCGATTTTGCGGACGCGAAGCATCGGTTCACTTTTCACAGTGTGAAGTAGGACCTAGTTCCCGCCGGGAGGGGGCGGAGGCGCAACCGGAGGCGGTGGTGCGCCAGGAGCTGGTGTTGCGCCTGGATTAGACGGCGCCGAGGCCGGCGATCCGGGCGTGCCGACCGGCGGTGGTCCTGGCGGAGGAAGCGGGCCGGGGTGCTGCCCGCTTATAGGAGGCACGGTGCCGTGGCCTGGAAGCGACACGCCGTGCATTGGATTTGTGATCATGAAAGCTGCGTCCGCCAAGCTGCGCAGAATTCGTTGCGCTAGCGCGCCCTTGTCCACAAGATTTTGCGCCAGTGGCTCATCCCTATAAACATGCAGCGATTCGCCCGCGTTCAGGGTCTTAGTCACACCCGGCTGCAGCGCATGATAGACATCCACGATGCCCTCTTCCACTTCCACAAGCGTGGTTTCGTCGTCATCGTTGACGCTGACATCGAAGGTGGTTCCTCGGACAGAAATTACCGCTGTTGGGGTCAGAACCCGGTTCGGATTGGGTTTCCCGCCCCACTTCTCGATGTGTATTCTCACCCTGCCGGCCAGCATATCCAGCAAATCCCCCCAGTTCGGTGGATTCTTACGAAAGACCACATTCGAATTGGGATACACCTCAAAAGTGCTGCCGTCGGAAACCTGGAATACTGCGTAGCCATCGGGACCCGTAACGATTACCTGCCGGGCTGGTACGGAATCGCCGATATTGAGCGCCCACGGCACGGCCTCGCGCAGGACAGAGACCCGTCCCACCAATGAGATAACCTTGGCGGCGCCTTCGGGATAGCTGGGGAGGATCTGTGCGTGGCAAATTGCGAGGGAGGCCGCTATCAGCAGCCCACTTCCGACCCCGCGGATGCGCTTGCCGGTCATAAAGAAATACATCGGTCTGGCCGATGCCAGTCTATAGTACTATGTGCTCCCGTGCCTTACAAAACAGTCTACCATCAAAAGTGCGTAGCAATAAGGTACCCGTTGATGAATTTTATGAAATTAATGTGTAGATTCAGCCTCTTCCAGAGTGATCGACAGGTAAACAGGTTACAATAGACTCGTCCTATGTGTCGGAGGGCCACAATACGACTGATCGCCGCCACAATGGTGCTGGCGGCTCCTGGATGGTACGCCTGGTCCCAGACTACTAGCCTGGATTGGCGGCATATCGGGAATGCTGCCATCGATTTACCCCTCCCTTC
>JBEKJJ010000123.1:0-20429 GCA_050011295.1 Bryobacteraceae bacterium
CCCATCGCGGACCATCCCGATGCAACCATTCTGGAACGCAACATCACGGCGTCACTCCTATTGGCGCTAGCGGCCGAAAAACAAGGCGATCTGTTCGGGCTGATCACATTCAGCGACCGCGTCCACGGATTCGTCCGCGCGAGAAATGGAAAGGCCCACTACGGCGCATGCCGGGATGCTTTGTACACGCTGCAGCCGCGCCTGGTCGCGCCGGATTTTGACGAATTGGTCAGCTTGCTGCGTCTGCGGCTAAGACGGCGCGCGTTGCTGATTTTTCTCACGGAGCTGGACGATCCTATCGTGGCTGAAGCTTTCATGCGCAACGTGCCTCTGCTGCGGCAGCATCTCATTTTGGTCGGCATGGCGAAGCCCATGGGCGCGCAAGCCCTCTTCGAAGGCCCTGAAGTTGCCGGTCTCGACGACGTGTATCGCGAGCTGGCCGGCCACCTGCAGTGGAACAAATTGCGGAAGCTGGGCCGCGTGCTATCCAGCCAAGGCGTTCGATTCTCACTGCTGGATGCCGATACCCTCGGCCCTCAACTCGCATCGCTCTACATCGAATTCAAGCAGCGGCAGCTTCTATGATCCTCGACCTCACCCGATTTCTCGCCGAGGAGCGCAAGCACTGGACGGAGCTTGAAGCCACGCTCGACCGCATCGATCGAAATCCCGATCAGCGCATGCAGCTCACGGAGCTGCTGAAGTTTCATGAGCTGTATGAGCGAGCCTCGGCCGACCTGGCCAAGATCGAGACGTTCGCCAGTGAGCCCGAAATCCGGCGGTATCTTGAAGGATTAGTCGCGCGCGCCTATAGCGAAATTCACGAGACACGCGAGAAACAGACGCGGCTGAATCCATGGCGCTGGTTCGTGGAGAGGTTTCCCCAGACGTTTCGCAGGCATCTGGGACCGTTCTGGCTGGCGCTGGCAGTCACCATCGCGGGCTGCGTGTTCGGCGGTGTCGCCATTCGCATTGATCCCGAAGCGAAGCAAGTAATCATGCCCTTTCCGGGACTGAGGGACGATCCATCGGAGCGCGTTCGCCGGGAAGAATCTTCGAAGGAAGATCGGCTGGCCGGGCACAAGAGCACTTTCGCCGCGCAGTTGATGACGCACAACACGCAAGTGGCAATCTTCACCATGGCGCTCGGCATTACCTGGGGCGCGGGAACAATGATCACGCTTTTTTATAACGGCGTGATCTTGGGAGCAGTCGCGGTGGATTACGTGTACGCTGGGCAAGCTCGATTCTTGCTGGGATGGCTGCTTCCACACGGTGCAATCGAGATTCCGGCCATTCTGCTGGGCGGGCAGGCTGGATTCCTTTTGGCCAGCGCGCTTATCGGATGGGGCAGCCGCAAGCCGCGCCGCCAGCGATTGCGCGAGATCGCGCCCGATTTAACCACCATCATCTTCGGAGCCGGCATTTTGCTGATATGGGCAGGCATTGTGGAATCGTTCCTCTCGCAATATCACCAGCCGGTGATCCCGTACGCCCTCAAAATCGCATTCGGTGCGACGGAGCTTGTCGCGCTCACACTGTTTCTCGCGAGATCGGGCGCAGCCGCCGAAAAGAGAACGAAGTGAGATACGCGCGAACCAACACGTTGCTGCTCCGCACTCCGGAAGGAATCGTGTTTTCGCTTCCCTTAGCCGGACCCGTGAGCCGATTCCTGGCCTGGGGCGTGGATGCCGCTTGCATCGTGGCCGCCACCAGTCTGCTGCACGAATTTATCGGTCTGCTCGGGAACATCAGCGCAGGCTTGGCGGATACGGTTTACGTGATTGCCTACTTCGTCATTTCCATCGGCTACGGAATCGCGTGCGAATGGTACTGGCGCGGGCAAACAATCGGCAAGCGCGTGCTGAAGCTGCGAGTGATGGATGCACAGGCGTTGCGACTCGATTTCAGCCAAATAGTAGTGCGCAACCTGCTGCGCTTTGTCGATCTCTTGCCCGGCTTATATCTGGTTGGCGGAACTGCCTGTGTCCTCAGCCGGCGATTCCAGCGCCTGGGAGATCTTGCAGCCAATACCATCGTGGTGCGAAATCAGGAAACTGCCCAACCGAATCTGGAACAATTGCTGGGAGGAAAGTTCAATTCGCTTTTGGAATACCGGCACTTGACGGCCCGCCTGCGCCAGCGAACATCTCCACAAGCCGCCGCGGTGGCCCTGGATGCGTTGCTCCGGCGCGATGAGCTGGAGCCGCAAGCCAGGTTGCAACTGTTCGCCGGTCTGGCGGATCACTTCCGATCCTTGGTAGAGTTTCCAGTGGAAGCCACCGAGCAACTGAGCGACGAGCAGTATGTGCGCAACGTCGCCGAGATTTTGTATCGCCGTACGGAACGAACCAACTGATCACAACTTCGGCCGCACCATCTCAAACCGATCCGTAGTCCGCGTGTACGTCGCTCCACCCATCCTCCCGATCGGCCGCAGCTTGTCCGGATCCAGCTTGAAATCGTCGAAATATTGATCGTCCACGTGAAATCGCACTACTTCGCCCAACACCAGATTTCCGCTCCCCGGCAATTCACCGACCTCGATCGCAAGATACAGCTTGCACTCCATATGGACATGCGATTCGGCCACTCGCGGCGGCTTCACCAGATCGCTCGGAATCGGCGTCAATCCGGAAGCCTCGAACTCGTCCACTTCAGGCGGGAAATCAGCCGACGAGACATTCATCTTTTCCGCGAATTCCTCGGAAACGATGTTCACCACGAACTCCCTCGTGTCAAGGATATTGCGCAACGTATCTTTATATGGATCGGGAGCAAGGCGCCGTATCGGGCAGAAGCAGATCACCGGCGGATTCGCACTCACGGCAGTAAAGAAACTGAATGGCGCAAGGTTACGAATTCCGTCGCGGCTGAGCGTCGAGACAAACGCGATTGGCCGAGGCACAACAGCCCCGATCAGAAGCTTGTACACATTCTGATAACCGGTATCACTCTGGTGACAGGCTTCGAGCGGATCGATGATCAATCAGCGGGTCTCCACCGGCTTCTTCTCCATCCAGCTCATCCAGTAATCTTTCCACTCCACGCCCTCGCCCGCCGGCAACACGTGAATCGGATTCAAACCGTCCAGCATCACCGCGTATTCGTCGGTGTGAGTTTTTTTCTTCTGATTCGCGAGCGCCTTAGGATGCGGCCCATGATGGATGCCGCGCGGATGCAGCGTGGCCATGCCGGCCTTGATGTTGTCCTTGCTGAAAAAATCGCCGTCGTGATAGAAAATGAATTCGTCGTAATCTGTGTTGCGATGGAAAAACGGAACGCGCAACGCATCCTCATCCTGCTCCAGCGGCCGCGGCAGGAAGCTACACACCACGGCGCCTTCGGTGACGAATGTAGTGTGCGCGCTGGGAGGCAGATGGGCGCGATGGCTCATCACCGGACGAATGTCGCGCATGTTGATCTTCCACACGGTCAGGTCGCCCTTCCAACCCACTACATCGATCGGATTGAAAGGATAAACTACTTTTGAAATCTCGCCGTCGGCTTTGATGCGGATCTCCCACTCTGCTCGATCGTCCAGCAGCGGCGCGGGCTCCGGCGTCACTACCGTCGCCGGATCGTAAAGCGCGTGCTGCCCCAGCAGGCCTTTCTCGGGTTGCTCGAACTCGTGCTTCGACTCAATGATTAGGAAAAAATTATCCCTTGTCTCCGGAATCACGCGATAAGTCACCGCACGCGGAATGTTTATGTAATCGCCCGCTTCATAGTCGAGTGGACCAAAATCAGTCTCGATTTTTCCGTGCCCGCGATGCACGAAATACAGCTCGTCGCCGTCCGCGTTCCGGAAATAAAACGGCATCGCCTCCGATCGTCGCGAAACCAGCAACCGGATATCGTTGTTGCCGAGAAACGCTAGCGGCATGCCTTCCGCATCGTTCTCATCCGATGGTTTCAGTTGGTTCAAATCGAAACAGTGCGGACGCAGCTTGCCTTCAAAACGGATCCAACCGGTGGGCGGATGCGCGTGATAGAGATGTGCCGATTTCCCGTAGAATCCCTTGCGCCCGTGTTCTTCCTCGTAGGTTCCCTCCGGAAGTCCGACATGGGCTTGGCTGGTGGTCTTGCCCTTTTTCAACGGATACATGGTTTGTCTCCTGCTTTCAGTATAGGAAACGCACCTACTTCAGTCTGGCGGGTTTGAGCGTCCAAGCCTGCAGCCGCGCCATTTCCAGTAATTCCGGCGCTCTAAAACCCTCGGGATGGATTGGCCAGGCGAAGCTGCCCCACGCATCGTTGGACACGTATTTCTCTATCTCGAGATTGCCCTTGCGGACCGCAATTGCGCTCGCGGCACCGTCGTCACCTGCCAGGGTAGCGGCGAAATCAGCGAGCGATAGCTTCTCCGATCCAATCCACACCTCCGCGGGCAGACGATGATTCGCCCGAATGAATCCCGCAGCGTCCACCTTGGCGCGCTCAAAAGCAGCCTGCGGGATCTCCTCCAAATGAGACGTGGTGGTTGCGCGCGCGCTTGGCCCTTCCACAATCGCAGGCTCCATTCCGAGTAGGATTTGAAGCATCTCCGCGGCCGAGAGTACGCCATGATCCGTTATCAAAAACGTTTCGTGCTCCTTCAGGTGGCGCGCGATGGAAGCTCGATCCGCGGCATGCGGGATCTGGCTTTCATAAAGCAAAGGCAATTCGCGCGCCGTCACGAAACGCACACCCGATCGCGATTTGAGGTGTTCCACATAACGCGTCAGGATGCGGTAGCAGCGCTCCGATTCCTCGGCCGTGCGCCGAGGCGGCTTCTTCCAATCGGCACGCTCCGGATTTGCACCTTTGGCGAAATTTAGATCCCAGAATGCGGTGGTGACGAATTCGGTGGGATGGTAGTAGATGCTGATCACCCCGCCGCCGTTCGCTTCCAACTGCTCCGCGGCGCGATCGAATCTTTCAAACGCCTGCGGCAGCGCGCTCTCATCGTCGAGCGATGCCCGCAGCTGGTACCGGCCCATATTAAAGACATTGAGCATTCCCCCGAACCAAAACGGCTGTTCACCGATACCTACGTGCGTCCCTTCGTCCAGATACACGGGAATGCCCAAGCGCAGTAGCGCGCGGAATGTTTGCGGCGCCCAGGAACTGCCCGGCTGTCCGTAGCAGCTCGGTGTGGCTCCGAAAATGCGCCGGACATCTTCGACGCCCGGCCGTTCACGGCGCTCGAATTCTGCCGCGCCGTCCAACCAGCCCATGCCGCGCAGATAGAGCGCAGGAGTGGGTTGGATGCTGTGGAAATTGGAATGGTAACCAATGTCATGGCGCCCCATTGCGCGGATTACATCGAAACGCCCGCGCGATTCCAGCACCCGCGCCTTCTCTCCCACCACTTTGAATGTTGCACGCACGCCTAACTTATCTAGCTCCGTGGCGATGCGAAGCGCGGCATCATCGGCAGCCGGTTCGATGTAGTCTTCCGTATCAAACCAGAGCACCACGTACACAGGCCCATTCGCGGCCATCGAAGCCGCCGTAAGGAAAATCGCGAGGAAGAGTCGCAGCATCCCGTTAGATTAGCGCAGCACGCACCATACAAACTGTTCTAGGATCACAAATATGATTTCACGCCGCAAGTTAATCGAGAGCGCAGCGTTATTGGCCGCAGGGAGCGGAGCGGCGAAGCCATCGGGGCGCAAAATCAAGGTGATTGTTGCGGGCGGGCATCCGGGCGATCCCGAGTATGGATGCGGAGGGACGGTAGCACGGTACACGGAGCTGGGTCACCAAGTGATCCTGCTTTATCTAAACCGCGGTGATTCGGGTTATCTCGAAAAGCCTGTCGAGGATTCCAGCGCGGTTCGTGTCGCTGAAGCCGGGAAGGCTTGCGAAATCTTGAAGGCCACGCCGGCATTTGCCGGGCAATTCAATAGCCGGGCGGTTGTAGATACCGCGCACTATAGCGCGTTCCAGAAGATTATCGAGAGCGAAAAACCCGACGTGGTTTTCACGCAATGGCCTATCGACGGGCATCGGGATCACCGTGCCATCTCCACGCTGGCTTACGATGCGTGGCTTGGGATGGGAAAGCGGTTCGCGTTCTATTATTACGAGGTCTCCAACGGAGAAGACACACTGATGTTCAGCCCCACGCGCTATGTGGACATCAGCGCTGTCGAGCCGAAAAAGCGCGCGGCTTGCTATGCTCACGCGTCTCAAACGCCGGACCGGTACTATGCATTGCAGTCCCAGGTGGCGAAATTCCGTGGCGTAGAGAGTGGCTATGCGCAGGCGGAGGCGTATATACCGCACGTGCAGAACCCGTACCAGGCGCTCCCGCAGGACTTGTAGCTTGCGGAAGGCTAAACCAGGTTCACCTTGCCCCATTTACGGATCCTCTCGTCGGCGGTGATCAGGGTCAGCCCATGACAGCGGGCCGTGGCGACGATGATCCGGTCCGCTGGATCGCGATGGAAGTCGCTTCCCAGCGCGACACTTTCGACGGCAATCGAAGCCGTTAGCGGCAGGACGGTCAGCAGCGGGTGAGCCTCGATGTCGCTCAGAAACTCTGCTAGCGACTTGGTAATTGAAATCCTACCGCGCTCCAGAAGCATCGTGATCTCCCAGAACGTGATCGCGCTGAGCGCCATTGGCCGATTGTGTGTGTCCGCATCAGAAAGCGCGACAAGCTGGATCTTAGTAAGCTTCTCCGCTGCGTCGTGGAGCCACCAGATAAGCATGTGCGTGTCCAGAATCAAATTCACGAAGAGCTTTCCCAGTCGTCGATGGTGTCGACATATACAATGTCCCCAAGGATTTTTACCGTATCCTTCCAAGTTCCCCGAAGCGGACGCCGCTGAGCGTCTGTAGGACCAACCTGCGCCACTGGTCGTCCCCGCTTCGTGATAATGATCCGGTCACCATTTTTTTCGACGTCGTCCAGCAGCCGCAGGCACTTGGCTTTGAATTCGGTCACTGGAACGGTGATTTCCTTCATACATCCATTTTAGATCTGACCATTCGAAATGGTCGAGATGCGCCTGTTTAGACACCACTTGAAAGTGGTGGCTGATTGGGGTATTATGGTTCCGGGAGCAGGTATGAATCGCTCGTCGGCCTCTATCGCCAGCCCGCCCGGCCTCATCACCAAGGATGCGCCATTTATCGAACAAGCCCAGCGCGCTGGTCAATTCTACATCACCCAACCCTATGAGCTTTACTCCGAAGAGAACCACCGAACCTGGAGCAAGCTCTACGAACGGATGCTGCCGCGCTGGCAGCGCTATGCGAACCCGCACTTTCTGGAAGGCATCCAATCGCTGTGCCTGGATCCGAACCGTGTCCCCCGCCTCGAGGATGTCAACCGCTTCCTTCGCCCTCTGACCGGATTCCAAGCCAAAGCTGTCAGCGGCTATATCCCCGCCTTCCTTTTCTTCGATTGTCTTCGCAATCGCGAATTCCCCACCACCATCACCGTCCGCCGCCCCGATCAGCTGGACTATCTGCCGGAGCCCGATATCTTTCACGACATCGCCGGCCACGTGCCGATGCATACGGACAAGCATTTCGCCGAAGCATTGGTGCGCTTCGGGGAGTGTGCGCACACAGCCGCCGAGCTGGTTTCAGGAATCCGCGACCGCGAGACGCAGATGCATTGCCTCACCAGCATCATCAGGGCCATGGCGCGCTTCTTTTGGTTTACAATCGAATTCGGATTGATGCACGGCGCCGACGGCCTGAAAGTGTATGGCAGCGGATTGCTGAGCTCCTACGGCGAAATCGCGCACGCCATCGAAGCGCCAGAGGTGCAGCGTTTCCCGATCCAACTGGAGTGGGCCATCAACCAAAGTTTCGAAATCCACCATTACCAGCCGCTGCTGTTCATCGTGGATTCGTTCGATCACCTGTTCAGCCTGGTGGACCAACTGGAAGCCTGGATGAAATCGGGCAAACTGAACAACGTGGCACAAGGCGAACCGGGCGTGAACGAAGAAGACTTAAAAAGCTTCCTCCACGCCAAGCTCGGCTAACTCTACGAAATCCGATAAACATAGCCGTCCTCGATAAAACGGTCGCCGATCATCTGCCCACCGAGACGCATACCTTCGACGCTTTTGGCTTTCCCGAAGATCCTACGCAGCACTTTGATAAATGGATCGTTCATTGGCAGGATCATAACGACCGGCTTATTCTCTGGTGGCATACCTCCGGCCTTCAGCGAATCGTTTAGCAGCCGGTATGCAGCCCTCGGCTCGACCGTGTCGAATTCACGGGCGGCGATAACCAGGCGCCAATCCTCGTATTCGGATAGATGCGCCCACAGCGCAACGCTGGGCCTGATCTTGGCGCGATCGAGAATATCGACCACCTCAGCGCCCCGGCCGATGTCAATATTTACCAGCGCAGCTTCATCCACGTCATCACTCCATGCCGCCTATCGCTGACTGCTAACAGTAATGCTTGAGCCGACTCGTGGCTGTGCCTCTGATAGCGGCTTTGCTCCGACCAAGATTGTACGACATCCCAGTTCGTTTCAAAGTCTGAGTCACCTTTGACGCGTGCAAGATGCTCATCTTTCAGGCCAGCGACCTTGATTAGCTCCAGCAAAACATGCGAATAACTCGAATCAACCTTCTTCTTATCAGGGAACTGATGCCGTCGAGTATCCTTCGCGATACAAGCTTTGAGCGCACACTCCACGGCGTATCCGGCTAAGTAGTACGCACCGTCGTACAAACCCAGCCCCATTAGCGCCCTAGCCTCTTTGAGCCTAACTTTCGAGAGCTCTTGAAGATCTCTCCGATCCACGCGCATTCATGATAGCGTTACTTCGGACGGTGGCGTTTGCGCAATAATAATAACGTGCGAGTCTATTTCGCCGCCGTCATCCTCTGCGCAGCCTCTCTCGCGCAGACTCCTCCGCCTGCCTGGCAAACCTCCGACAAGCTCGGCTCCATCGATCTTTCCGCCTTAACTCCGGCCCAGAAACAAGCGGTGCTCAAGCTGACGCGTGAACAGGATTGCTCCTGCCTGTGCGGCATGAAAGTAGCCGAGTGCGTCAATCGCGACCCCAACTGCAGCTATAGCAAAGCGCTGGTGGCCATTGCGATCAAAGGCGTCCAGGAAGGCAAAAGTTTGGTCGAAATCAGCAAGCTGATGGACGCATCCCCCAAGGCGCACCGGCCCAAGCTGCTCGAAGATGCTGTTACTATTCCTGTGAGCGGATCGCCCACGCGCGGGCCCAACGATGCCCGCATCACGCTGGTCGAGTTTTCCGACTTTGAATGCCCGTATTGCTCCCTGGCAGTTGGCGAAGTGAACACCATCATGACCGCCTATCCCAAGGACATCAAGCTGATCTACAAACAATTCCCGCTCTCCATGCATCCGCACGCACCCTTGGCTGCGGCCGCCTCACTGGCCGCCAACCAGCAGGGCAAGTTCTGGCAGATGCACGACGCTCTTTTCAAAAATTTTCGCAAGCTCTCGCGTGAGAACATCCTCGCGTTGGCAAAAGAAATCGGCCTCGACATGGACAAGTTCACGGCCGATCTCGATTCCCCCAAATTCAAAGCCGTGATCGAAAAGGATCTGGCCGACGGCGAAACCGCCGGCGTCTACGGAACACCGTCGTTTTTTGTCAACGGAAAACACTACAACGGGCCGCTGGCGTTGGAATCCATCAAGCCGATCCTGGATGCCGAGCTAAAAGGCGTGAAGCCTCAAGTCGCCTCGGCGCATTGAACTTCTCTGAAGCGCTATTTCACTCACGAGGCTGGCTGGCCAGCAAAATCAAAGCTTCCAGTGTCCGCGCTTTAGCCGCATCATCCAGAATCAGATAACGATGCTTCCCATCGGCTGATGCTGTGAAAATAGTGTTGCCCTTATCATCCACTCGCACTGTGCCCTTGGGAGATAGTGAAAAATAGCCGCCGTCCGGACGCACCGCATACAGCGCCGCCGTAAGATCCCAGGTCGGCCGATCGTAGGGCATGCGCATATAGTTGCGATAGGCATCCACCACCGGATGGTCACGCACCCAGGAAAAGTCATGCTCTATGCTGCGCGCTGGAAACAGAAGCGCCTGGCCAATTTCGTAACCGCTGAACACCACGGGCGACGGCCATTGGGTGAAAACCTTTTGCGCGGATGGAATATCGGTCACCACGTTATACTCCGGCTGCGCCGGCGGAAAATGTCCCGCCATCGCCACCAGCAGCCTCACTTTTTTCGCTACCAGTTCCGTACCGCTGAGAGGACTGCTCTCATCCGCCTTGGAATCCAGCAGGCGCGCGAGATTGGTGCTGAAACCCACCTGCACGATCGTGACGCTCGCGTCCTCTTCCTTCCCCAGCACCTGCCTCAAGACCGCAACAGCATCGGGCGCCGCGCCCAAAGCGATACGCCGCGGATAAACGTACCCGCCATCCGGATTCCGGCGCTCGGACGGCACGCGGATCATCGCGCTGTCATTCGGAGTCTTGCCGCTTTTGACGATGCCAATCGGAATCTCGCCACGCCGGTAAAACGTATCTTCCAGATCCACGAACGCGGCAGCGTATGGATTGTCCTTGGTGATGGTCACAGCCAACAACTTGGCCTCGCCGCGGGTTTCTAGCGCGTGCAGTATCCCGAGGGCCAATGCGTCGTCGACGTCGTTGCCCATATCGGTGTCGAAGATCACCCGAACCGGGCCAGGGGCCGCGCAGAGGGACACGCAAAGAGCCGCGGCCAGAAGTACCCGCGCGATGTTACGTCGTGAGAGCAACTTCAATAGTCACCGTGGCTTGAATATTGACCAGTCCAGGCAGCACCGGAGTAGTGGTTGTGGTGCCAGGCGTGGCAACTACCGGCGTTACACCCGTCGAAACGTTCTCTTGAATGGAAAGAACCGTGCCCGAGTGCATACCGACGCCCGACGCCATGGCATCTGCGTGCGCCTTGGCTTGCGTAGTAGCCGCCTTCAACGCCTGTTGCAGAACCGGATCCGGATTCTGCAGCGTGAACTGCAGGCTCTGCACATTCGTAGCGCCTGCCTGCACCCCGGTATCGATGATGGTACCCACCATGCTGAGGTCGCTTGCGGATACTTGAACCGTGTTGGATGCCGTATATCCGGTTAGCACCGGATTTCCACCCGGCGGGTAATTGTAATTCGGACTGAGCGAGTAACCGACAGTTTGAATGTTGCCGCTTGAACCCAACAACGTCTGTAGCGCGGCAAGCAAAGCATGGACTTGCGTGGCATTTTGCGTGGACGCACTCTGCGCCGTGGTGGCCGTCGTGATCACACTAAAGTCGATCTGAGCCTGATCGGGCTGCACTGACACGCTGCCTTGCCCGACGGCTCTGATAAACGGCGGCCGAGGGGTGGACGACTGTGCATAAGCAATCGTCCAGCAGAGCGATACCGCGAATGCGATGGCGAATTTCATGGACTCTCCTCTCGGACGCGGCTGAACCATTCTAACCGAACCGTGACCGTGAGCGAGTCCGCGCCTTACCTCCGAATGCTTCTCAACAAATCATCAACCAGCCCCTCCGAACGAAGCCGGTCGAATCTCGGCTCAGCAGCCAACCACCCCAGCCACACATCGCGATCATCGCGCGCTCGCCCAAGCCATTTTGCAGCGCTGCTATTCTCGCCCAAGCCGGCGAGCACCAGCGCCACCCAGTAAGCCGCCACGCGCCGCTTCTCGGATAACTGTTCCAGCTCCTGCAACAATTCCTCGGCCTCGCGCCGTTGCCCCGCAATCGCATACGCGTACGCCAGCCCAGCGGCCGCTGCCGGATGATTAGCGGAACACAACCGCGCATTTTGAAGTTCGACGATAGCTTCCTCCAGCATCCCCATTTGCTGATATGCCAGCCCGAGGGCGTGCTGCGCTGGCGCAAACCTCGGCTCCATCGCGAGCGTCCTCCACGCTTGCTCGGCCGCACCTTCAAAATCGCGCGCCATGTAAAAATCCCAGGCCGCTTCCGCATTGATAATCAGCGAAAGAGGATCCAGTTGTTGCGCCTTTCGAATCTCTTGCATTGCTTCCGCGTGCCTTTCCAATGCGGAAAGCAGCGACGCATACATCCGATGGCCCTGCGCGTCGTTCGGCTTCAGCGCGAGCGCGTACCGGTAAGCCGCCTCAGCGCCCATTGAATCCCCTTCGTACAGCTTCTGAACACTTCCGAAAGCAATATGTGCTTCCGCGAGTTTGTCATCGATGCCGAGAGCGGCTGCGGCGAATTCGGTGGACCGTCCCTGCGCCTCCTTCGCAGGCAAGCTGCCCAAAAGTGCCAGTAGGTTGTAGGTGTCCGCCAGACCCGCGTAGGCCAGCGCGCAATCGGGTTCAGCTCCGAGCGCAGCTTCAAAATAGGCCACGCTCCTTCTCAGATCCTCCTCCGTCATTTTGTTTTGAAAATATCGTCCCTTGAGGTAGTCGTGATACGCGTCCAGATTCCCCGCGTAAACCTTTTCGCCATGGATTGCAGAAACGGAAGCTGAGGCGTGCTCCTCGATGGGTTCCACCGAGGCGATGAACCTGTAGCCAAGTCCGGCTCTGGTCTCTATAAAACGTGGATTGTCAGGGGAATCGCCCAGGGCGCGCCGCAGTGAATTCACCGCCGTATTCAGGCTGCGATCGAAGTTGACATGCAGATCCGGCCAAAGATGCTTGGCCAGTTGCCCACGCGTTACGAACTTCCCGGACCGGCAGAGCAACAAATGTAGAATTTGAAACGGTTTCTGCTGCAGCTTCACTCTAAGACCGCGCCGGCGCAGCTCGCGATTCTGCATATCCACATCGAAAACCCCGAAACGAAGCCGGGTTACTTCGCTGCGCAAAATCAGTTCCTCCGCGAATTCCATTGGCATCAGTATTTTAGATCCTGACATCCATTTGACATGCTGCTGACAGCCCTATTCCTATGCTGATTCGTCTGTGAGATTGGACGTTTCAATTCTTTAAAGGTTCAAAGGAAAGACAAGGAAAGAGGAGATTTAGTTATGAATTTACAAAGGAAGTTAAAGCTCGGTCTGTTGGCGCTTGCACTCGTGTTGGTGGCGTCCGCCGTCCCGGCCAATGCTCAGCAACTTTATCGGGCGACATTCACCCTGCCGTTCGAAGCGCAGTGGGGTAGCACCGTCATCGAGCCCGGACAGTACACGATTACGGTAGAAGACGCACTCGGTCAGAAGCTGATTCGGGTCAACGGAGCTGGAGAACAGCTCGCGATGTTTGCGGGTATATCCAACTCTGAGCCGTACGGCGACAACGGCAAACTGGTCTTTGTGAATGTCAACGGCCTCTACACACTGAAGGCGTTCAGTGCGGCTGCCATCGGGCAAGCCTTCATATTCCCAGTGCACAAAAGCAGAGGCGAGCGTGCACAGCAGCAGGTGACTACGGTTGGTCTGGGCACCAACTAGAATTGTGAAGACCACCGCGGGCGGCTCGGAACGATTGAATACCGAGCCGCGACCGTGAGCGAGCCAGTCAGTTTCACCCCAACCGAATCAATCCAATCTCCAAAATATCCGGATTGGACGCCCGTACCCTCTCCAACATCTCAACCCCAGGTTCCGTCTCCAGATTGATCCTCGCCACAGCAGCTTCCGCCCCCTCAAAGATGATATTTTCCATCTCCTGTACATTGATGCGTGCCTCGCTGATGGCATCCAAAACACTCGCGAGAACGCCTGGCCGGTCCAGATGCCGAACAACCAACGCGCAACAGGATGGCGTGGCTTTAGCCAGGTTCACCACGTTCGGCACTTTTCCCGTCTCCTCAAAAGCCCGAACGATTCGCACTGTTTCGGCCGCGATGGCCTCCTGCGCCTGATCCGTGGACGCACCAATATGATGGGTAGCATAAACTAAACCTGCCTTCACAATCTCATCCGCAAACTCCCCAGTCCCTCCGGATGGTTCCTTCTCGAACACATCCAACCCGGCCCGGATTCCCTTTTCGCGCAGAGCCCGGCTCAACGCCTCCTGATCCACCACTTCCGCTCGCGATGTATTGATGAAATACCCGCCCGGCCTCATCCGCTCAAAACACTTCGCGCCGATAAGACCGCGTGTCTGCGCGTTCAGCGCCACATGCACGCTGACGATGTCCGAGGCTGACGCAACATTCTCCAACGAAGATTTGTATTCGATTCCGAGTTGCTCCGCGATTTCAGGGGTCAAGCTGCGGCTCCAGGCCACCACCGGCATGCCGAATCCCCGCGCACGCGGGATCATCTCGCGGCCGATCTGGCCCAGCCCGATCAGACCCAGCGTGCGTCCGAATAAGCCGCGCGCCTTCGAATATTCCGCCTTGTTCCAATGGCCCTCCCGCAGCGAAATCACGTTATCAGCGAGGCGCCGGTCCAATGCCAGAATAAGCGCAAAGGCCAACTCCGCCACGGCAATTGAATTCTTCCCCGGGCAATTGGACACATAAATACCGCGGCGCGACGCGGCTGCTACATCAATGGTGTTGTAGCCCGCCCCGGCGCGTACCACCAGCTTCAACGCGCCCCGGGCAAGTGCAGCCTCCGTAACCTTCGTGGATCGTACCACCAGCACATCCGGCCGCAGCCTTTCCACTTCGCCCGCCAACGTTTCCTCTGTCAGGCTGGGCTGATAGATCACCTCGTAGCCGGCGGACTTGAACCCCTCCAAGCCCGACTCTTCAAACTTATCCGCAATTAGAACCCGCACGGAGTTAACCATATCATTTCCGCTATTCTTCGTACATGCTGTTAGCGGCGGTGGTGGACACGTCCAGGCGCGTCACGGAAACCACCAAGCGTCTCGAAAAAGTGGATCTTCTGGCGCGTTTGTTGCGCGAGCTCCACCCCGACGAGATCGAAATCGTCGTCCGAATCCTGGCAGGCAGCCTTCGCCAGGGACGCATTGGCATCGGATACGCCGCGCTGCGCGACGCCCGGGGCCCCGCGGCTGAATTGCCGAGCCTTGAAATCGCGGAAGTAGATCGAACATTCCAAACCATCGTCGCGACCTCGGGGAGCGGCTCCCAGCGCCAGCGCATGGAACTCCTGCATCAAATATTCTCGCGCGCTACCGAGCAGGAACAACAGTTCCTTGTCCGTCTACTGATGGGAGAACTTCGCCAAGGAGCGCTGGAAGCCGTGATGCTGGAAGCGCTCGCGAAAGCATCCGGCGCCGCCGTCGATCGCGTCCGCCGCGCCGTGATGCTGGCCGGAGATATCGCTCCCGTGGCGCGCGCCCTCTTGGAACAGGGAGAAGCCGCGCTCGCGCAGTACGATGTCCAGCTCTTTCGGCCGGTGCAGCCGATGCTAGCCGGAACCGCGGACGATGTTGACGAAGCGCTAGCGGAGCTCGGCCTCGGCCAAGCCGCTCTAGAATTCAAACTCGATGGTGCGCGTGTGCAAGTCCACCGGTCCGGTGACGACGTAGTGGTCTATTCGCGCAGCTTGAACGACGTCACAGCTGCCGTGCCTGAAGTGGTGGAAGCAGTTCGCGCTCTTCCTGTGAAAGATTTGATCCTGGATGGCGAAGTGCTCAGCTTACAACCCGACGGGCGCCCGCAGCCCTTTCAAGTAACCATGCGGCGCTTCGGCCGCAAGCTGGACGTCCATCGCATGCGCAGCGAACTGCCCATCACGCCGTTCTGGTTTGATCTGCTCTATCTGAATGGCGGCAATCTATTGGATGAGCCACAGTCGCGCCGCTTTGCTACGCTAGCTGAAATATCCGGAGCTTCGCTAATTCCGCACACCACTACATCGGATGCTCCACGTGCCGCTGAATTCCTGGAACAGGCTCTGAGCCGCGGTCACGAAGGGATCATGGCCAAGGCGGTCGACGCCCGCTACGCAGCCGGAGCACGGGGACAAAGCTGGCTGAAGGTGAAACGGGCGCGCACGCTGGATTTGATTATTCTAGCTGCCGAATGGGGCCATGGAAGGCGACAGGGAAAGCTGAGCAATCTGCATCTGGGCGCGCCGGACATCGAGAAAGGCGGCTTCGCGATGCTCGGAAAAACTTTCAAGGGACTCACCGATGAAATGCTAGCCTGGCAAACGCAGGAACTTTTGAAAATCGAAATCAGCCGCGATAACTACACCGTGTACGTCGAGCCAAAGCTGGTAGTCGAAATCGCTTTCAACGAAATTCAAGTAAGTCCGCGCTATCCCAGCGGCCTGGCGCTGCGCTTTGCGCGGGTGAAGCGCTATCGCACCGATAAATCATCCGCTGAGGCGGATACATTCCAGACCGTGCAGAAGCTGGCGGGCGCTTGAGTACCAGTAAACGCTGGGCCATCGTGCTGCTGCCGGCGCTGCTGCTTTATTTTCTTCCGGTCCCCGGCCTGAATCCCGGACAGCGTCATCTACTCGCAATATTCGTAGGAACCATCATTTCGCTAGTGGCTCAGCCTGTCGTCATGGGCGTCAGCGTGTTACTTGCGATGACCATTCTGGTGCTGACCAATACAGTGCCTGGCTCGAAGGTGCTCTCCGGATTCAGCAACGCTACAGTGTGGTTGATCTTCACCGCGTTCCTGTTCGCGCGCGCCATCACTGCAACCGGTTTCGGACTGCGGATCGCATACCTGTTCGTCCGCCGCTTCGGCCACAGCGCCCTCACTCTCGGCTATTCAGTCGCTGCTTCCGACTTGGCTCTCGCGCCATTCATCCCCTCCGATACCGCGCGCGGCGGCGGCGTAATTTATCCCATCGCTCGCAGCCTGGCGCAGGTTTTTGGATCGGAACCGGGCCCAACCGCCGGACGCATTGGGGCGTTCCTGATGCTAGTGGGCTTCCACACCACCTACGCAACTTCCGCCATGTTCCTCACCGGCATGGCAGCCAATCCCCTGATCGCGGAATTTGCTCGCAAGGTGGCGCATGTCGAATTGACCTGGCTCCAATGGGCCATCGCTGCTGCCGTACCGGGACTGCTCTCGCTGACCATCGTCCCTTACCTCATTTACCGCTTGCACCCGCCGCAAATCCGCGACACCCAAGCCGCCCAACACCACGCCCTGGAAGAACTGCATCGCATGGGCCCGCTGAGCGCCCGCGAGTGGAGGCTGCTCGCCATCCTGCTGGGCGTGATGGCCGGTTGGGTAACATCGCCTTGGCACGGATTACACAACGCCTTCGTAGCCTTGGCCGGCGTCTCCGCCATCCTGCTCTGCCGAGTCCTCACCTGGGATGATCTGCTGCACGAAACCAAAGCCTGGGACGCACTGATCTGGTTTGCGGGACTCTTGATGATGGCCGACGCGCTGCTCGATTCAGGCGTGATCAAAATAATTTCCGGCGCCGTCTTCTCGCGCATGGCCGGCTGGCCCTGGCCCGTGGCAGCCGCGGTTCTAGCTTGCACTTATCTATATGTCCACTACGGATTCGCCAGCATGACCGCCCACGTCACCGCGCTTTATCCCGGATTCCTCGCCGCAGGCCTGGTAGCCGGCGCTCCACCGTTACTGATGGCCCTGCTGCTGGCATTTTTCTCGAACCTGGACGCCGCCATGACGCATTACGGCACCGGCTCCGCCCCAGTCTACTTCGGCGCCGGCTACGTCTCGCAGACCACCTGGTGGCGCCTGGGATTCCTGATCTCGCTAGTGAATCTCGTTATCTGGCTGGGCGTAGGCTCGTTGTGGTGGAAATTGTTAGGCATGTGGTAAGTGTGGCGCAGACACTCGTGTCTGCAGAGCCGAGACTCGTCTCGGCGCCTCACGTGCTCGCCGGCCTACCCCTCCGGCTCCCCCGGCCGCCAATCCTCCGTCAACCTCTCCAGCGCAATCCGCACCAATTGGCTGCGCGTCCGCACGCCCGTCTTGTCGAACAACTGCTGCATCACCGCCTTGATGGTCCCCTCCGAAGTCTGCAGCTTCACTCCAATCTCCTTGTTTGTCAGACCCTCGAAGACACCCTTCAGCACCGCGCGCTCGCGCTCCGTCAGCGGCTGCGCTGTCCGTTGCTCGTCCGATTTTCCACTGGCCCCCGCCACTAGCGAGCGCACGGCGCGCGAGTCCAGCCACATCTCGCCATTCATGATTTTGTAAATTGCTTCCACCAGTTGTGCGGGCGGGCTGTGCTTCAGGAAGATCCCCGCAGCACCGCTTTCGAGCGCGCGCAAAGTGCCTGCGTCACTCATCCCGGCGGTCACCATCAGGACACGGCCGCCGAAACCACGCTCCCGCGCGGATTCCAGGACAGTCGCGCCCTGTTCCTCGCCCAAGTCGTAATCCAACAAAACCACGTCGATTTGTTCCTGGTCGAGAATAGCCAGCGCTTCCGTCGCGGACGCGCACGTTCCGGCGATCCGAAAATCAGGTTCGGCTTGGAGCAGCCGGCTGAGGCTCTCGCGGAACAGGCCGTGATCGTCCACCAACAGTATCCTGATCTCCTGACTCATGGCTCTCTTTCCCGGCGCCCGAAAGTAACGGCGAAAGCTCTACGATGAAACTCGCGCCCCCCGGCTCCGGCTCATATCGCAAGTCGCCTCGGAACGACCGCATAAAGGCCCGCGACAAGTACAAGCCCAAACCAGTTGCCTGCGCGCCTTGCTGGAACGGCCGGAACAACCGCTCCGGATTTCGAACCCCGCCGCCCGTATCCCGGAATTCGATTGCGATCCGTTCTTTTTCCGCCCGGGCGCTCACCGTCATCACGCGCCGCGCTTGATTCGACATCGCACGTTCGCTGTTCTTGATCAGATTCAGAAAAACCTGCATCAAACTCTGCCGGTCGGCCCAGACTCGCGGAAGCCCCGGCTCCACGCTCCACTGGACGGCGATCCCTTCTTCCCGCAGCGCCGGTTCCACGATGATCCGCAGCTCTTCGAGCAAAGACGGCAGATCCAAGCCGGCAGCTGGATTCGCGGTCTGCCGCAGTTCCATGGCAGCGATCTTTTCAAGCGCGAGAATCAAGGTCCCCAGCGCTTCAAAATCCTTATTCTGCGCCAGCGCCCCGCTGCGCGCCAGATTCTGGTGCACCACCGCGATGGCTCCGCAGACGTTGCGGATCTCATGCGACACCGCGCCCACCAGAATGCGCGAACCCGCCATCAATTGATGCAGGTTGAACTCTTCGCGGCTTCGCATATCTTCTGAGCTGTCCACCACCATCGCCGCTAACCGCGATCCCGCGCTGGTGCGGTAAGTGGAGAACCAGACATCCGCCAGAAATGCCTGGCCATCCTCGGTGCGCCCGCGGCATTGCATCGCCGTGCGAAAGGACGGCCGATTCTCATCCGGCGCCGGAACGTTCATTAGCGCGGGAAGATAGTCCCGAATGGATTTGCCGGGCAGCCTGCCAGGTTCCAAACCCAACATTCGGTGCGCGGCGTCGTTCGCCAGCAGAACGCAGCCATCCGAGTTGGTGGTAAAAATCGCAGCCGGACTGCTCTCCACCAAAACCTTGAGCTGTTCTTCCGCCTCCCGCCGAGCTTCCACCTCGCTCTCGATCTGTTGCACATGTTGCAGCGCAGCCTGCCGGCTCCGTACCAACTCGTACACGAATAATCCCATCCCCAAAAACGCCGCGAAAATCAGAATGTCTCGAGGCACCCCAGCCTCCGGGAGCCACTCGAACGAGTCGAACATCTCGGTCAGGAAAGTGCACAGCGCGGCTACTCCGGCAATCTGCCAACGCTTCAATACGCTGCCCACCAGCAGCATGGGGAACAGGTACAGAAATCCCAGCGGGATGTTCCCTTCCACACGCCAGTCGACGAATGCGATCAGCGCGATCATCAGGCCGGCTCGTAGCAAAACGGCCCGCGGGCTGCCTCGGAGTAGGAAGAACAACATACTTTTTCGCGCCTGTCCTAATTCATTCTACTGATGGAATCCGTCGCGAATCCATGCAATGGCGGAAGATAGACACTTGATTGGCCGAAAGATAGTGTACGCTCGTTTGATGGTACCGCTACGCTGCGAATCGGAACTCGGTAGTACGAAGCGTGGACGCTACTTCGGATTGTAACGGAATTCTCATCATTCATTTACGCATTCTTTATGATCTCTCGTCTAGCCTGGTATCTGCGCTATCTAATGATCAGCACAGCATTTCCTGTTAAACGCACATCTTCCCGTGTGGCGCAGGCATTCCTACCGGTGTTGATTTTGACCTCCTGCCTCGCTCAGAACCCACCGACGCCACACGCGCTCACCTGGCAGGAGGTCCACGACAAGTTCGAGGCCACCAACCCGACCCTGCTCGCCGCCAAAATCGGTATCGACGAATCCAAGGCGGACGAGATCACCGCCTACCTGCGCCCCAATCCGGATCTCACCGCGGGGATTGATCAAATCAATTTCTTTTCCACACAACCCACTCCCAGCGGTGGTTCCGACGGTTATCGGCCGTTCGCCTTCGCGTTTCCTTCCGCTTCGCTAAGCTACCTGTACGAACGCCGGCACAAGCGCGAGTTGCGGCGCGAGAGCGCGCAGAAAGCCACCGGCATCGCCGAATCCCAACTCGCCGATCA
>JBEKJJ010000124.1:0-37131 GCA_050011295.1 Bryobacteraceae bacterium
CGCGGCACAGCGCGATCCAGGTTGCGAGCAAGAGCTGCCTCTGGAAAGTGCAGGACCTCGCCGGAATCTACTGGACACAGAGTAATGCGAATCGACTTAGCGGCGGGCTGATTGCTCTTAGCGGCCACGCTGCGGATCGGGATCAAAACATTGGTCTCCGGATAGTATGCTGCAGCGCTCCGCCGAGCTATCGCATAGGGGACGATCGCAAAGCGGGGCGCCTTGCGCACCTCGCCTTCAAAGTGGCTGTATATGTCCACGACCTGACCGGCTTGGAGATTTCTTGCCTCCATATCTAGCGGGTTCAGGAAGAGAACCCGGCGGCCGTCAAAGACGCCTCGATAGCGGTCATTCAATCCATAGATCGTGGAATTGAATTGGTCGTGGCTGCGAATCGTTGTCAAAAGAAACTCGTCAGGCTTCAGGTTGTGCTTCGGGATTGGGCAAACGCTTAGCTTCGCCTTGCCGGAGCTCGTTTTGAAGATGCGGTGCTTGGCTGCATTCGGCAAATAGAAGAATTTCTCCTCGGCCAATCGCGCGTTGAAGTTCTCGAAACCCGGAATCACCCTGGAGATCGCATCGCGGATCAAGTTGTAATCCGCCACCAAGCCAAGCCAATCGGTAGTCGATCGAGGGCCTAAAGTAGCATGCGCCAGATTCCCAATGATCGCTACGTCGCTCAGCAGGTCCCCTGAAGCGGGTGGAAAGAAGCCTTGCGAGGGATTGATAATGCCCATGGAATCTTCGATCGTGACGAACTGCATCCCGGTGGCCTGAATGTCCTCCTCAGTTCGCCCCAGACAAGGCAGGATTAAGGCGCGCTTCCCCGTGATCAGATGCGAGCGATTTAGCTTCGTCGAGACGTGAACGGTAAGCTTGCAGCGCTGCATAGCGTGCGCGCTATACACCGTGTCAGGGACGTTCGAGAGGAAATTGCCGCTGATCGCAAAAAACACTTTGACATCTCCGTCGAACATCGCGTGCAGAGTTTCGACCGTGTCATAGCCTGACTTCCGGGGTGGTTCAAAGTTAAACTCTTTCCCCAGGGCATCCAGAAAAGCTCTGGGCGGGCGCTCCCAGATACCCATGGTGCGGTCACCCTGGACGTTGGAGTGTCCACGCACACATACGGTGCCTGCGCCGGGACGCCCCATATGCCCGCCAACCAGCAGAAGATTTACGATCATCGCAACATTGTCGACGCCGTTGCGGTGCTGCGTCATGCCTAGGCACCATGCGCATATGGTCTTCTTGGAGGCCGCGTACATATCGGCGGCGACGCGCAACTGATTTCGCGTGAGCCCGCTGTTTTCCTCAATTTCTTCCCAACTCGTAGCTTCTAAGTCGGCCAACAGCGCCTCAAAACCCTCCGTGAACGTTTGAATAAACTCACGGTCAATCGCCGATTCGTGTCCGGCTTGCTCGCGCTCGAACAGGTCTTTCAGAATGCCTTTGATGGCCGCCACATCTCCATTCACGCGCACGGGGAGATACAGATCGGCAAGTGAGTAGCCTTTGCCAAGCAGCGCGATGGGCAACTCCAAAGGATTCTTGTAATCCTGGGGGTTCGGATTATTTACCCTCATCATGCCGACCTCGGGCAGAGGGTTGACCACGATGATCTTGGCGCCCTGCTCCTTGGCCTTCTGCAGCGAGGTCAACATTCGCGGATGGTTTGTGCCAGGGTTATTTCCAAAGATGAAGATGAGATCGGTGCTCTCCATATCTTCCAGCGTGGCTGTACCCTTGCCTACGCCGAGCGTCTCTACCATCGAAACTCCTGACGACTCGTGGCACATGTTCGAGCAATCCGGAAGATTGTTCGTTCCAAACTGCCGCGCGAACAACTGCAGAAGAAAGGCAGGCTCATTGGTCGTCTTGCCCGAGGTGTAGAAACAGGCTTGGTCGCGCGAATTCAGGCCATTTAGCTCATCAGCGATCATCTGAAAGGCCTCTGGCCATGTGATCGGCTGATAGTGCGTCGCGCCCGCCTGCCGCACCATGGGCGTAGGCAGACGCCCCTGCTGATTGAGCCAGTAATCGGATTTCGCGGCCAGATCCGCGATCGAATACTGAGCGAAGAACTCCGGCCCGATGCGCTTCTTTGTAGACTCGTCGGACACAGCCTTGGCGCCGTTTTCGCAAAACTCAAAAACCTTCCGCTTCTTGTCAGGACTCGGCCACGCGCAGCTCTGGCAGTCGAACCCAGTTACTTGGTTGATCTTCAAAAAAGCTTCGACCGATCGAATCGGACCCATTTCACCAATTCCGTAGAGCATGGTATTCCAGATAGCAGGAATGCCGGCAGCCTCTTCAGAAGCAACCCCGATCGTGAGTTTGCCTAAATCGGTTGGGTTTTGCGCTTGTAGTGAAGTGGAGTCATTCGGATCCAGTGCCACCGCGAGATCTGCGCCGGAGCTGGACACAGTGTTCGGGCGCAGGTCCTGCTTGGCGCGATAGTGCCCGTCTCTGCATCCCTCGTCCCCTTGGATTACGTCGAAGCTGGCTGATGTTTTCATGACGTTACTTGAATCGACTAGGCTCCCATTACACCAGGCCTTTCTTCACACGTCCGATGTCACGACGTATGCGCAGATTTGAGCGAAGCCCCCTCGATTCTGTCTCGTTCTCGACTGGTTGCCCGCAAGATTCGCGGAAACAGCGTGGGTTGAGATTGCGTCGCTCCGATAAACAGCAGGCCACCAATCATGGCTGTGTTCTTGAGGAAATTGACGAGCTGCGGTATGAAGGAGCTTGTGCCAGCTTCCTGCCAGAAGGCGTGCCCTATGAACGTTGCGGGAACCAGGAAAACCAACAGTGCCACGGCTGCCAGTCGCGGATAGATGCCGAAGGCCAAACTAAAGCCTGCGATTACTTCAAGGCTTCTAGCGCTCAGCATGAGAAAACGCACCAGGCTGTCGGCTGCACCATGCTCGACGAGCTCTTTTGCAGCAAGCGCCTGGCTGATGACCCCGAGACCAGTCAGGAGAAATATGATCGCTACCAGAACACGAGAAAAGGCTAGAACATATCGCTGAGTAGAATTCATGGGAGACCCCTTCGGAGGATGCTGCTGATCTTGCTTTCACCGGCAATTTGAGCTGAAGCCACGTTTGAAGCTTGGATCTTCTTTGTATGAAACCATTCTCCGGCTTGCTCTCCTAACACCATCCCCAACAGTCCGAGAAGAGCAACGATGGGTGGCGCAGGACTCTTCACCCGAATAACCCCGTATACGACACCTACAAGCAGGCCCACCACGAATGAGATGATTAGTGCTTTCATTTCCAGTCAATCCCGCCATCGAAACTGAGCACCTGCTTCGCTTTCGCTTGTCCAGCACCCACCAGGGTGTACGTGTCCACAGCTTTTTCGAATGGCACGATCTCGATCGGCAGCGGTTTCAACGCCCCCGTTTCAAAACCCAGCCGCAGCTCTTCTTGGATTTCCGCTACCTGCCGGGGCGTCAATCCAAAACTGTCTACTCCAAGCAGCCGGGAGAAATTGTGATAGAAGTCGATGAGGCTGAAACTGACTCGCGGCTGCCCGGGGCTTGCGATAGCCACCTGTCGCCCCCCGAGCCTGAGAGATTGCAAGGCCGGCTCGAACATTGGGCCACCGACTGTGTCAAAGACTGCATCCACTCCCTTACCCGCCGTCAGTTCCATGACTCGTGCGTGAAGATTTTCGATCTTGGTATTGACCACGGATTCTGTACCGGGAATTGGATCCGATCTCATATCCGCGCCAATAACGCGCGCCTGCTTCCAATTCGCAATCTGCGTGGCTGCTTGTCCCACCGCGCCCGCGGCGCCCACAACAAGGATGGTCTCGCCGGCTTGGATTTGAGCCGCACTCACTACCGAAGCCCAGGCCGTGATGAACGGGATCCCGATCGCCGCAGCCTGCGCCATGCTCAATGACTTCGGTTTGAGCGACAGTGTCTCCAATGGGACCACGACATATTCCGCGTGTGATCCGTCACGGACGATACCGAGACTTGGGCCACTGCCCCAGACCTCTTCACCCTCGTGAAGTTTCCCTTTTATGACAATGCCCGCAAAGTCACGGCCGGGGGTTCGCGGGAGAGTTGTCTTCTTGAAGCGTCCTGCCACATTTCCGATGTCGCTGGGATTGATCGCTGCAGCCTTCACATGAACAAGTGCTTCCCCGTCGCCCGGCTCGGGCATCGGGAGTTCTTCGATCCGCAACACGGACGGCGGTCCAAACGCAGCAAAACGCAAAGATTTCATTCCGTTAGTGCGCATAGCTCACTCGGCCCAGCATGACGGGACGTAATCCCGATCGGAGACTGGTGGTGCTCATGTCGATCGCAAGAAGAGCAACCCTGATGCCACTGCTCGCCACCTAAATCGCCTGATTTTCTGACACTTCCCGGGCCAGTCGTGTCCATATTTCGACCCGCGTGACGTCCCTCCGCCGGAGTCACCTGATTTTCGCAGCCATCGGCGATGACTTACATCCGCCCTACGATCTCCGCCAGGAACCACGTTCGTCGTTCGGTTTGATCAATCCATACTTCGATCAAGCTGGTGGTGGCGACATCTTTGTGCTGGCTGCAAATCTCGTGAGTCGAGCGCAGGAATCCCGTCAGGCGCCGGCTGTCTTCGAGCAACTCGGCGAGCATGTCGTCCGGGCTGACAACGTCTTTGTTATTGTCCGCCAGCCTCTGATGCCCGGATATATCGCTGATTGAATGGAGAGTATTGCCGCCAATCTTCCGACCCCGCTCGGCGATTTCGTCCGTCATGGCGAAGAGTTGGTCGCCGTGCTCATCCAGCAAGAGATGATAATCGCGGAAGTGCGGTCCGCTCATGTGCCAGTGGAAATTCTTGGTTTTCAGGTACAGCGTGAAGACGTCCGCCAGCAGCTCACGGAGTGCGCTCGATATCTCCGCAACTCCATCGCGGCTGAGCTCGATTCCATGCTCGATCCGCTCTTCAAATTTGACTGCGCTTTTGCTCATGGTTTTTCGTCCTTTCTTGTTCGACCGACGTTTCCAGAGCAAACCGCCTACCGATCGATAACCGCAGCGCTTCGAGCATCGTAAGTGGGCAAGCAGGGGATAAGTGTCACCATGATGCCAGCCAAGACGCTCTGTCAACAGCCTACGGGGAGTTCCGTCGCAGCACATGCTGCTCTGTTCATGGAAACCAATGATTTTCTTTCCGTACAACCGGTTGGCAAGGCAGATGCAATTACTGAGGTCGAGTAGCGCGCTCATCTGCGCACCTGAACAAGGAGAATCGATGTTACGAGATGAAAAGGTTACTTTACGCAGCCGATTAGGATTCATCGGACTCGGATACCTGGGCTCACGGATCGCGAAACGCCTGGTCACTGCCGGATTTCCCACCGTAGTCTATGATCTGGACCAGACGAAAGCCGTGGAGCTTCGCGCCCTCGGCGCCAAAGTCGCACAGCATCCTGGAGAATTGGCTAGCGAGGTTGATGTGGTGTTGTCGTGTCTTCCAGACGATCATGCCGTCGAAGCCGTCTACCTGGGACCGGGCAATGTTCTGGGCAGCGCCAGGCCCACTACCCGGATTATCGAGCTGAGTACGATCTCGCCGGAGACCGCTAGAGAGCTACATCGAGCGGCCCTGAAGGTTGATGTTTGCGCAGTCGATGTGTCGGTCTCTGGCAGCACAAAGTCCGCCGAAGCTGGAGCCCTGACACTGTTCGGCGGCGGCGACCGTGAAGTCTTTGAAGCGACCGAAGCGATTTTTTCCGCTATTGCGAAGCAGTGGTTTTACATGGGCCCAAGTGGCTCTGGTGTAGCCATGAAGCTGGTGGTGAACGGCCTTTTGGGAGTGGGCATGCAAGCTATCGCTGAAGCGGTCGCGTTAGGCGAGAGGCTGGGACTCGCCCGCGATCTTCTATTGGACACGCTGGCCAAGACTGCTGTTGTCGCTCCGGCCCATGCTGGAAAATTGGCTACCGCCAAAAACAACGACTATACGCCGCAATTTCCGATTCGTCTCATGCGCAAGGATTTCGGACTGATTCTGGCTGTTGCGGCGCCGCATGGACTGTCGCTGCCCGTGACCGAAGCGGCTGCGGCAGTTAATTCCGCAGAAGCGGATTCCGGGATCGAGGAAGATTTTTCTGCCGTAATCCGGCGGATGGAGCAACAGGCTGGAGCGGAGCAGGCTCCTGCAGCTTAGGAAAAAGAAAGGGACTCAAAAATGACATTACGAACGCTTGGACAGAGCAATTTGAAGATCACTTCGATTGGGATCGGAGCTTGGGCGATCGGCGGAGGAAGTTGGGAATTTGCCTGGGGCCCCCAGGATGACGAGGAATCCATCGCCGCGATCCGAGCGGGACTGGAGCGCGGCATAAATTGGATCGATACCGCTGCGGTCTACGGGCTGGGGCATTCGGAGACCATTGTCGGCCGCGCGGTCAAGGGGCTGCGTCAGCGCCCGTATATCTTCACAAAGTGCAGCCTGGTTTGGGACGATTCCGGAAATGTCTCGCACAACCTGCAAGCAGCCTCCATTCGTCGCGAAGCCGAGGCGAGCCTAAAACGACTTGGCGTAGACGCCATCGATCTCTATCAAATCCATTGGCCGGCTTGGAAGGGCGGTCCGGAGAGTGATTCGCCGGGCTCAATCGAAGAGGCTGTCGGCGCTCTGGCGCTGCTCCAGCGCGAAGGGAAGATCCGCAATATCGGATTGTCGAATTTCAATGCGAAGCAGATGCAGCGGGCCCTCAATGTGGCGTCCATCACTTCGCTCCAGCCGCAATATTCGCTCTTGGCGAGGGATGTCGAGTCATCGATTCTTCCATTCGCTCGGGAGCACCAGATCGGAGTCATCGTTTACTCCCCCATGGCGTCCGGCCTGCTGACCGGCGCTATGACTCGCGAACGGATAGCCGCACTCCCCGAAGACGATTGGCGGAAACGCAGCTCCAATTTCCAGGAACCGCTGCTCTCGCGCAATCTTAGATTGGTCGAAGCGCTGCGTGCTGTCGCCAAGCAACGCGACGCGACGCCGGGCGAGGTGGCCATCGCGTGGACCTTGCGGAATCCCGCCGTCACTGGCGCAATTGTTGGCGTCCGGAGCGAACGGCAAGTGAGCGGCATCGCCGGCGCCGCGGACTTAGAGCTCAGCGCCGATGACATGCTGGAGATCGAGCAGGGGCTCACACAAAAAGCGGCCTAAGACAGATCGCCGACAGCGGGTATTATCCAGATCATCGTTGGGCGGGCGACCGGCTGACCGACGCAACCAACCGAGCGGTTTTGCCCGCATCCCTTCGAACGTGTTTCAACAAAGTGGTTTCAAACGGTTGAAGAAGGTTACGTTTGACGTTGCACTCAAGGAAACTCGCTGCGCCTGCGGCTCACCCAGAAGGAAGTTGCTCACCTCCGCGGACCCGCGTCAATTTGTAACACACGGGACGCGCTGCCCGGGTGCAAACCGGGAGACCCTGACGAGAAGATAATCTGCTGGCCGGCGCCCAAGAATCCGCTGACGATCAATCGTGAGCGTTCAGCATGCGTGCACAGATCAGACCGCCGACGAGACACCGAGATGCGTCATCGTCCGAATGCCCACGCCACCATCAGCGGGAACTCTTCTCGCCAGAATGGGCCACCGTGCGACCCAGCTCGCTCATACATGACGACATCCGCATCTGCATCGCGCAGCGCGTCCGCCCACCTCATTGCGTTCTCGAGGAAGAACGGCTCCTGTGTGCCAGCGACAAGGTATGTGCTCGGGAGCGGACTAGGCATAATGGCAGGCGGCTTGTAACCGCCGCCAGGCGAGGCGCAAAAGACCGCACCGTAGACATGTGGATGCCGAAGCCCAAGAGCGAGGGCCAGCTCTCCACCCGCCGAGACGCCGAACACTGCGGTACGTTCAGTGGGCAGCGCCACGCCAAACCGCGACCCCGTCCATCGGAGAACGTCCCCGACGAAGAACTTCTCGTGTGCCGCGAACCGCTCCGGCTCAAAGCCCGGTGAGTACTCATGGAGCCGCAGCGTCTCATCGGTCAGCCCATGTACACCGACGATCATTGTGGACGGTACGTCGGCCTTCTCGAGCAACCGGCCCCACTTCGAGATTTCCTGACCGTCACCGGCGAAGACGATTGCTTCGGGCAGGTCCGGTGGAACGTACACCGTGACCTGCCTTCCACCGTCGTACTCGAACATCTCGGTGACAAACTCTCCCGAGACTGCACCGGTAGGCTTGGCGGGCGCTCCGTCGGACTCACTTGGCTTGCGGTTGACGTGATTGCGTGCTTGCTTCTTCAGGGCCTTGCATTAATTTTTAGAACTTTGGAACTCCAACATATTGATTGTGAATCGCCTGGAAATGATCTGTGCCCGGCTCAGGTAATCGGCCGTACGGCCCGTTGAGCAACAACGCGGAAATTAGTAAGAGGCATTCATCATACACCGCAGCCTGCCACAGCGAGTCCGGCAACGTCGTCCGCTGCGGCTGAGTGCTGCGAAACTGATCCAACTGGCGCTGCAACTGCACGATTGGCTCGGGAATGGGAGGTGTCTTTTTGCGGGTCACTATCGGCCACCCCCTCGGCGATTGAATTAACTTAACAGGGAGGCGTGACCGGCGTCACGCACGCTTGCCGATCAATCGAAAACAACTCGGCGTTTTGAAATTGAGCGACCCTTACCGACGGATACTCGCCGCCTGAGAAATAGCCGGACGTTCCTGCTACTTTAGCCCTGGATCAATCAACGTCAGATCCGTTTCGGGATCCAACCGCTTCTTCATCGCTATCGGATCGACCGTGACCATTACTTCGAGCGTCGGAGATACGATCGCATCGAGAACGTGGCCGGCACGCGTTGTTCCGTCCGGACTCCCCACTATCATGTGCGTGTGCACTACAGGCTTTCCTTGATAGAGCGCGATATCGCCGCTCATCCCAATCACTTCGTGCTGGCCGCTGATGGGAATCTTCTTGTACATTTTGCGCTGCGGATCAAACCATCCCAACGTCGCACCATTCAGTGCTCCAATAGCGGTGAAATGGGCACTCGTAACGTGATACTTTTCCGCAAAATCCAGCAGTCCGGAAAAAGCCTCGTCTCCCTGGTAGAAGATGACCGCATATTGTTTCGTCGCTTCTCCAGGATTAAGCAATACAACTTGCATCTTCGGAGCTTTGCCCCTTGGACCGGCTTCCGACGGCGAGACATATTCGCTGTCGTGTGTCTGGGCCGTCACGGCGATTCCAATCAACAAGAATAAGTAACTCAGTCGCTTTACTTTGATCATAGATTTCCCCTGCTCTGTTCGCGCTAAACGGGAAGTTCCGCGCTGGATGGAAACCCGTGCATCTCACGTCCCAGGTCTCCATCGTATTTCTTGGTTGTCTTGAACAGCTCCAGATGACCGTCCGAGGCAGCCAATCGGCACGCGTCGCGGATGGTTTGCATTTCGGCAGCACTGAAGGGCTGAAAACCGCGCGCGACCTCGAGATTCTGATGCAACACCTCAATGGAATCGATACCGCTAATCGTCACGGCAACCGGCAGGCTCATCGCATAGCGCAGTCCCATGATGACAACAACCGCACCCTCGCGGACCAGTTCGCCACTGCCGCCCAGGCTTTTCATTCCCAAAGCCGCGATGCCGCGCCGGTTGACCTCTGGCAGCACCTTGGTCTCGAAGCTGCGGAAAGTCGCGTCCAAGCAATTGAGAGGCATCTGCACAGAGTCAAAAGGGAAGCTGTGGGAAAGCATCTTCAAATGAATAGACGGATCTTTATGTCCGGTGAACCCGAGAAAGCGCACCTTGCCCTGTTGCTTGGCTTCGAGCAGAGCCTCCGCCGCCCCGTTTGGGGCAAAGATAAGTTCCGGATCGTTTTCATAGATCACCTCGTGTATCTGCCACACGTCCAGGTGATCGGTCTGCAGGCGCGTCAGCGATTCCTCCAGCTGGCGCATGGCGACATTTTTATCGCGCCCATGCGTACACACCTTGGTCATTACGACAGCGCGGTCCCGCTTGCCCTTGAGCGCACGGCCCAGCCGCTCTTCGCTCAGGCCACTATGGTATTCCCAGGCATTGTCGAAGAAGTTCACGCCGGCATCCAACGCTTCGTTGACAATTTGGGTGGCTTCGGTGTCGCTCGCCGCGGAGCCGAGGTGGTATCCACCGATTCCCAAGGCCGAAACTTCGAGACCGGTGCGCCCCAGCCGTCGCTTGGGTATTTCCGCCCCGGATTGCCCCTGGGCTGCGAAGCCTGCGGCTCCCAACATAAACGCCTCCACAAAGGTTCTTCTGGTCACATCAAATGTGTGCGACATATTATTTAGTCGGCGGGTACGGATGCCCGCTGTTGTCTCCCATTCGGATCATCTCGCGCACCTCAACCTGCTGCAGGTCGAGAGGGAAGCCATGAGCGAGGCGGGCCTCGGGGTTGTCGAATTGGAGCGACAGTTTGTAAAGTTCGAATCGGCCGTCAGCCGCATACTGCCGGCAACGGTCGCGCAGCGCCTGCATCGCCGATGGCTGCAGCGGCTCGAAACCCTGCGCTACTTTGAGCGCCTGTTGGAGAACCTCCGGCTTATCAATTCCGGTAATCGTAGTAGTTACCGGCAGACTCATCGCATATCGTAGCGCTTCCTCGCCGGTGAGCACGCCCTTTTGCACCGGCGTGCCATGACCGCAAATGGGCTTCATCCCGAGCGCGGCGATTCCCCGACGATTCAACTCGGGCAGTACCTGTTGCTCAAAGCTATGGAAGTTCGCGTCAAACGCGTTCAGCGGCATCTGCACGGAGTCAAACGGAAAGCCTGTAGCTAGCATCTTCAGGTGAATGGATGGATCCTTGTGTCCCGTGAAGCCGACAAACCGCACCTTGCCTTCTTTCTTCGCCTGCTCCAGCGCCTCCGCGGCGCCACCTTTCCGGATGAACAAGTCGGGATCGTTATCGAAGCAGACGCCGTGGATCTGCCAAAGGTCCAGATGATCGGTTCGGAACCGATGCAACGATTCGTCAAGCATACGCAGCGCAAGCGCCTTGTCGCGCCCATGCGTACAGACTTTTGTCATCAGGAACACCCGGTCGCGGACTCCCTTTAAACCGGCGCCCATCCAGTCTTCGGTCTTGCCGCGGTGATATTCCCAACAATTGTCGAAGAACGTAATTCCGCCATCTACGGCCTGCCGTACCAGCCGTACCGCGGTGCGCTCGTCAGGTGCATCGCCGAGATGATGTCCGCCGAACCCGATCGCTGAGATCTTGACGTCGTGGCGGCCGAATTCTCTCAGAGGAATTGGGGCTCCGTTAGTGTCCGGCATTAAGCGCCTCCGTTACCACTTAACCTTGTTATGACTGAACCTGTGCAAGCGAGCCTCCAATTCCGTAACCTTGACTGAGAGCAACTTATTTCTTGATTCTCACTCAGTGAGTCAAAATAGCGCCACTAGACGACGTCCAGTGGGCACCTAGGGAGCCATTTGACAGCCCAAGCAACAATTTGGAGACATGGCCTCGTGCCCGGCGCTGCTCTACACCGGCCTGATGACTACTTCGTCCTTCTGGATATTATCCAGCACCGACATTCCCACATCCAGATGCTGATTCATCAACAAGTGCGGCGTGTGCGCCATCCACTCCGCTAACGAGATGTCCTGGTATTCGCCAGTCCTGAACATCTCAAGAAAGACCAGGTCGGAGTCGCCCGTATTCTCGATGTAATGAGGGTTGGAAATCGGGATGTATCCTACATCTCCCTCTTCGAAATCCATCGTTCGGGCCGTGGAACCCGCGGCAAAAACTGTCATGCGGCCCTTGCCCGTGATGTAGTATTGCCACTCATCCGCGTTTGGATGCCAGTGCAATTCGCGCAGGCCGCCCGGCTTCAGAGTAACAATCGCCGCGGAAATCGGGGTCACGGGAAAGATCTTTGAATCGATGATCTTCACTTCGCCTCCGCGCGTGACCTTTGTTGGCTTCATTGTGCTCGCTTTGAAGTCATAACTTTTTGGTACGCTGCCAGTGCCCAGCGCTCCCTGCGCCTGTTCCGCCTTCAAATCCCCCGGCAGGTCCGTTTGAAAGATAAACAGTTCTTTCTTTGGAACCTTGTCGAAGGTCGATGGCGGAACATCGAGGTTCTTCGCTAGGACTTCCTTCGGTGTATGCGCCAGCCAATCCGTGATCAGGAAAGTATGAAACTCGTCAAAGTTCCCGTCGTCGAATACGAGAAGGAACTTGCAACCGTCCGGACCCAGGCCCTGAATCGAATGAGGCACTCCGGGGGGAAACAACCACAAGTCGCCCTTGTTTACATCGTTGACAAAACTCCTGCCCTCTTGATCTACCGCGGTAATGCGCGCGCTGCCATAGAGCATGATGGCCCATTCCGCCTCCACGTGCCAATGGAGTTCACGGACACCACCCGCCGTAAGCCGCATTTCCACGCCTGCCATGGTTGTCGAGATCGGCAATTCACGCGCCGTGACCTGGCGTGTCCACCCACCGTTCTCGACACGTTTATGGGATAGCGCGAATGAATACTTAAACGGTTTTACTGTCCCGCTATCGGTGGACGGAGACCATTCCGAATCCGGATTTTCCGCCGCCAGAGGCCCGTTCACCTGGCCGGGATTGATCTCGTTCGGCGCAGCGTGGCTAGCCGGCCGCTGCGCGTTCGCTGCTCTCTCGCCCACCATAGTGAGCGTGGCAGCTGCGAGAGCCGCGGGGCCTAGTCCAAAAACGTCTCGTCTACTTACCTTCGTATTGTCATTCTCAATGTCAGCCATCGAGTCTCCTTTCAATTTGGGCGAGTCGCGGGAGCGCCTTACCGCCCTGTTTCCGAAATCCATCAAAAAACATAAGATACGTAGGCAAACGGGTAATTGTAGTCTTTGCCGGGCGTAGCTTCATTCAAGTACTGGCCGGTGAACAAATGACAAAAACCGAAGCCATAGTCTACATGCCGATTCTGCTTAAACTCCGCGATCAAGTCGAGCTCTTCGCCGAGATGGCTGCTGGTGGCTCCCGGGTGCGCGGCTATGGAGATAGCGCCGCTCGAGCCATACACCGCATCGTTTTTCGTCGCCAACCAGAAATCGTCGAACATCGCCGTCAGTGTCCACTTCTTTCCAACTTTCTCGTCAACGCCCGCGCGTATGTCCTCGATATTCCTCCAACCGAATTGATCCGCGAAGTCCATCTTGTCGTGAGAGGAGGGATAAATCTCGTCATGCGTGCCCCACGTCTTGCCATCCGGGTTTTTGTTGCCCGAGGCGTAATTATATTCAGCGAAAGCTCTCGGCTGGGTGCGCGCGTCCTTGAAGGTATAGCCGGCATTCCAGTGTCCGGCCCAGGCGTCAATCGTGTAGACTCCGAGCGAGCCGGTTTGCTTGTTCATTTCGACGTCATAGTCGAAATTGTTGAATAGCGTGCCGGCCACACGAGCTCCTCCCGTCACCTCGCTCAGATTCCCGCGGCCCTCGGTTTCGGGCAGGGACGTCATGCTAGGAGCAACTCGCCACAACAGATAAGGCTCGATCGTCGTGTGACGGAGAAGATGCGTGAAGCTGCTGTAGATTCCATAGATATTGTTGCCTTCAATGTGGTGGTCGATCTGCCCGTCGATGGCGTTAATCACCGATGCCGCGAAGATGCTGACTTCGACACCCGGGTGGTGGAGATCGACGCGGGCGGTATCGAATGTCCGCCCCATGTTCAACCAGTCGGAAGGCCCGATGACGCGCTCGTCGCCAAAGCTGAACATCTGGCGTCCTGCCACCAGGTCGATCCATCCTTCCGTGGAACTGCCAACCCTGACGTAAGCCTCGCGAACATCCCAAATGTTCTGGTAGGGAGGTGCAGTCGCTACGTGGTGATTGAAAAAGACCCGCGAATCCTGCGTCACCCCGACGATCTCCAGCCAGCTGGTGGGTTGAATGTAGACGCCGATGCGGAGCTGAGTCAAATCATATGTGTCGTTGACGGGGGCGTAGCTGAGTCCGTCCTGGCTCTCCACACGATTACGAAACTGTCCGCCGAATTGAATCCAATGAGGGAGCAATTGGTCTAGTTGGGTGATGGGGAATAACCAACCGTCTGGATTGGGTCCGGTTACCCGTAGGTCCGTGGACGCATGCGATTCGCCAGGGGTGTCGGGTTGGAAAAGTTCGGTTGAAGGAGGCGTGGTTTGTTGAGCCATGGCGCGGCCGACGAGTACCGCGCTCAAGAAAAGAATACGTTGTACACCTTTTTGTTTGCGTCGTTGGTGTTCCCTGAAGTTTCTTACCCTGGAAGTGCTCATGACGACGTTAAGGAGAGCAAATCTGGTGCCACTGCGCATCACCTAGTAGCGCCTGATTTTCTGCCACTTCCCGGGCCAGCCTGGTCAACATTTCGACTGTTGTGACTTCTCGTTGCCAGAGGTCCGGGTCCCTGGGAAAGAGGCCTTAGCGGAAACTAACATGCCCCGCAGCAGCGTTCTGAGTTGGCTTTGTTTTCCTTCCCGCGCTATACATTTCGCAATCACACGCACTTCCTACATAGTTGTGCGTTTTCCTTTTGCGGAGCCTTCAGCCGGCTCTACCTTTGCGGAATCCGAACAACCGCTTAGCATAGTCTTTGCTAAATCCATCTCGGGCTTCTCTGGGATCCGGTCTACGTGCTGTGACTCCGGGATGCCAGTGGTGTCTTGACTGCGTCTCCATCGCTCAGTCATAAGCTTTGCGGGGCGTTGTAACCAATCGCCATTTCATTTAAGGCCCGAAGCGTGCAAGCAGTACACCGAAGTGATGAGCGATAGCTCAAAAAAGGAGAAACCATTATGCGATTTATTGTTTTGGCCGCTCTCGCCACGACGGCGCTGTATAGCCAAGAAGAGACCCCCGACCATCGATTGCGGACTTCAACCGATGTTCTTCATGAGATCATGTCTGCGCCCGACAAAGCCATACCGAAGGACTTGTTAGGCAAGGCGCAGTGCGTCGTGATTGTTCCCGGGCTTAAGAAGGCGGCCTTCGTGTTCGGCGGCGAGTATGGCCGTGGATTCGCGATCTGCCGCAACCATGGCGAGTGGGGAGCTCCCGCGGCTCTCCGGTTCAGTGGAGGAAGCTTCGGCGCTCAAATCGGCGGCGAGTCGACGGATGTCGTGATGCTCGTTATGAGCCGTCGTGGCATGGAAAAGCTTGCTACCGACAAATTCACGCTCGGCGGGGATGTGTCCGCCGCCGCTGGGCCAGTCGGAAGAACGGCCGAGGCGGAGACCGATCTCCAATTGCATGCCGAAATTCTCTCCTACTCGAGGACTCGTGGCGCGTTTGCAGGGGCGGCGCTCGACGGAACCGTTGTAAGTGCCGACGGTAGCGAGGACCGCAAACTCTACGGGCGCGACGTGGATAACAAGACGATTCTTGAAGGCGCGCTGCCTTCGCCGGACGGGGCGAAGCGGCTCACAGCTGAGCTCGGTCGAGATTCATTGGGGAGATAGCGCGGTCGTTCTTGAGCCGCAAGTGTTCAGCAAAGAACTGGCGCGAGATGTCGCATGCCTAATTAGTATCGACTTTGACGGGTCGGTCCTAACACCACCGGAGACCTTTATCTATGGGAGCCTTTTTCACCGTTGGACTAACTGGCATGCTCGCGCTCGGGATGACTGGCATTGCCATGGCACAGGGACGGGCCCCGCAACCGGCAAGGGCCGAATCAGGCACGTCCGCTGATCCACGGCCCCCGGTCGGTCAGGAGATCGGGGATCTGACAAAGGATCTGGAACTCACACGAACCAGCGGAAGCAGATCAGAGCATCACGACAGAAGAAGGCAGAAGGCCTGATCCTTTTACAGAATCGAAATGAATGTGAAGGGAGTTCAACCTTCGTCGTCCACTCGCGCAGAAAATTTCCGAAACATGTCTCGCTAGGCTTCGGCCACCGCGTACGCTCTTCCCCCGCCAGAGTGCGGATTGGAGTTTCCTGAACTTGCACCCGCGCGAGCGATTGCTATCAGCGGAGGGGTCCCAGAATTGTATCCTGTGAGCTTGGGACCGACGCTACTCGCGGCACCCGCAACGCTGAGCTTTGCCCGCAATTGAAGCGCAGCTGCCGCATCTTGGAGATCAACGTCGTCCGGCGCAGGCCCAGGCGGCCGGCGGCGCCATTCGGACCACCCACCACCCCGCCCGTTTGCCGGAGCGTTTGCAGGATGTGCGAACTTTCCGCCTCTTCCAGCGTGACAGGCGTGATGTTTTCGGCGCGCAGGTGAGATCTGACAGCGAACCAGTTAGCACTCCCGGACATTCCCTGGCCAAGCATGATGCGCACACGCTGTGATGAACCGCTCTGCAATGGCCGTAATCGGTTTCCGCATGCGGCGAGCGTACTCCACCGCAAAATGATCGACTAATAAGCGGATATCTTCGGGGCGCTCGCGCAGCGGCGGTAGCTCAATGGGGAACACGCTGAGCCTATAAAAGAGGTCGGCCGGAATTGACGTTCGTCGAGCATTTCAACGAGATTCTGATGTGGGGCGCAGAAGTGGAGAGGGTTGCACCAGTGGACTCCGCGGTTTTGATCTCACGAAGTGCGAAGCGCCGGACATTGCCCTGGTGAATTGCGATCCATATGTCTGCGAGCGGATCACGGGGCGTTCTACCAAAGTAGAATAGACCTCGATCCGCAACGCTGCTAGCATCCCAATAGGCGAGGGTTCACCCTCAGACAAAGAACCGGAACGTAGGGCACGCTGGTTTTTGATCGGAGGGAAAACGTAGAAGAGACCTCACTTGCATGGAGGAGTAACACCGTGACTACTTTAGATTTGATCGGGTCCAGTCCGAAATTCCGGGCATTGATGACATTGGTGGAGATGGTTTCACCGGTAGACTCCGCTGTCTTGATCCAGGGCGAAACGGGCACCGGAAAAGAAGTGATTGCGAGAGCCATTCATGAGGCTAGCCCTCGCCGTAACCACCGTTTTGTCGCCCTTAACTGCGCAGCGATTCCGAGTGCATTGTTGAGGCGCGTTCACCGGCGCGTGCACACAAACCAAAGGGCGATTTCAGATGGCGGATGGAGGCACGCTCTTTCTGGATGAGATTGGCGACATGCCGTTGGAACTTCAGCCCAAGCTCTTACGCGCCCTGCAAGAGCAGGAGTTCGAGCCTTTGGGTAGCACCCAGACCGTCCGGGTCAACGTGCGGGTAGTGGCGGCGACAAACCAGGATCTCGGGCAGCTGGTGAGCAAGAAGCTGTTTCGGGTAGACCTCTTCTACCGGCTGAACGTAATTCCAATCTGCCTGCCTCCGTTGCGTGAACGCGTTCAGGACATCCTGCCGCTGACCGAGTTCTTCGTAGCAAAATTTGCTGCCCGCCTCAACAAGCCCATCGATTTGATTCCTGATGAAGTTGTGGCGGCCCTCCAAGCGCACGACTGGCCGGGTAATATTCGCGAACTACAGAATTTCATCGAGCGCGCGGTGCTCTTTTCGCCCGGGTCGGTGCTGCGTCTGCCGCTGGACTTCAAGCAGACGGTCAAGCAGAGCTCGGAGACCGCGTCGCGCACGCTTGCCGAAGCCGATCGGGCGCATATCCTGGAAACATTGCAGCAAACGGACTGGATGATCGGAGGGCAGGACGGGGCGGCCAATCGGCTTGGATTGGCGCGTACTACGCTGATTTACAAGATGCGAAAGCTTGGAATTGAAACACGCCGATCCTTGAGGACGCGCCCAATTCGGCAGTTGGCGGATGAACAGTGCTATGCCGCCGCGAACTGTTGAGGAGGCGCCGCGTCTTCGAGCGTGTCGCTGGATGCCAGCTACTAACGACGTGTCAGTGGCCTTAAGCGTGCGCTTGAGCGTCTTGAGCGATAACCCACTTGCATCTGTGAAAGCAATCCAGCGCCGTTTGATTCTTTTCACACCATTAAGGAGTGGTCTGAATAGGTTGTGGTGGAAGTTGCTGAATTTAATTGACCTGAATTCATCGCCTTGCCACTGCCGAATCCGTGGATTCGTTTGCCGTCAGCTTCGTCGAAGAATGCGAAGGCGCCATCAATTCCGGAATGCGATCGTCGGCAATGGCGGCACGCAAGAAACCCATCTCCATATGCATTTGCTGATGGCAATGGAATAACGTCAACCCCGCTTCCCGCGGAACGATGTCTACCTCCGCCGTCTGATACGGCTGCAGCGTGATGACATCCTTCTTCACTCCCGCGGTTGCTTTTGCGCCGATCCGGACCAGTTCGAAGGTGTAACGATGCAGGTGTAGTGGATGAGCCTCTCGACGTCCGGTTGTTGAAGGCCAACCGATATCGCCTCCCGCGGCTCAAGACCTTCGGTTCGTCCCGATCACTGTATGTATGACCGTTTATCGACCATCGGCATCGTCTGAGGATCAGCAGGCAGAAAACAGTGCGTACGGCAGTGCTGCGAGCATCGAACTCGGGTCTGGCCCGATCTGAACTCCAACGGCAGCGCCGTTCGGTGGTCTATGGACTTACCACGGTTTGGGCTTGGGGGCCTTGGGCTGCCCCCGATTGGTTGAGCTGAGCAGCGAGCGAACTTAAGAGCGCGTTACCATCAATGCTGCCCCAGCCCGTACACGCGTCCCAGCCGGGGCCCGACGAATAGCCGAGGGAGGGGCCGCCGACGCTTCCGTCGGCGTTGGTCCACGATACGGCGTTACTGACCCCGTCGTTAATGTCCCTAAAAACCCCGCTCGAACCCAGGTTATAAAGTGTTGGGTTCAAGTATCCCACCTTCTTGTTTAAACTCGCGTTGATCAGTGCAATCAAGGCGGCATAGAGCGGAGCCACTGCACTGGTGCCTCCGACGACACCGAAAGGATTACCCGCACCCGGCCCCGAGGTGATTACAAGTGTGCTCAAGGCTTGGCCGTAGAGCCAGAGGTCATAGCCGCTGTTCGGACTCGCGTTGCCTGCTACATCCGGAAGTCCGCGGCCCTGACGGTGATCGGAATTCACCGAGACCGGCACGTTGGCATTTGCCTGCCAAGTTACCGGATCCGCCAGATAACTGATTCCACCTCCGGTCGCCCCTCCGCCGGCACCCTCGGCGGTCGCCTGATTGTCGTTCCAAGTATCTTCCGAAAGAGGCGCGACCTGGTTGATAATCGTGCCGCCGCATGAGATCACCCACGGGTCCGACGCTGGATACATTACATGCGCATTGCCGTCCTGCTCCCCGCAATCAGAGCCGTTATCGCCCGAGGCGACCAAGACAGTCATGCCGATTGCCGCCGCCGATTGAAATGCCTGTGTCATTTGGTTGAAAGCCTGCTGCGTCCACTCGAAGGGCCACAGCTCCGGCTGATCTAGGTCCGCGTCGGCTTCCAGTTCCGACCAGCCCCAACTGATCGAAAGCACGCTGGGGTCATTCGTGGTATCGGCGACAATCTGGGTAATCGCATCCACCCATCCCTGCTCGGTAATGGGTGCGAAATATACCACGACATTTGCGTTCTGAGCGACCGCGACAACCATCTGGATGTCCAGGTTAACTTCAACGTCGGCATCCCCGACCGTAAAATTTGTAGCACTGCCGCCTGGAACATTGCCTGGTGCCGCTGCCGAAAAATCGACAGTCACCGACTTCACATTTGTACTCTTAAGGTTGCTACCGGTGGTGGCGTTGAGATTGTTGATGAACCCATCAATATCGCTTTGTGCGAATCCACAGGTGGGATTGCTGATTGGAGGAGTCGTCGGCCCACTAAACTCCAGGATCGCGATCGTTTGGCCCGCGGCACCGTTGGCTGGGGTCGGGAAGTTGTAGGCTTGCACGACTTGTGGAGGCGTCACCGGCACAGCACTGCCACCATTGGTATTGCGCCGTGCCATGCGCCGATTATCCAATCCAAACACGCCTTCAGCGACATTGGCCACAGCGTCTGGCAGATGAATCGGACCCTCACGCCCACGATAGCCCTCGTTGGCCGACCGATAGAGTGCCAGTTCGACCAAAAAGGCCTTAGATAACTGCGCGACGGTTCCAGAAACCTGCACCAATCGGCGCGCGGCGTCGGCGTGCACAACCTTAAGGCCCGAGGCCGCCGCGAAATCGGTGACGACCTTCAGATCTTCGGGTGATGCACCCTGGCGCTTGGCCAATTCGGCACGCGACAGACGCTCTCGTCCGCCAAGCGGCGTGGCCGCCAAATGTTCTTGACTAGGAAGCGGTGGAGCATTGGCTCGCCTCCGTAAGTAAATGCTGATTAGGAGTATCTCCTCGGGGTCAGCGGGACCCACGCGCTTCGCACCCTTTCTTACTTTTCGTTCACTGCCGGCCAATTCTCGGTATCCGCTCGGGATTTCAGCCATTGTGCAACTCCTTTCTTACTGTCGGAGGTCTTGCCGTATTTTATTTCATCGATTACCCCCGCGTCTTCGGACCCTTGTTTTGCGCTACCACTGTGCAACGCGGTGCATGATCGCGATCGCGAGATGGTTCGACACTCGTATTGTGGATTCCGGACAGAAATGCCTCGCGGAATGCCGGACGAAACCCACTAGAAGAAGTCCGCATATTTGCTCGCATCGGTCGGTTGCTTCCCGTCACGTGGCCGTTCAAAATTCGATGATCGCGCTGCGACACTGTCAAAGAGGGCACTTCAATGCCCGTTAACCAACCGGGTGGTTTGGTGATATGCTGCATCGAGGAGCATCTGATGACATCACGCCGCCAATTCCTGTCTGCCAACGTTGCTACGATGGCCGCCCTAACCTCCGTCAACGTTCGCGCCGCTAAAACGAGTTCGATGGGGTTTCCTTACACGGAGTTCGAATCCCTCATTCGTCGCCGCGATTTCCGAGAAATTACCAAAGACGTTCTGCCCACGCCGTGCATGATCGTCGACCAGGCAATATTTGAGCGCAACGTGAAGACCATGGCGGAACGAACCAAAGCGCTTAGCATCAATGTTCGCCCGCACGTCAAGATTCACAAAAGCGTGGATGTCGCCAAGATCCAGATTGCGCACGGAGCGATCGGACTCACCTGTGCCACCATCGCCGAGGCAGAGTTAATGTCCGGCGCCGGCCTGAAAAATGTGATGTGGACCAAGCAGCCGGCCAGCCGCAACGCGATCGAACGCGCCGTCGCTCTGTCGAAGAGAGACCCGACGTTTAGTTTCGTAGTCGATGATCCCTTGGTGGTCGATTGGATTGACCAAGCGGCTGAGGCCGAAAATGCCCGCCTTAAGATCCTGGTGTCGGTGTACGCCGGCCTGAGCAGACAAGGTATCGAAAATGGCCAGCCCGCGCTGGAACTCGCGCAGAAGGTGGCTTCTTCAAAACGCATGAAGTTCGACGGCATCATGGCCTATTCGGGATTCGCCTCCCACACGCACGGCTGGCAGAAGCGCCGCGAGCAGTCGGCCAGAGACCTGGCCCAAGCTAGAGAGACGGTCGAGTTGTGCAAGAAGTCGGGGTTGCCCGTCAATATTTTCACCGGTGGCTCGACCGGCACCTACAATATCGACCACGAGAGCGGACTAACCGAGCTGGAGGCGGGATCCTATGTGTTTATGGATACCGCTTACTTCGCCGTGGGCGGCAAGGACGACGACACCACATATTCGGACTTCGGCGGGGCCCTCACCATCCTCGCGACGGTCGACAGCAAACGCCATCCCAACCAGGTCACGATCGACTATGGCAACAAGGCTGGCGTGAGGCCGACTGATTCCGTCAAAGGAATGCCTTGGTTGGAGGTCGCGACCCAGGGTGCCGAGTACGGGCTGCTGAAGTGGAAGGATGGCGCGAACGAACCCAAGCTGGGCGACCGATTGGAAATCTATTGCACAACACTCGATAACAGCACGAATTACTACGATCGCTACTATGTCGCCCAGGGCGATCGGATCGTGGACGTTTGGCCCATCATGGGACGCAGCGGCGCGGCCCAACGATAGGTATGAGCTTCCGCGGTTGTGCGCGTGACCTTAAATGTTCAGGGTTGCCGGTGCTCCGCATGTCTACGCACTCGCATGTCCTCACGACCAGCTCTTCTCCGGCGGCTCCGCTGAACGTTTTTCCAGCCGTTACTCAGCACGAATCGCCACATGATCCGGAGGGACACGTGCGATGGGTGAGTGGGGATGACGTGCGGCGTCGGATTCAGTTCATCCAGAAGCTCTTCGAACTGCCAGCCTAAGAAGTTCCGTGGAGCGTCATTTAGCCCAATCTCCCGGCGCCAATCAAAGTTGCAACACTTCCTCCCTCTGGCCGCTTTGTCGACGGTCTCCGACGGGCTCCCCGTCTTGTCATAAGCCCAGGATTGCCAGTTCTTGGTCGCGTTTGTACCAGAGCCGTAACCAGATCAGGATCTCAACATAGGTGCGATTTCAGAACGTAAATCGCCCCGCCACCTGGATACGTCGCGGGCCCTGACCCACGTCGAGGATTCTGCCAAACGTTGGATCGCTGAGATTCGTATCGGGATCAGCCCGCCCGGAGCGATTGAACGCGTTTAGAAAGTCGCTGCGGAGTTGGAGGAACATCCCCTCGCGCATGGAAAAATTCTTGAATACACCCAGGTTCTCAGTGGGATTTCTGGGCCCCCGAAGATTACCGAAGAACCGAGGCGAAGTGCCTGGCCGCAGCACCACCCCGTCCGGCGTCGTGGGAGGCTCAGCAAACGCCGCGGGATTCAGATATGCCTGCCCGGTTCCGCCAGCGTAATCAAACGGACCGTTTGGTGAAGAAACCTTGAGAGGCACGCCGCTCAGCACATCGCCGCGGACGTCTCCGTTGAACCAGTATCCGGCGCCGCTCAATCCGGACTCGATGTAGAGCGGGTCGCCGGATTGGTAGATCTGTATCCCGGTGACCGTCCATCCTCCTAAGACCTGGTTCACGAAGCCACCGCGGTTCAGGTATTGCCGGCCCTTGCCAAAAGGAAGTTCGTAAATCCAAGTTATCTTCAAAACCTGCGGGTGATCGAAGCTGGCCACCGATTTCTCCAGCTTCCGGTTGTAAACGTCCTGAGAGTTGTTGCCGTAATACAGCGCGCTGTCGGTATTGGTGAGGGTTTTCTGGAACGCATAGCTCACCAGGAAGCTGAGTCCCTTGCCGGTCCGATGCGTCACCAACAACTGCGCTGCATCATAGTGTGAAGTCCCCCAATTCGGGAACTCCGATGTCACGCCACCGCCGGCATATTGCGGATACGGAAGCAGCGCCTGCGCCACAGTCCCGGTGAATCCGGCGTACGGCAACGGAATGTTCGGATGCTGGCTGATGTCATCCAGAAGCGCATCTCCCAGTGCGAGATACTTCGGGTTGAGCTGATTCAGGTTGTTGAAGTCCGGCGCGCTCAGCCGCGTTCCTCTGTTTCCCACATAGTTCGCCGATACCGTGGTGCTCTTGGGCAACAGAAACTGGAAGCCCAGTGTGTAGTTCTGGGCGTACGGCTGCCGGTTCGAGTTTCCGGCAGTATAGATGATCCCGTTGCCGTTGTCCAAGGTCGGGTCGATGGCCGGAAGCGTGTGGGTGTATGGGGGATAGCCGTTGTCCCAATAAAACACTGGATCTCGGGTGCTGGTCTGAAAGTTATTCGATCCGTTGTAGCCATCAATATTCGACAGGCCGAAGTTATTGGCGATCGGCGGCGAGTAATTGATTCCGTAGCCGCCTCGCATTACCATCCATGGTGCAATCGCGTAGGCGAATCCAACCCGCGGTCCGAATTCTTTCCAATTGGTGTTCTGAAACGAATCGCGGTGCAGCTGGCTCAAGAAGATCAAGGCCCCGGGGTAGTCACCAGCACCCGGATTGGGCAAGGTTGGATCCAGTCCCGAGGAGCGATGGTCGATTTCATACAACGGGCCGACGATGTCCCAACGCAGGCCCAGATTAAGCGTTAGCTTGCGGCTCACCTTCCAGTCGTCGGTCATATAAAATGCCGGAGTCAACCATCGTGACTGAGGCAGAACCGGAGAAATGTTTTGCGAGGTTTTGGCGGGAGCCCCGAGCAGGAAGCTGGCGAACGAATAGCCGGTGGACTGCAAGTTGCTCGGGTCCGCGGTCTGATCCGGACCGAAGGTAAAAGTGCCGGTGGTGTTTCCTATGGGGTCCTGATTGTAAAAGTACTTGCGCACCTCCAGTCCGAAGCGGATATTATGCGTGCCGTGTATCCAGGTGGTGTCGTTCTGGAAAATGTAGCTGCCGTTCGGCTCGTTACCCGCGTTGCTGCGGCCTAGCTGGGTGAGCGAACCACCCTGCACGGTGGTTCCAATGAAGTCTATCTGCGGAAAAGTTGTTTCCGCCACGCCATTGAGCCCGATTTTACTGGGCCAATCCTGGCCGAACGAAGCCGAGTTGTTGGAATTCAGCAGGCGGTTGTAACCGAAGCCAAAATGGTTCAACCAGTGCGCATTTATGGTCCAGTCTTCCGTCGCTCGCGCGATGATGCCGTGAATCTCCTGTAACGCATAGGGCCCTGTAGCGCTTCCCGGAATGGGCTCGTACGCGTTGCGCGCGCCGTTGTCCCGGTTTCGCTGGTTAGAGTTGACGAACACCGATACCCGGTGCTTGTCGTTAATCACTTGGTCCAGTTTTCCGCCGTAAGTATCCAAGGTGAATAGCGGCTCATTGTCGATGCCTGGATAGTTGCGCAGAAACGTTCCAAAAAGCGGATTGGGGATTGGCGCCTGGGTAAGAATCGCCTGAGAAACTTTGCTGATGTCGGACATGGGAATGATGTTTCCCGGAAACGGCGTCCGCACATAGCTGCCATTGGCCAATTGCACGGTGCTGTGCGGGTCGTAGATGGCCCCGAATACCACCGGGTCGCCGGCCGCATTCGTCCCAATTACGGTTCCGGAATTCGGATTGCCCGTGAACGCGGGATTCAGAAGACTCGAAAAATTGCCGTCCTTGAAGTCCGAACTGGGCAGGGTCTTGAGCGACCCGATGCCCTCACTCTCGGTGCGGGTTCCTTCGTAGCTGAAGAAGAAGAAGGTTTTGTTCTTTCCGTTATACAGTTTTGGAATGAGCACCGGCCCGCCGAAAGACCCACCAAAATTATTTTGCTTGAACACGTTATTGGATTTCGGAATTCCGGTTGCGTTGTTATCAAAGGAGTTGGCATTGAGCGCGTTGTTAAACAGGTACTCGTAACCGGTGCCGTGAAATTGATTGGTTCCGGACTTGATGTTGAAGTTGGCAACCGCGGTCAAGCCTCCGCCATACTGGGCGCTCAGTGCTCCAGTTTGCAGAGTGAAATCGCTGACGGCGTCTACACTTGGAGTATATTCTGCCGTGTCTCCGGCGATGTCCGCGCGTCCGATGGACATCCCTTCGATCAAAACCTCGTGCGTAAAGTTAGGACCGCCGTTGATGGAGCCCTGAAAGGAGCATCCAACTGCCCCGGGGAGACTGTTGTAGATGAAGGCCTGGATCTGGCGTTGGCCGCAATCACTGCTGTCGATCGGCCAAGTCCGGAATTCCTCGGGCGTTACCGAATACCCGATTTGTGAAGTCGCCGTATCCAGGTGCGTTTCATTCGCATTCACCGTGAGACTCTGGGTAACATCGCCCACCTGCATAGACACATTCGCCGTAACCACCGACGCTACTGAGACCAGTACCGGCTCGATGACTGCCGTCTTGAATCCCGCGACTGTTACTGTCACGCGATACGTCGCCGGCGGCATATACGGAATGCGGTAGATGCCAGCCGTGGTCGTCGTGGCCTTGAACTCAGCGCCGTTCGTGGAATCCTTCGCCACCACCTCGGCGTTCGGAATCGCCGCTCCGCTCGGATCCGTGATTAATCCCGTGATCGCCCCGCGTTCTCCCTGCGCGAACAGAACACCCAGCGCCGTCAGGGTCAACACTACTGCGCTCAAAAAGATCTTCATCCCCCCACCGCCTCCCTTATGTGCATCGCAACAGATGTATCGATATCCGCCAGACGATTTGCTGGATTTTGCCTTACCTTCGGTAGACGATTCAAGGGGAACTCACAGTGAATTTACCGTAAGAGTACTCGCCCTATCAGCCTGTTACGCAATCGATACATTTGGCGGACGGGCCTGTGGGGAGGTGAGCCGTCCGCCGTGTTATACTCGCCAGAACAAGGTCAAGCTTACTGTTAGCTTACGGCCTAAAATGAAGGAACCGGCAACCACTCGGCTTACGGCTGATTTCCTCACGGACCCGCGTTGGGAGCTGGCGCAGAGAGTCGCCAACGCTTCCAATTTCCGTAACTGCCCGAAGCTCCGCGCTTTCTTTTTGTACATTTGCGAGAACGCTCTTCTAGGCCGCCTGGAGAATGTCCGCGAGCAACCCATCGGAACTCGCGTCTTCGGCCGCGCACCCGACTACAATCTCAACGAGGACAACATCGTCCGGGTAGAGGCGCGCGAACTTCGAAAGCGCCTGGAGATTTATTTTGCCGGGGAAGGCCGCAACGAGCCGCTGTTGATCGAGGTTCCGAAGGGCGGGTATGTACCGGTTTTCAAGCTGCGCGAACAGCCGCCAGATGCCGCTGAGGCGGCGACCCGGGCGCCCGTCGCGGCGGCGCTTCCAACGGAGCCAAAACCGAGAGCACCGGGCTGGTGGATGCCCGCGCTGCTCGGGAGCCTGGCGGTCCTGATCGCGGCCGTCTTGTGGCAGGGACTGGAAAACTGGCGGTTACTCCAGCGATTCGAGCCGCAAGTCAGTGCTCGCTCGGCCGCTGCCCCCGAGGACTATTCTTTCTACGGCGAACTCCTCGGCAAATTGGGTGCGACTCCCAACCGGGAAACCCTGCTCGTGCTAAGCAACCCCAAAGTGGTCCTCTACTACGGCGCCCCGTCGAACCAGCCGATCCCCACAATGCCCGGCCACACCATCCCGGCACCGAAAGAACTCAAAAGCACTTTCGATGACGCCCTGAATAACATGGACCAGAACCAACCCTTCCAGTTCCTGCACGCCACGCGCGAAGACTACACCGGAATGGGCGAGGCTGTAACTGCATTCCACGTGGGCCGGCTCATGCAGTCTTTGCAACGCCCGGTGCGTCTGACGCAGGGGCGCTTCCTGAACTGGGACCACGTCCAGAAAGGGGACCTGATTCTGCTCGGTGGGCCGCAGATCAACGACTGGGCCTATCACAACATCTTCAAGTCCAATTTCAATTTCGAAGATCGTGGGATCGAGAACGTGAAGCCGCTCTTGAGTGAGCAGAAGCAGTATATGCCGCACTCAGGGCCGGGGTCTTCCGTCACCGACTACGGCGTGATCCGGATGGCCACTTCACCGTACGGTTTCAACATGCTCCTGATGGCCGGCTGCTCCAGCGCAGGCTCCGCCGGGGTAGGTGAGTTCTTCTCGAACCCCGAAAAAATGAAGTCCGTCTACAACCGCATTCGCGCCGTGGCGCCCGGCAAGGCCTTCCCCACGAATTGGGAAGTCTTGGTCCAGGTCAACGTGCGCGACGCTCTGCCTGTGGAAACCGCGGCCATCGCTCTACGCCCGGAGCCCGCGGCGCACTAAAACGCCCTCGTGGCGCACGCACTCTTGCGTGCAGCATCGACACTCGTGTCGATGTCCGCCCGACGCCGAGACGAGTCTCAGCGCAGCAGACTGAGAGTCTGCGCCACGCAGGCATCTTCATCACCTTTGGTGGGTCAGCGGTCCCATGCTCACTCCCTTGCGGTCGCGGCTCGGTTACCCATGTCCCCGGCCCGCTGCTAAGATGGCCATGAGACGGACCAATGAAGTTGACTTGCCTGGCATTCGCGGCCGTGTGGTGTGCTTTTGCCGCGGACTGTCCGCAAGTGGATCTCGACCGGTTCCACGAACTGGACAAGAAGGCTCAAGTGGAGTTCCGTCACGGCGAGTACGCTCAGTCCGCCGAAGACTTTCGTCAGGCGGCCTGCCTGGCCCCCGACGACCTGCGCAGCTATTACACGCTGTACGGTACCGCCATTGGCGCCCTGGCGGCGGGAGATCTCAGCAGCGCCATCGAGCGACTGAAACAAGCCGATGAACTTCGTCCCGATTACCCGCTGCCACTGGCCATGCTGGTAAAGGTCAGCTTGCAATCGCCGGATACGGATCAGGTGAAGGAGTTCCTCAGGCTGGCCGCGGAACGCTTTCCGCGCGCCAGTAAGCTGCACGCCGAGTTTGTCAAAGATCTCCTGCATCAGAATCGGCTGGATCTGGCATTGGCCGAGGTTCTGCGATTCGAGCAAACGGGTTTCCAGGATCCCGAGTCCGCCCTGACGCTCGCGGTCATCGAAAACAACGCAGGCGCTTTTGGCGACGCCTGCCGGCACGCTCAAGCCATTGAGCAGCAATCGGAACTGCCCGCCGCCCAGAGAGCTTCCGGTGCGACAGTCGCCGGCTTGGCTTACGAAAATCTGAGCCAGTACCCGGAAGCAATCGAGCATTTCAAGCGTGCAATCGAGCTTGCTCCGAAGCGCGAAGATCCATATCTGTACCTCGCGCGGGTGTACGGAAAGAAGCATAACTTCCCGGCGATGGTGGATATCCTGGAACAGGCGAGGAAACAGATTACGGGTTCGGTAAAGATCGAAGTCGCGCTTGGCGCCGGCCTGGTTGCCGTGGAGCGCTACGCTGAAGCCGTCCAGATGCTCACCGAAGTGTTGCGAAATTCGCCGGACTTGCTCGACGCCTATCCAAATCTCGCGGAGGCCTACCGCAATACGGGCGAACCCAAGCTCGCCACGGATACCATGCGGAAGCTCGCTCAGCGCAAGCCGGATTATCCAATGATTCATCTAGTGATTGCGCGATCCATATCGCAGGAAGATCCGGTTGATTCCGCGGGCGTGTTGCAGGAACTCGATCTAGCCGAAAAGGCTGCGCCCGATGATTATGACGTCTACTATCTGCGCGGAAAAGTCTACCTCGGTATGAGCAGGTTCACGGAGGCCATAGCGAATTTGCTCCGCGCCATCGAATTGCGGCCGACGGATTCCAGCGCGCACTACCAGCTGGGCCTCGCATACAACAAGTCTGGACAGCGCGCCCTCGCCGCACAGCAGTTTGAGGCCGTGAAATATCTGGAAAACCAATAGGCGCGTTCATCGCACCGTACAGTGTACCGGCAAGCAGTAATTCATCTCGTACCCGTCTTTCCGCGCGGGGTCGCGTTTGATGGGTTGACTGCTCGCGTCGTCCGTGGCGCGGCTCATGAGCACGTGCTCGCCTGCCGCGGCGCTCCACGAATACTTCCAGCGTGCCCAAGTAAACCGTTTGGGTGGCGCTTCGAACTCGGCCGGCAACCAGGAGCCACCCGCATCCGCGCTCACATCCACACGGCGCACCAGACCCGCGCCCGTCCACGCGAAGCCGCGAATCAAGTGCCGGCCGGCGAGGAGCTTGGAATGATCGGCCGGCCAAGCGATCGCGGACTTGACGAGGACGTCGGTTAGCCGCGTGACGTCCACCTCGCCGCCCGGGCGTTTGAGCAGGCGATTGTAGAGCTTGCTCATGCCGCTCGACTCAAAATTCGGCGCGGCGTCCGTGGGGCCGAGAACCACCATCCGCTGGAGCCACTTGACCGAATCCATACCGTACCAGCCTGGGAACAGCGCGCGTGCCGGAAAGCCGCTTTTCCGCGGCAAGAACTGCCCGTTCAGCCGGAAAGCCAACAGGCTTTCGGGTTGCAGACATTTTTCCACGGCAACAACCTGGCAGTAGGGAAGGTCAGGCGAATTCTTCATCAGCCGCCCGGAATCCGCTCCCTCGAGCAGTACAGCTCGAGCGTCGCGCGCAAGTCCGGCATGTTCCAAAATGCGGGCGAGTGGCACGCCTTCCCAGATCGCATTGCTGGCTGCCGAACCGTCGGGCGGGCTGCCGGCGCACTCCAGCACGGCTTCGAGTATCTTCGTGGGGGATTCGAGAATATCGGACAGGGTCAGCTCGATCCGACGCTCGACGCGCCCTTCAATCTTGAGACGCCACGAGCTCAACGACAGTTCGGGTTCGCGGAAATGATCGCGCACGAAGAATCGGTCCGCGGGAGTGACCGATCCGGCGATAGCTTCGAGAGGGAAGGTGAAATTCAGCGCTTCCGTCGTCGAGAGCACCTGCGGCGACGAGGGGGAGATCTCCTGCCCAAACATTGAACAGACGCCAGGCAGCAGCAGCAATTCCCTTCGGGTCATAAGGTGCGGGGCGCGCACACACCCGCTCGGGTCTCATTATAAAGCCAGTTGATGCGCGATGCCTGCTCCCGACGGTATTTTTGTTAGTGCGCTAAACGTTTACTGATCCCAAAAACGTCAGCAAGCAAATACGATAGAATGTCTGCTCTGTGTGGGAGATCCTGTCGAAGCTTTTGCACGAGTGGTTTGGTTCGCCCCGGCGAGGAATGGCCTCTGTTGTGCTAGCCCTTGCTGCTCTGTTTGGCATAGCTCGCCTTCGGAGAGAATTTCCTGCTGACAACTTCGTCCGTGTATGCCTTCTCGCGTTTTTGCTTGCCGCATCCGGCCTGCTTACCTACCTACTGGAACATATTTGGAATGCGCTATCTACCAAACGCCGCGAGGCTAAGCGAAGACGAAAGATCATCGAACGGCTCGCAGACCTCACTCCCGAGGAACAGCACACTTTGAGGAATTACGTGGAGCAAGAAAGGAAAACTATTAACTTCGCGCCTTTTGAGGGTGTCGTTGAGTTGCTGGCAAAAGATGGCATTCTGGTTCTGCTTGCGCAAAACAGCAATCCCAACGTCCTATGTTCGGAAACCTACGCAATTGATCGAGCAGCATGGGAGCACTTGAATGCTCACCCTGAATTGGTGCACTTAGAACGGCGCCCGTGAAAACACGCAGACTTTGAACCGCCGTGCTTTTGACGGCGGCCTCTTCCGCGGCGCCTTCGACGCTCGAAACGGAGTTGCCTTCGTGCAAGAGGCGGGGAACCATTTTCCGCCTTCTCGACCGGCAGGTAACGTGCGATCTAGCGTTTGGTCACAGGCATCCGTGAAGACCTGGCGCCTATTGTGCTCTGGTATAACTTCGGACGCGTCTACAAGTCCCTCCGCTGCACGCCTGCCATTGAAACCGGAATCGCGGATCACGTTTTGAGCGTGCGCGAATTACTAGTGACAGCATGAGGGAAATTAATTGTTTACCGGCTTGGCCTCGTCCACCGGCATCAAAGTGCGGCCAAAGGCGCATTTTAGTTCGGTACTATTCCCTTGACCTGAACTAGGGCTGGACTAATGAAGCGGTTGCCATTTGACGATCTCCTACAATAGTATTAGAGACGACCTGCGGCAGCCCCATGAATCCCGCCACCACATCAATTGCGGCACTGGATCGATGGCAGATCATCTTCCATGAGACGATGGCCGCCCTCCTTCGTGCCCAGGAAGCTGTCAAACGTCAGTTTGGTTTTTGGGGTGTACTTAATGGATTGTGGAAATGCAATCGCGACCTAAAGATACTAAACTCCAGCCTTAAGGCACTGTCTGAGTTGCCGGATGGGGCATTGAGCGAGGAATTCATCAAAGCGCACATTCTTGAATTGCGAAAGTTGCTCAACTCTATTGATGACTTGGTGAGCGCCGGGAAACGTCATGGATGGACAAATCGAACTCTGACAAGCGCCCCCCTCGGGCAGATTCGCATGCGTGGGGAATACGTAGCGGATTATCTTGATGCGCTTGAAATGTCGATTGATCCTGAAGTTCTCAAAGCCGTCGAGGAAGGTCGCTCTCAAATTGATCGCGGCGAATGCGAAGTGATGGAGCGGCTCTTCTGAGCGAAGATCCTTACAGTTTTAAACTAAGCCAGCAAGCAGCGAGTTACTTAAGACGTCAGAATGCGGATACGAAAGAAAGAATCAACGACGCGCTTCTTGAGGCGGCTAAAGATCCAATTGGCGCTTCAGACCATCTCGTAAACAGAGGCGCTGAACGTAAGGTTCGGGTTGGGGGCCTAAGAGTTTTGTTCAGGATAGATTCCGTTGCCAAACTGGTCCTCGTAGATGCCATACTGCCACGTGGCGACATCTACAAACACACCCGCCGTTAAGCTCCGTGAATTTGGATCAACCAGCTTTTCGCGCACTACCCAGCATTCACCGCGTTGCTGTTTCGCCCACCGTGAACGCTATCAGTGCATCCGCCGGACGGCTCCCGAATTGCCCTCCGCCGCCGGCCGCGATCACGACATATTGTTTCCCATCGCGGGCCTGATAGGTCATCGGTGTTGCGTGGCCGCTGCCATCGATCTCGGCGGCCCAAAGCTCGCGGCCGGTGCGAGAGTCGAAAGCGCGGAAGCGGTGGTCGTTGGTCGCCGCAATAAATACCAGGCCTCCCGCGGTCGCAATTCCGCCGCCAATGTTCGATGTTCCGGTATTATGTATACCCTTAGCTTCGAGTACTTCCACGATTCCGAGCGGAACTCGCCAGGCAATCTCTCCCGTGTTCACGTCGACCGCGGTTAGCTGTCCCCAGGGAGGCTTTACGCACGGCCATTGATTTGAGTCCCAGAAACGCGCGTATTCTCCTAAAGAACTGGTGCGTCCGTAACGGACCGGCGACCCCTTCGGGAGTTCCTCCATCCAGCCTACGGCTCCGGTCTCGTTCGTATTCACGAAAATATATCCGAGGTCCGGATCGAATGACACACCCGACCATGTCGCGCCGCCTAATGTGCCAGGGAAGACCAGCGATGGTTTCAGCCCATAGGGCGTGTATCTCCCCCGGTTTTCGAACTGCTCGAAGAGTTCGGCGCAGAAACGATGCGATTCCGGTGTGACATCCGAAATGTCGCCGCGTGTCACGCTGCTACGCGATAGCTGCGGTGGTTTTAGCGGGATCGGCTGGGTGGGCCAAGTGGATTCGCCGGGAACATCGCTTTTGGGCGCAGGTTGTTCCTCCACCGGGTAAAGCGGTTTCCCGGTGACACGATCCAGGATGAAGACCAGTCCCATCTTGGTTACCTGGACCACGGCGGGAATGTCGCGCCCGGCACGGCGAACGGTGATCAAAGCCGGCGGCGCGGGCGGATCGTAATCCCACAAATCGTGATGTACGAACTGGTAATACCAAAGCAATTTGCCGCTGCGGGCATCGAGCGCAACCAGACAGTTGCCATAAAGGTTTTGTCCTTTGCGATCGCCCCCATAGAAATCGTAAGCGGGCGATCCGATGGGCAGAAAGATCATTCCACGCTCCGCATCCACGGTCATGATCGACCACACGTTGACACCGGTGCGATCCTTCCAACTGTGGCCCTCCCATGTCTCGTGGCCTGGTTCCCCCGGCTGAGGAATGGTATGAAACTGCCATACCAGGTGGCCCGAGCGCACGTCCCACGCCCGCACGTCCCCGCTCGGTCCGCTGCCAGGACGCTCCGGTACTTCGGCGCCGGTGATCACCAAATCGCGATAGATGGCCGGCGGCGAGGTCACCGCATAAACCGCGTCGGGAAATCGATCCGCGACTCCGGCGCGCAGATTCACTTGCCCCTCTTTTCCGAAGCCAGGAACGGGCTGGCCGGTTTTGGCATTCAGCGCGATCAGCCGGCCGTCGAGCGAACCAAACAGGATTCGCGGCGGCGTGCGCTGGTCGCCCGGCCAGTACGCCACGCCGCGATGCGCGCGAGAACTTAGCTCGCCGCGCCACTTCGCCTGCGGATCGAAGGCCCAGATCTCGCGGCCGGTTTCCGGTTCGAGCGCAATCACGCGATTCGCGGGCGTGGAAAGATACAGAGTGTTCCCAATCACCAGTGGCGTGGTTTCAAAGGCCACGGCGCGAGGGGCCGACCCCGCCGCTTTAGGCTCCAGCAGTTCGCCCGTGTGATAGGTCCAGGAGCGGTGAAGCGTAGAAACATTAGCGGTGTTAATCTGCTTCAGCGGCGAGTAACGCATGCCACCGGCGTCATGGCCGTAGACCGGCCAATCGGTTTGCGCGCCCAGTGTGTACGCTACTAGCGCCACCGTAAACACGATTCTAGACAGGACCATGATTCTCGTAGCGCACGCACTTTGCGTGCCGTGTTCGCACTCTTGCGAACACTGTTTTGCCGAATTCCGGGCGTTCACACGAGTGTGAACGCGGCACGCAAAGTGCGTGCGCTACGTCCGAACTCAAGTGAACGGAATCCATCGGAGATGAACTATCATTAGCAGAAAGCGGACTCTGTAGTTCAGCGTGGCTCTTCGATCGAGACATACCGGTCGGCGGGCAAGTTCTCCAGTAGCTGCTTCGTTCCTGACGGCCATTCAATTTCCAAACGCTTCACCCGATCCGCGCTGCCCAATCCGAAGTGCACCGTGCGGTCGCTTGAGGACGCATATCCAACCGTAGTGGTTACACGATTCCATTGCTCGCCCCGATCCGTCACCAGATGCACACGCGCTCCAATCGCATCGCGATTACTCCGAGTCCCGCGAAGGCACAACGCGATCCAGTGTCCCGTTCCAGCGGAGGTGTTCCACAAAATAAGGGGCGCTTCGTTGAGGCGCGTGACTACGATGTCGACGCGGCCGTCGCGGTCAAAATCCGCGAACGCCGCGCCGCGATGAAACGCCTCGCCAGGTAACTCGACGCTCTGAAATGTCCCATCCCCGCGGCTGAGAAAGACGCTATTCGGCTGACGGGATTGGCGGCTGGAGTTAAGCTCTGCGTTGTCCATCACGTGGCCGTTCGCCACGAACACATCCTTGAAACCGTCGTTGTTGAAATCGAACAGGCCCGCGCTCCAGCCCGACCATGGCAAGCTGGCTGGGCCAATGCGGCTAGGGTAGGTCATGTCCGCGAAAGTGCGGCCGTCCAAGTTTCGATAAAGAGGATATGTCTCGTTGGAGAGGGCGGTGACGACGATATCCTCCCGGCCATCGTTATCGTAATCGCGAAAGTCCACGCCCATGGAGGAGATGGCCTTGCCGTCGTCGTTATAGGCCACGCCAGCTTCGACTGCGCGCTCCTCAAACGCGCCATGACCGTTGTTGCGGAACAGGAAATTCGGGACGGCATCGTTCGAGACAAATACATCCAGGAACCCGTCGCCATCGTAGTCGCCGAACGCCAGACCCAGGCCCTTGCCGGCATGCGCGGCGATTCCTGACTCACGGGAAACATCGCGGAATGTTCCATCCCCCAGGTTGCGATAAAGCAGATTCGTTAGCGGCTGGTAGTATTTGGGATGACAATACATGCGGTATCCCGGCTTCGGTTCGCCGCAGTATATCTCGGTTGCTGGATTCCAAACCACGTAGCGCGTCACGAAGAGATCCAGGTGTCCGTCGTTGTGGTAGTCGAACCAGCCCGCGGACATCGACCAGCCATGCTTTCCGCCCAGTCCAGCCCGATCGGTTACATCCTCGAAGGTCCCGTCGCCTTTGTTGCGATAGAGGATGTTGTGGTCAAGGCCGGTGACGAACAGGTCCACGAAACCGTCGTTGTCAAAGTCGCCGGCCGCCACCCCCATGGAGTAGCCGTGGCCGGCAACGCCAGCGGTCTCGGTCACGTCGGTGAAAGTTCCGTCGCCGTTATTGCGAAACAATCGATTCCAGAATGACGGATCGGTTTTCTTGGCGGAAGGCAACACGGCCCCGTTCACGACATAAATGTCGGGCCATCCGTCGTTGTTGTAATCGAAGGCTGCCACTCCACCCGTCATCGTCTCCGGAAGATATTTCATCCCGTTAGCGCCATTCTTCAAGACCATGGGCAGCGCTCTCGCCTCGAAACGGACAGGCGAAGGCGCGGTGACTGCCGCACCGACTGAAATGTTCGCGGCGGGCGCATGCGCCAGTGCCGCGGTCACCCGATCGAGCTCGGGGTGTGCGTTGGCGCGCCGCAGCATCTCGATGCTCTCGGTTCCGCGCCCGTGCTTATACAGAAACATGCCGTAGTCAACCAAGGCTCGTTGATCTTTCAGACCGATCGCTTGCTGATAAAGTTGTTCAGCTACCGCATCCTTGCCCAAGGCTTCGAACGCGAGAGCCATCCCGTTCAACGTACGGCCCGGCCGGCCGGCTTTACGCAACGCCGTATCGAAAGCATCGACGGCTTCTTCAAACCGGTTCAGACTGTAGCAGGTCCGGCCGAGAAAATAGCAGGCGTTCTCTTCGGCGGGACGGAGCTGGCAGGCGCGGCGCAGCGGATCTAGCGCGGATTTGTAGTCCTCCTCGGCCGCATACGACATACCCAGGTACGTCAGCGCCCTGGTGTCGGAGGGCTGTTCCTGGGTGGCTTTCAGAAAGGCTTGCACAGCTCCGGGAAAGTCTCGTCTCTGGAACCGCTCCACTCCTTCCTCCAAGGCGGTTTTCTTGCCCTGCGCAGCGATCCAACCGGCGACCAAGAGGAGGAGGGTCGTGATCGCGAAGCGGGCAGTCACGCGCATGGTGACCAATTCTACAACGCTTTCTGGTGCGATCACGACCTTTGCCTTCGTGTGAAGTTCGACGGCCAGGAATTAACTATTTGCGGCTGGTTACCGGACAATAATACATGGAAGCAATACCTTTCTCATCTCGTGTGCCGGGATTTTTAGATATCCAGGAAACGGTTGGCGATGAAAACCGCCTACGACCACAGATGATGACTTTTGCACACTACCAGAGAACAGGGTGGCGGGCTATTTTGCGGACCCAAATCTTGTGTAGGCCATGTGGATCAAAAACGCGAGCAAGAAGCCGCTGAGTAAGACAACCAAAATGTCAGCGAATAAGCCTGTCCAATCGACTCTAGCCGGGAAAAAAGGAAAGCCAGCATCGTGGAACAAGATGAATGGGACTCCCCGCGCAAAGCCGCAATCAAAACAATATGCCCTGCGGGCGAGCGCAACCCAGTTCACCCCACCGAAGACAACTATTGACCACACCAGGCCAACAGCAACACTCCATCGGCTAGGCTTCATGGCTTTTCTTTAGGCCGCTCTTTCTACCCCCGCTTCGAGGCTTCGAGCAATGCTCCCAGATCAGAGACTTCCCGAACCCGATCTGTCACGCCAGCGGCCACTGCAGGCGTAACACGGAGCGTCTGGTGGATACGCACAAAATTCAAAGTAGCGCACTACCTAGAACAGTCTTAATTCCAAACTGAGACACTACCATCCCCCCGGCTGGTATCCTGATGGAGACTCTCGGCACTCCCGCTATGCTATCCTTCCGGCCCGGCGCGATCCTCGGCTGTTCGCTCGCA
>JBEKJJ010000125.1:0-20125 GCA_050011295.1 Bryobacteraceae bacterium
TCGAGCATCGCTTCCGTCTCTCGATACGGTGATGCCACGGAGCCCGTGTCCAAATGATCGCGGCCGATCACGATGGGCGCTTCAATCTTTCCGCGGCGAACATAATCGTTGATCGCCAAACCAAACTCCGCGCGCTCGCCGTAGCCGAGCCAGCAAATGCGCGCCGGCAGGCCCTGGAACTGAATGCGATCCTTGGCCAGCCGCATCCATCGTTCCAGCACTTCGTTATTCGGGAACATTTCAAGCGCCAGACGATCGGTGGTGTGGATGTCCTCAGGCGATCCGGAGAGCGCTGCCCAGCGGAACGGTCCACGCCCTTCGCAGAACAGCGGCCGGATATATTCGGGCACAAAGCCGGGAATCTCGAATGCGTCCTCCACCCCCGCTTTCTTGGCCTGCGCGCGAATGTTGTTTCCATAATCGAAAGTCACGGCGCCCATGCGCTTCAGCGCCAGCATAGCCGTCACATGTTGGCCCATGGCGGCCACCGACGCCCGCGTGTATTCATCCGGATTCTCACAACGCAGCGCCAGCGCTTCCTTCAGCTCCATGCCATTCGGAACGTAGCCATTCAGGGCATCGTGCGCGCTGGTTTGATCCGTCAGAATATCCGGCACGATGTCGCGGCGCACCAGTTCTGGCAGCACATCCGCGCAATTCCCTACCAGCCCCACTGAAAGAGCCTCCGCGCCTTTCAGAATGGAGAGCGCCTCATCAAGATTCCACGCGATTCGATCGCAATAGCCGGTCTTCAGCCGTTTCTCGATGCGCGCCGGGTCCACATCCATGCCGAGGAAACGAGCGCCGTTGAGAGTGGCCGCGAGTGGCTGAGCGCCCCCCATGCCGCCCATGCCGCCCGAGACTACCAGCTTGCCGCGGAGTGAGCCGCCGAAGCTTTTGTTCGCCGCGGCTGCGAATGTTTCGAATGTCCCCTGCACGATTCCCTGGCTCCCGATGTAGATCCAGGATCCGGCCGTCATCTGGCCGTACATGATGAGGCCCAGTCGCTCCAGCCGATTGAACTCCTCGTAATTCGACCAGTGCCCCACCAGGTTCGAATTCGCAATCAGCACGCGTGGCGCTTCCGAATGCGTGCGGAAGATACCGACAGGTTTTCCGGATTGCACGAGCAATGTTTCGTCGTTATCAAGCTGCTGCAGAGACCGAACAATGGCATGGAAGGAGGGCCAATCGCGTGCGGCGCGGCCGGTCCCGCCGTAGACGATCAACTCATCGGGTTTTTCGGCAACCTCGGGATCGAGGTTGTTCATCAGCATGCGAAGCGCGGCTTCCTGATGCCAACCTTTGCAGGAAATCTCGCGCCCACGCGGCGCGCGAACGACAGGGGGCATGTATAAATCGTACGAAATCCGGTGACAGGATACTCATTCCCCGATTTCGTGGTACTGCAGCGCTTGCTGCGCCGACTCAGTAGAGCTAGGTTTCTTCGGCCGCCCCGCCGGCCGCGGCCGTAAGCGGCGCTGCGCAGCCGCCTCCAGTTCTTCCGTGAATTCGGCGGAGCCGAAGGGCCTGCCGGTCATAGTAGCCAGGCGGATTCGCTCTTGAAGCGCCTCTTCCCCCATGCCGGCGCGGAGTGTCTCGCGCCAGCGTTCTTGCGTGTATTCTTCTAGTCCCGGTGCAGCATCCAACAAGCCGCTCTCATCTCGATTCGTTACGTGGGCCACCGCGCTCGACCATGGATAGTCCTCGGCTAGTTCCACCAATCCCGCCCGCACTGGATTTCGCTCGATGTAAGCCATCACCGTGCGGACTCCCGGCGTGTCCACGGGACAGGAGTAATAGCGCGCCTGCCAAAGGTGCCCGGACTTTCCCGACCGTGCGTTGTGATAGCGCGCATAGTCCCGATGCGTGTGGCCGAGTGTATTCGCCAGCGCCGCACCGCTGCTGGGCACTGCCAGCAGATGAATATGATTGGTCATCAGGCACCAGGCCCATATGCGCAGTTCATGCTCGGAAGCGTATCTGCGCAGCAGGCTCAGGTAGGTCTTGCGGTCAACCGAATCGTCAAAGACATTTTGCCGCGCATTGCCGCGTTGCGTGACGTGATGTGGAATTCCCGCTGCTACGACACGCGCCATTCTCGGCATCTCAGACTACGAGTGGCGGATGGGCGGGGAAAGTCTCGATGAAAATCGGGGAATGAGTATCCTGTCACCAGATTTAAGATCTACCAGATTTTGAGCGCGGTGACTGGATCTATTTTGGAGGCACGCAAGGCCGGCAGACAACACGCCACTGCGCTTAGCAACGTCAATAGCACGGGCACTGCGACGAAAGTTACGGGATCAGTGGCCGTCACTCCGTACAGCAAACTTCCCAGCGTGCGCGTTAACATCCAGGCGCCGAACAGGCCGAAAGTCACTCCGATCCCGGCTACTGCCAGACCTTGTAGAAGCACCATGCGCAATACATCGCCCGAGGCCGCGCCCAGCGCCATGCGAATCCCTATCTCGCCGATGCGCTGGGAAACAGAATAGGAAATGGCGCCGTAGATCCCCAATGCTGCGAGCGACACCGCGACAGTTGCAAAGAGCCCCAGCAGCGTCATCGCCAGACGTCCGCGCCAAAGCTTGTCGGCGATTACTTGCTGCATACTCTGCACGTGGGCAATCGGAACATCTTTGTCGAGCGAGCGAACCTGCTCCTCCACTGGCTTTCGTAGTGCGAGAGGATCTCCGTACGCGCGCATCACCACCGTCATAAACGAAAAATTCGCGTCGCTCTGTGCATGTGGAAGGTAGATCTCGTCGTCTGGCGTTTCGGTCCAATCCGTCTGCTTCACATTCTTGATGACGCCAATGATGGTCATCCAGTTGGCGCCCAGACGCAGGCGTTGTCCGATCGCGTTCTCGCCAGGCCAGTGACGTTTCGCCAGCGCCTCGTTCACGATGACCACGGGAGTAGTTTCTCGAAGATCGTGATCATCGAAATCCCGCCCCTGCTGCATCGAGATCTTCATAGTTAAGAAATAGCCCGGCTGCACCACTCGATATGCCGCGGTGGGCTGCTGGCCTGGAGGCGGGTCGGGACGTCCATAAATAATGATTCCGAGCGTCCAGATGTCGCCGCTGATCGGCAGATGATTGATCAGGCTGACCGATTCGACGCCCGGCAGCGCTTCTAAACGCGGCCGCAATTGTTCAAAGAATCGTATGCGTCCCGGCCCGGTCGGATAGGCCTTTCCACCTGCGGCCACTTCCAACGTAAGAAGATGATGCGGATCAAATCCGGGATCCACGGCCTGGAGATGCTGGAAACTTCGCAGCATCAATCCGGCGCCTACTAATAGGACCAGCGCGAGAGCAACTTCGGAAATCACCAGCAGCGCGCGCATACGATGTTCTGACGGGCCTGCCGTAGATCCTCTGCCGCCGCTCTTGAGCGATTCCTGTAGATCGGTGCGGAACGCGCGCAGCGCCGGCGCAAGGCCGCAGACCACGCCGGTTGCCAGCGCGATCAGAGCCGTGAACAACAGCACCATCTTGTCGATGCCTACTTCGTCCAACCGCGGTAAGCTTTTCGCCGGCAGCGATGCAATCAATCCGGCGATCCCCCAGCTTGCAATGACGGTGGCCAAAACCGCGCCCGCCACGGAAAGCAACAGGCTCTCCAGCAGCGATTGCCGGATGATCCTCCATCGGCTACAGCCGAGCGCCAGCCGCACCGCCGTCTCTTTCTTCCGCCCGTTGGCGCGCACCAGCATCAGATTCGCCACGTTGGTGCACGCGATCAGAAGTACGAATCCAACCGTGCCCAGCAGAACCAATAGAGTCGGCCGAATATTAGCCACCACTTTCTCCTGCAGGGGGAGCACCAGAGCCGTCATGCCGGTATTCGTCGCCGGATACTGCGCGGCGAGACGGCGGCAGATTACATCTATATCGGCTTGAGCTTGCTCGATAGGCACACCATCGCGCAGGCGGGCGAAGATACGCAACGAACGGCCTCCGCGATCGTTCAAGCGCCTGTCTAACAATAGCGGGGCCCACACCTCCACGTTGGTGGCCCAGAAGGGGGCGAAGCGGAACGATTCCGGCATTACTCCGTTCACGGTGTAGCTTTCGCCATTCAACTTGACCGCGTTACCGATAATCGTCGGGTCAGCGCCGAAGCGCCGCTGCCACAGCCGGTAACTGAGCACTACAACATGACCGCGCGCTGGTTGATCGTCACCGGCTTCAAACGTGCGTCCGAGAAGCGGCGGCACACCCAAAATAGAGAACATGTTTGGGCTCACCTGCATTCCCGGCAGTTGTTCGGCGTGATCACCGCCGGTGAGCGCCCCGCTCCAGACCTGGGCCGCTCCCATCTGCTCGAAGGATCGCGATTGCCTCCGCCAATCCAGATAGTCGTCCGGTGAAACCGGCCACTGCCCGTCGTGGAGAATCACCACCAGCCGCGCGGGATCGCTATACGCCAATGGCCGCAGCAGAACGCCGTTCACCACGCTGAAGATGGCTGTGTTTGCGCCGATCCCTAACGCCAGAGCGAGAATCGCCAGAATTGCAAACCCAGGGCTATTCCCGAGCGATCGAATGCAATATCGCAAGTCCTGCCAGACCGTTTGCATGAACGTGGGACTCGATTCTCAAGCAAAGGTTAGCACTTTCCTGAGACGATCCTGCCGCTCGCACCACTAGAGTGTCGTGAAAGATCAAGCAGCCTCCATAGATACCGCCGCGCGCCAGCGCGCCATTGATGCCGCCCTCAGCCAGATGGACAAGCAGTTCGGAAAAGGATGCGTGCTGCGGCTGGGTTCGCGGAATGTGCTGCCTGTCGCAGTGATCGCGAGCGGATCCATATCGCTCGACGCAGCTTTGGGCGTGGGCGGATTCCCACGCGGCCGCGTAGTGGAGGTTTTTGGACCGGAATCATCCGGGAAGACCACGCTCGCATTGCAGGTGATCGGGCAAGCACAAAAGGCGGGTGGCACAGCCGCCTTTATTGATGCCGAGCATGCCCTGGATCCCTCCTATGCACGAAAGCTTGGCGTGGATGTGGACAACCTGATCGTCTCGCAACCGGATTACGGCGAACAGGCGCTCGAGATTGCTGGGGCGCTGATCGGGTCCGGCGGAATCGATGTCGTAGTGGTGGATTCGGTTGCCGCCCTGGTGCCCAAAGCGGAGCTCGACGGTGAAATGGGTGACAGCCACATGGGCCTGCACGCGCGCCTGATGTCGCAGGCGCTGCGCAAGCTCACTGGCACCGTAGCGCGAACCAACACCCTGTTGCTCTTCATCAACCAGATTCGCGAGAAGATCGGCGTGATGTTCGGCAATCCGGAAACCACTACCGGAGGCCGGGCGTTGAAATTCTATTCCTCGGTACGTGTCGAAGTGCGCAGGATGACTGCGCTCAAGGATGGCGATAAGGTAATCGGCAACCGCACCAAAATCAAGGTGGTAAAAAACAAGGTGGCCGCGCCCTTCCGCGAGGTTGAAGTCGACATCCTTTATGGAGAAGGTATCTCGCGCGAGGCCGATCTGCTTGACCTGGGCGTTATTCATGAGTTGGTGGAAAAGAGCGGCTCCTGGTTCAGCTTCGGCGGTGAACGCATCGGCCAAGGCCGCGATAATGCTCGCGCGTATCTGGTGGCGAATCCCGAGGCTCGCGAACAACTGGACGCCGACCTACGCAAAAAGCTGGGATTCGAGGCGGCTGGTGATAGCGAAGCCACTCCGAAACCGGCCGCGTCCAGTCAGCTTTCCCTCAACAAGGCTGCTCAAAGCGCTTGAATCAGGGCTCAGAAGGCCTCCGAAGGCGGCAAAAGCCCGTTTCATCGGCTTTCGGGACGTAGCACAGCGAAAAAACTGAGGAAAAACGTGTTTTTTTAGCATTCTTCTCTTTACATCCGGCCCGGCATCCCGTATGATTTGGAAGGAAACAAATTTGTACGGTTATGTTTTAGAGTAACCGGACTGTTGGATGGAAGAACCCCACAAAAAAAGGAAAATAAGGAGAAGTACATGGCAGCAACCAAGATGACGCAGTCGCAGATCATGAAAGAACTCGCGGCAGCCACCGGAAGCACTACCAAGGCGGCCAAGACATTCGTCGAGACCTTCGCCGATCTGGCCGTCCGTGAAACGAAAAAGAACGGAGTGTTCATTATTCCCGGCATTGGCCGCCTGGTTCGTGTGGATCGCAAAGCCCGCATGGGCCGCAATCCCGCCACCGGCGAAGCGATCAAGATCCCGGCCAAGAAAGTAGTCAAGTTCCGGGTCGCCAAAGCCGTGAAGGACGCGATCGTACCCAAGAAGAAATAGGTTAGGAACCTCCCAGCAGCTCTAGAAACCGAAACCCCCGCGATGACCTCGCGGGGGTTCACTTTTTCTGAAAGTCGATACTAGGTTCACTCAACGTGCGAGCAAATCCAGGAAGCCTCAGGCCTGCTTCTTTTCGTCGACGTTAGGGTTTTGATCTTCCTTCATGGCACCTTTGAAATTCTTGATGCCCTCCCCTAAGCCCTTCGCCAGTTCGGGAATCTTCTTTCCGCCAAACAGCAGAACGGCAACTATCAAAATGACCATCAGCTCAGGGAAACCTATCGATCGGAACATGCGGCCTCCTTATCTCGAACACCCCCATTGTACTCCGATTCCCGGGCGTCCGCACTCGTGTATACTTCCTTTTCCATGTGGCAGCAAAACTATACTCCATTAGGAAGTCTCCCTCTCTCGGCGTTGGTGGCTGCGCTGCCGATTTTTACGCTGCTTTACCTGCTGGGCGTCCGGCGGAAACCCGCGTGGATCGCCGCGCTTTCAGGGCTCGCGGCCACGGTCCTGGTAGCGATTTTCCTTTACGGAATGCCGATCGGAAAAGTGATCGGCGCCACGACTTATGGGGCCGCGTTCGGCCTTTTCCCGATCGGCTGGATCGTGATCTGGGCGGTCTTTCTCTATCGGCTCACGCTCGATACCGGGAAGTTCGAGGCGATCAAGGTTTCCATCGGAAGCCTCACCAGCGATCGCCGGCTGCAGGCGCTGCTGATCGCGTTCGCATTCGGCGCATTTGTGGAAGGCGCTGCGGGATTCGGAACTCCGGTAGCAGTTGCGGCCGCCATGTTAGCCGGTCTCGGTTTCTCGCCATTCTATGCCGCCGCTATCTGCCTGCTTGCGAACACGGCGCCGGTCGCGTTCGGATCCATTGCAATCCCAGTTGTCACACTCGCGGGGATCACCGGCCTGCCGTTGGACCGCTTGAGCGCCGGGGTGGGACGCATCTGCGCTCCGTTGTCTCTGATCGTTCCGTCGTACCTGGTTCTGGTGATGGGCGGATGGAAAGCTCTGCAGCCAGTCCTACCCGCCGCGATCCTGTGCGGAGTGTCGTTTGCCGGCATGCAGTTTCTCATCTCGAATTTCGTTGGTCCTCAACTCACGGACTTGATCGCGTCGTTGACCGCAATCTGTGCGCTGGTGCTTCTATTCCTGTTCTGGAAGCCGAAGGATCTGGCCGCTGAGCAGCCCTCTTCCAACACGGTAGCAGTGCGCCCGTCGGCTGGACAGATTCTGCTGGCTTGGAGTCCGTATCTTTTGCTGGTTGCCTGTGTCCTTCTGTGGGGTTACAAGCCGATGCAAGGCCCATTGAATTCCGTGACTGTTCCGATTCCTTGGCCTGGTTTGCACAATTTGATTGCGCGCGTTCCGCCGGTCACCGCGCGCGTTTCGCCTTACCCGGCCATCTTCAGCCTCAACTGGCTTTCGGCTTCCGGAACTTCTTGCATGATCGCTACTTTGCTATCGGCGCTGGTATTAAGGATTCCGCCACTCCAGTTTCTGAAGATTTTCTGGAGCACTCTGAGGCAGCTCGCGTTTTCGCTGCTAACTCTGGCGGCCGTGTTGGGGCTCGCATTTCTGATGAACTACTGCGGGGCCTCGGCGACGCTTGGATTGGCTTTCGCCGCAACCGGTGCGTCGTTCCCTTTCTTCAGCGCGCTGCTGGGTTGGATGGGCGTGTTTCTGACCGGCTCCGACACATCGGCCAATGCGCTGTTCGGAAATTTGCAAGTGGTGACGGCCTCGCGGCTGGGGCTGAATCCGGTATTGATGGCTGCATCGAATTCGGCCGGCGGAGTCATGGGAAAGATGATTAGTTTATCGAGCATCGCTGTGGCTACTTGCGCCACTGGGATGAAGCGCGAGGATGAGGCGAAGCTGTTTCGTTTTACGCTGCGGCACAGCTTGTTTCTGGCGAGCTTGATCGGGCTGATTGTTTTGTTTTATGCGTATGTAGCGCCGGGGTTGCAACCGTGAAGAACTTCGTCCCCTTGCTGACGCGCGGGGCTACCATGCATTGCACAATTGTCGGAATGCAGCCCCGCGCGTCAGCGAGGGGAAAGCTTAGGGCACCCAGGTGCGAAGGAATTTCGTTGGTTCGTCCGGAGCAATTGAGAATAGGCCCGCGCCAGCTGGGATCAGCCAGGCTTCGCCTTCGCGGAATGGCTGACCGGCGATTTTCCCGCTCCCGCCTGCGAAGATTAGCAAATGGAAACGATCATGAGCCGCGGGATAGTCGATAGGCGAAGTGATCCGGGCCAGTTCGGTGTGGAAGTATTGGCAATCGATGGGCAGCTCTCGCGACTTCGCATCGAATACATCCGTGGACGCAACTTCGAGCGCCTTTGCAAGATGCAGCTCGCGAGGGCGGCCGTAGTCGTAGAGACGGTAAGTGATGTCGGAATGCTGCTGCACCTCGCACAGGGCCAGGCCGGCGCCGATGGCGTGCACGGTTCCGGCGGGGATAAAGAATGCGTCGCCCTGCTTCACGTCTATCCACTGCAGCAACTTTTCAATTTCACCGCTCAATGCAGATTCGCGCATGCGGTCGCGCGTGATGGGTTCTCGAAAACCGAGAGCGATTTGCGCGCCGGAGTCAGCGCGCAAAATGTACCACATCTCGGTTTTTCCGAGCGATTTTTCGTGAGCGGCGGCGAATGCGTCGGCCGGATGGACCTGTACCGACAGCCGCTCGGTGGTGAATACGAACTTGACCAGCAGGGGAAGGTCGGCTTCAAACCACACCTCGCCGATCTTTTTGCCGGGATCGGGATACCAGGGAGCCAGGTCCAGCGCGCCCCATATTTTTTCTTTGAAAACGGCGGGAAGCCGAACTGGAGCGCTACCGTCCACGGATGAAAGTCTCAATACGGTCAAGGCCGCGGGCGAGTTCCTTCATGGACGTGGCGTACGAGATTCGAACGTGCTCGCTGGTTCCGAATGCTTCGCCCGGAACCACTGCCACATACTCTTGCGCAAGCAGCTTCTCCGAGAACTGCAGGGCGGATGTGATTCCATTACGAAATCCAACCGAGACGTTGGGATAAACGTAGAACGCACCCTTCGGCTCAGAAATCTTGACGCCGGGGATAGCGCGCAGCCGGCTCACCACATAGTCGCGGCGGTTCAGGTATTCAGCGAGCATCACATCTATGGAATCTTGCGGACCACGCAACGCCTCGATGGCGGCCTTCTGCGACACCGAGGTTGGATTCGATGTAGTGTGGCTTTGCAGCTTCAGCATGGCGTCGATCAGAGGCTTGGGCGCAAGTGCGAAGCCGATTCGCCAACCGGTCATGGAATAGGTTTTCGAAAGGGAACCGGCCACTACGACATGCTCCTTGGCGTCCGGCATGGACGCAATGGAGAACGGCTCCGCTTCATAGAGGAAGCGGCAGTAACATTCGTCGGTCATCAAACGGACGCCGCGCTTGGATGCGAGCCGGTAGATTTTCTCAAACTCTTCGCGGCTGAGAACTGCACCGCTGGGATTGCACGGCGAGTTGATGATCAGAAGCTTGGAGCGCGGAGTGATGTACGGCGCGATCATGTCGGCGGTAAACGTGAACCCGCGGTCTTCGTCGGTGGGGACGAAAACGCATTTGCCGCCCGCGTAGTTGACGACATCCTTATAAGTGACCCAGTAAGGGACTGGGATGATCACTTCGTCGCCATCGCCGATCACCGCCTGCATCAAATTGAAAATCGCGTGCTTGCCTCCCACCGTCACCATACATTCCGCGGGCGCGTAATTGGTGCCGTAGTCAGTACGATGCCGATCGCAAATGGCGTTCTTCAGCTCGAGGGTTCCACCGGTGGGCGTGTACTTCGTAAAATTGGCATCGATAGCGGCAATGGCCGCTTTCTTGATGTTGTCCGGCGTCGGGAAATCGGGCTCCCCCGCCCCGAAGTCGACCACATCTTTTCCTTCTCTGCGAAGGCGGTCGGCGTCGGCCGCGACTTTCATGGTGGAAGACTCGCTGATCAGCGAAATCCGCTCGGCGAGATCGGTGGTTGCTTGCATGGAAGGTGTCAATTTCTCCTAGTTATCTCCTAACAGTCTTTTTCTTAGTTTAACCTCAATCGACGGCGGGACGAGGCCGGTGATTTTTCCGCCCAAGCGGATCACTTCCTTCACCAGCTTGGAGCTCAAGAACGAATGCGCCTCGCTGGCCATCAGGAACACGGTTTCGATATCCGGCCGGAGACGCCGATTCATGAGCGCCATCTGCAGCTCATACTCATAATCGGAAACCGCGCGAATGCCGCGAATGATCACGCTGGCGCCGCAGTTGGCGGCGTACTCCACCAGCAGGCCGTCGAACGATCCGACTTCCACGTTCGGATAACCTTGCACTACTTCCGAGAGCATCTCGATTCGCTCGTCCACGCTGAACAGAGCTTGCTTTTCGTCATTGCGAAGGATGGCAACGAAGAGCTTGTCGAACAGTGCCGAGCCGCGCTGGATCAAATCCAGGTGTCCGTTCGTGATGGGATCGAACGAGCCCGGGTAGAGGGCCACCACGGAAGCCGGCTTGGTTCTCAAGGCTTGCCTTCACCGGGATGATAGGTGCGCTCGGCGTGGGCTTTGATATCGGCCAGGCTGAAATACGCGGGCTTGAATTCCTGCTTCGCGTAGAGCTGCGACTGATCGAAATAGTGCTTGGAGTTGGGATCGGAATTCTCGCCGAAGACCAGAATGGAGCGCGCGACCACCTGCGGGCCGAAATCCACGACGCTGATGAACGAATGGCCGGCCACGCCGTAGCGGCGTTTCTGGTCCTTTTCCGGACGCGAATAGAAATTGAAGACGATGCCGACATCTCCTGGAGCGCCGGCTATCGGGAGGCTGTTCACTGCGTCGCTGAACGGCTCCTCGCCACCGGATTGGCGGCGCTCCAGGCGATTGATATCGCCATAGGGGACACGCCAGGTTCCAAAGGTCTTCTGCAAGGTGTCGACCACCTTCTCAAGGGATTCAAGAGGGGTTTCCTTGGGTTTTGCAGGCGGAAACACGGCGGTGCCATATTGTTTTTCGTGATACAGCAGGAACAGGGTCATTGGCACTGAAGATATGCGGCTGACGTGATCCCAATTGCGCAGCTCGGTGATTGGATCGAGGAGCTTGGCGGGATGCTCCTGGTCGAACGCTTCCACCAGTTTTGGAATCTCCGTTTCGGCGTTGATGACGTAGGTATCGAATCCGGCCTTGGCCCATTCATCGAAACTGAATTTGTCTTTGTTCCAGAGAATTCGGCGTGAGATGCGGGCGCGTGCGGTGTCCTGCTCGCCAACCATGTACTTGGGGTATTCGGAAGGATCCGGGTTTCCGAAAACGGTGGTCGTAAACGGAGTGGAATTGCAGTTCTGCACGAAACCGGATTTTGGATTGGTCACTTGCGGAAGTTCATTGAAGCTGTGATACCCCTGCCATTCCGTCTCGGATGTGGAACCATCCACGGGCTTCGACCAATCGAACTTGAGGGAGCGCTTGGGAACGGCGCCGTTATAGACGTAGAAAATGTTGCCGTCTCGATCGGCATAAATGGCGTTGAACATGGGCACCGCGACCGCCGACATGGCTTTCTTGAATTCGTCGAAGTTGCGGGCCTTGCTCATGGCGTACCACTCGTCCACCTGTCCGCCTTCTTCGAACTTGGCCATTTTCACGGCTAGCGGTTTGCCGTCGCGCTTGGCGACGATTGGACCGTGGTGGGTGCGGCGGAAAGTGAAAGTGCGATCGGTGAGTCCGCTGGCGGTTTTGACCTTGATGGTTTCCTTCCATTCGGTGGCGTGCTTATAAGCGCCGTCGTAGCGATAGGCCAGCGGGTCGCTCGGATTGTCGAAAGTTTCTTCGTAGACGTCTACGATGTCGGGCTCATTCACGGTGTGACTCCAGCCCAGGACATCGTTGTGGCCGATGGTGGGGAACCCGGAACCGAAGAAAGAAGCGCCGCTCATGTTCCAGCCTTCGTCGCTGTGGACGTGCCCTTCATACCATTGGCCGACGCCGAAGAAGGGCTGGTGCGGATTGATAAAAAGCAGGGCGTGGCCGTCGGAACTCTTGGCCGGAGTGATGGCCCACATATTGGAGCCCTGCGATTCCGAGGCGCTCGAAATCTCGGAGGGTTTGAGACCGCTCTTGCCGAAGATGAATTTATAGTAGAGCGCGTAGCGATTAAAGGCGTAGATGTACCAAGGTTCAAAATGCGTGATGAGGCGCGGCTTCACTTGCAGGTTGCGCGCCAGGAAATAGTTGAGGCCCTCGGCCGAGGCGTCCACCAGTTTCTTGGTTTCGGGACTGGCACGATCGTACTCTTCCTGCGCTAATTTCGGAATCTGGAGGGCGCGGACAAGGCGGTCGTCATCCAGAGTTTTCGCGCCGTAAACTTCGGAGGCGCGGCCCAACGCGCGGATATAGCTGTCTTCGATCTGCCAGAAGTTGTCTTCGGCCTGCGCGTAGATATAGCCGAAGATACAGCTTGCGTCGGTGGGTCCGAAGACGTGCGGGACCCCGTAGTTATCGCGATAAATGGTGACGGACTTAGCGATTAGCGTGGGCTGCGTAGCCGCGGAAGCGGGTGCAATAAGCACGGCCAGTAAGACGAAGAGCGAGAGCGTGTGTCGGCGGGTCATTGGTGGCGAGTTTATCAGATTGGCTGGTTCGCGGGCGAAAGCGCACTGTGCCACTGTCAGCGCCTTTGCCGCTCTCGCGAAAATCTGGCACAACTGAGTCCCAACATGTGTGTATTCCGGCGAGTGAGACTCGGTTGGATGTACACTGGCTGCTGGTCTGGAGAGCAACATGGGAATTCTGGAGCGGTTGTGCGTAGCCGGAGTGCTGGCGGGATTGACGGCGGGCGCGGCTTCGCTGCCGATTGCATTTGAAGCGTTGGCGGATGGAAGCGGCTACTGGTCGCGCGGGAATGATTATAACGTTGTGGTGACCAAGCGTGGCGTGGAGGTTGTGCCGCGCGGGGGTGGCGCGCTGCATGTGGCGTTGGAGGGTGGACGCGGACGTGCGCCGCACGGTGTCGACCGGCTGCCTGGCTACAGCAACTATTTCATCGGCAACGATGCATCTAAGTGGCGCACAGAAGTTCCGCACTTCGCCAAAGTGGATTGCGGCGAGGTGTATCCCGGTATTCACCTGATTTATTACGGCAATCAGAAAAGGCTGGAATACGACCTGGTGGTGCGCGCGGGCGCCGACCCGGCGCGAATCCGCTTGGCTTATCGAGAAGCGCGTTCGATTGCGATCGATGCTTCCGGGGAGTTGGTGATACGCACGGAAGTCAGCGAGGTGCATCAGGCTGCGCCGCAGATTTATCAACAGATCAGCGGCGTGCGCCAGCCGGTTGTGGGGCGTTACAGGCTACTTGCGCGGAATCGCGTCGGGTTCGAGATTGCGGCCTATGATCGAACGCGGGAATTGGTGATCGATCCGATGCTGACGCAGGTATTGGGGTTTGGCGGTACGGCCGCGGATTCCGTCGGCGGAGTGGCTATCGATGCGGCGGGCAACAGGTATCTCGCCATTACCACCAGCTCGCCGGATTTTCCTGGACCCACGGCGCCTCCGAAGGGCGTCACGCAGTTTTCGTATGCCGGAATTGTCAAGTTGGATCCGACCGGCGCCACCATTCTCTTTGAGACCTACTTCGGAGGCACAATGGCGCCATTTGCCCTCGAACCCGAAGGAACCGGTGCGACCGCGATCGCACTGGACTCAACGGGAAATATCTACTTGGGTGGATTTACAGGCGAGTCCGACTTCCCGCTGGTAAAACCGATTAATGCCAATTTCTGTAACAACAGTACTTGCTACGGCGCCGGCTTTATGGTGAAGCTGGACCCGAGCGGTTCGACAATTCTGTATTCCACCTCGACAGGCGCTTCGGCGAGCAACCTTTATGGTGGTACAGGCGTGGCGGCAATCGCAGTGGACGCAGAGCAGAACGCTTACGCACTGGGGGGTACAATCTCGGGCGCCGTACCCATCACTCCGAATGTGCTGCAGCCACAAGCGCCAGGGAACTGCATGACCTCGGCCCTTTGCATGGGTGATATTTTCGTGCTTAAGCTGGCCGCGTCGGGCCAGCTCATCTACGGCACCTATCTGGCCGGAAACATGCAAGACACTCCTGCCGGCATCGCCGTGGATGCCGACGGCGACGTTTTCATTACAGGTTCTACGCTCTCAATGGATTTCCCGACGGAGGGCGTGCCGGGTTATCAGACGCAATTGAGCGAACAAGGGTGCCCTCCTACAGTCGCGACGAATAGCTGCTTCCATGCTTTCGTCGCCAAACTCAACCCTGAGGCCAGCGGTTTGGTGTACTTCACATACTTGGAAGGAAACCTGATAGACGGAGCTAACGCAATCGCAGTCGACAGCGCCGGCAATGCCTATGTCGCGGGGACGACGGATTCCACCAATTTTCCCGTGACGGTGCCAACTTCGCCGCCCGGATTGTTCCTGACGGTGCTAGATCCGACCGGGACGAAACTGGTGTTTTCGACAACGGTGGCGATTACGGATTTTGGTCAGCCGCCGTATCCCTCGGCAAATCCGGTAGCGGTGCTGCTACAGAAGGCGGGTGGTTTCTATGTGTTAGGCGACGTGGGTGGCGCGCTGGCCGGAGACACGTCGGGCAATCCGGCCCCAAAGTCGCCGAACGATGCTCCCTTCACGCTGCAGTTCGACGCTTCTTTTAATGTGTTGGAGGCGCTCACGTATGGCTCGATTCCGAACTTCTTGAGCGCCGCGGCGGCCACGGATCCTGCGACGGGGAACTTGGTGCTGGCGGGAAACTTCAGTGGAACGCTGCCTCCACCAGGCACGCTGACGGGACCTGGAGGCGCGGGCGATATCGTGGTGCTCACTCTGGTCCCGACGAAGATTTCCGTTGCCCAACCCACGATCAATGCGGTGGTGAATGGAGCTAGCTTTGTTGCTGCCGGGATTGCCCCGGGCGAGATCGCAACTATTTTCGGAACTGATCTGACGTCAAGCACGGGCATCAACCTGACGTCTGGTCTGCCGCTTCCGACGACTTTTCAGAACGTCACTGTGATGGTCAACGGCTCGGCCGCAGCGTTGTTCGCAGTGGACAATGTGAATGGGCAACAGCAGATAAATTTTCAGGTTCCTTTTGAAGTTTCCGGGACAACCGCCAATGTCGCGGTGGTGAACAACATGTCAACTGGGCTAACGGTGGCCGTTCCGGTATTGGCGGTGCATCCTGGGATCTTCAATTACACGGCAGGCGGATTGGTTTTCGGGGCCATTTTACATGCCAATTTTCAATTGGCGGATACTGGTCATCCGGTGGTAGCGGGCGAGACGGTGCTGATCTACTGCACGGGTCTGGGCGCGGTTTCTTCGCCGCCCGCGGATGGTGCGGCGGGAAACGGACAGGAGACAATGGCGAAACCCGTCGTTTCGATTGGTGGAGCAAATGCCGCAGTGAGTTTTAGCGGTCTAGCACCGGGATTCGTGGGGTTATATCAGATTAATGCTCAGATTCCGGCCGGAGTAAAATCCGGTAATCAACCCGTGACGATTACGATGGGGAGCACTTCCAGCAACTCGGTGCTGCTTCCGGTGCATTGAAATGCTCTACTGCTTGTTTTCGGTATCGCACCAGCGGACGAGAGGCTCCGGATACGCGCCGTGATTGGCGGCGAGGAGCTTGTCGACGCTGAGTTTTTGAAAATCGAATGAGATGGAGCCATCGGCGGCAACGGTAGCGGCCATGTAGCCGTACACATCGGTTTGCGCGTTTTGGGCGGAGCCGGCTTCGGGAGGAATGCGGTAGCGTACGGCGCCGGCTGTTCCGACAATCCAGCCCGGAAGCACTTTATTCTTCCAGTCGGCCGTATCATAGACGTCCTGCATGAAAAAGTGCGAGTGGCTGGCGAGAATGTAGATTCGCTTGTGGACAGAATCCTGCGCATGCCACAGCGTTTCGTAGACGTCGCGGCCAGACTTGTCGCCTTGCGGCCAATCACTCATGCTGTGCTTGCGCCCTACGCTACCGGGCAAGGCCGCGTGCATGCCCACCACGATGGTCTTAATATCACCAGACCCCTCGTCGCGCTGGACAAGCGAATGAAACCATTTAAGCTGGACAGCGTCGAATTGGTCCTCACTGGCGTTGTCGAGCGAAATGAAGTCGACGTTGCCTTTGACCCAATGATAATAAGCGTGGAGCGTCCGATCCTTGGGGTCGTCTTTCAGGCGTTGGGCGCGGATGAGAGGATTTTCCAACCAGTCCGCGAACTGGATGAGCCAGGCATTGCGCGTAGCAGGCGGGATTGTCTCATGATTTCCGATGGCCAGAAAAACCGGAAGATCGCGGAAGGGGGTCATTTGGTGCGCGATGAAATCCGGCCAGGCGTTGGTCAGATAGTCGCTGATGTTCATCGGTTTGGACGGAGGGTTCAGCTTGGCCGGAGGGACCATGTCTTCGTCGAACTCGTAAATGGCCCGGAAATCGCCGAGGTGCCAGTAAAACTCCGCACCATTTGCTCGGACACCGGCTGCGATGGCGGGCATTACAATATCGCCGCAATTGCGGGAGTCGCCGGAGACCGCAAATTTCCAGGACCCGGAGGCCGGCGCTCCGGAGGCGACCACGGCTAGCGCGAAAATCAGCGTCATGAAGAATGCTAAGGCGCTAGCGGCGCACCAGAGAAAGCTCTTTCCATGTGCTTCATAACGCGTGTCGCAGGTTTTTGCCAGTGAACGGAGCTCGTCTTCGATCCGCGTTTCGTTGAAGGTGTCCTGGTCCGATGCTCGCACCTTTCCGAAGAACTTCCAGGTGACCCTATAGACGTAAAACCCATGGACAGCCGTCCATAAGGGAACAATCAGCAGGCCCAGAAGAATACTCGCCACGGTGCGGGAGACAGGCCTATCTTTAATTATGAGTCCTGTCAAAAACGTTTGCGCCGCTAGAAGGAGACCCGGGAAACTGAGCATGTGCCCCGTCTTGCTGTCGAGCGTGTCCAGGAAGCGATAGAGCCACGCCACAACTTTATTGCGGTTTTCGCCCGCAGTGGCCGCAGTTCCGAACAAATCATCCATCTTGAGACCGAGAACGTCCAGAATTGCTCCGAGCTGCCTGGGAACTGGATCCTTCGGGGTCATGGGTTTATTTTATATATCATTGTTCGGAGACGAAAGCAAGGCAGTGTAGCTTAGTGAATGTTTGACGCGGCAAGCATGGGTGGATACCATGGGGATCATGAATAGGCTGTGGACCGGCTGCCAGCGGATTGCGTTGGCGCTTACGCTAGCGTTTTCCCTGGCCTATTCGGCGGAAAAGGTAGAAAAAAAAGGAGCCATGAAACCAATCCTCAGTCCGGAGGCGGTGGGAAGCCATCTGGCAAAATTTTCGGAGCCTGCTCGCCACCGGTTGGAGGCCGTCCTATTCAATCAACATTTCGATGGCGTCATTGAATCTGAAGTGGTCGCGGACGTCCTTCGCTTACAGGGTGGTGGAATGACATCGGAGCAGCTCATGCTGGACATGCTTCCAATTGCGCGGCTCTATTCCGTCCCAGCGACGTCCGAATACCGCGTAGGTGCTGCCTGTGACGGCGTGAGCGGTAACATCTATTTCGGCGCGAACCTGGAGCTGGCCAACGCGCCTTTGGGATTCACGATACATGCGGAACAGTCGGCTATCGCGAACGCTGTGGCGCACGGAGAAAAGGCTATCCAGCGGCTGGCTGTAACGGCCGCGCCGTGCGGACACTGCCGGCAGTTTTTGAACGAACTGACAACTGCTTCGACGCTCGAAGTTATTATTGCGGGCAAGCCGATTACAACCCTGACAGCTCTGCTTCCAAATTCGTTTGGGCCGGCCGATCTTGGCGTGGAAGGTGGGCTGAGCGGCCTGACAGAAACTGCGCTCGCAGTTGGATCCGGAGCCGTAGGTCCCGCCGCACAGGCGGCGCTTCGCGCTGCGAGCCGAAGTTACGCTCCCTACACGCACTCTCATTCCGGTGTGGCGTTTCGTCTCAAAGACGGAACTATCGTCGCGGGATCGTACGTGGAAAACGCCGCTTACAACCCCAGTTTGCCGCCCGTGATTGCAGCAATCGACCGCCTTCGTTTCAGCGGCCGGGGATACTCCGACATCTCTGAGGCGGCGTTAGTGGAACTGGAAGGCGCGAAGATCATCCAGGAAGAGTCTACGCGCCTGGTGCTCCATTGGATAGCGCCGGGCCTTGAACTTCGCACTGTTAAAGCGAAAATCGCGAAGGCCAGTGCGTTGGTTCAACACCAACCATAGCTAACCGGTTGGCAGGCGAAAGCGCCTGCCCCACACGCGAGAAAGCTGAGTATGGGAGTGGTTCAGATGCGAAGACGGGAATTCGGCCGGAACGCGGCGGTTTTGGCGGCGGGTGCTGCGCTGGCGCCCCGAGCGATGGCGGAACAGAATCCGGGCGGCAGCATTACGGATGTGCAAGGCATCCGAGTAGGGCATTTCACGGATTCGCGCCGGCCGACCGGATGCACGGTTCTGATTTTCGATAAGGGCGCCTCGGCGGGAGTGGATGTGCGGGGCTCCGCGCCTGGCACTCGCGAGACCGATCTGTTGAACCCGATCAATATGGCGCAACAGGTGCAGGCGATCCTGCTTTCGGGTGGAAGCGCGTATGGCCTGGATGCGGCTACGGGCGTGGTCCGGTATTTGGAGGAGCACGGCCTGGGATTCCATCTCGGCTCAGCAGTAATTCCGATTGTGCCGGCTGCCATCCTATACGACTTGAATGTTGGTGATTGGAAGATCCGGCCAACGGCGGAATCCGGCTATAAGGCATGCCAGAGTGCTTCGTCCGGAAGAGTTGCGGAAGGCAATGTTGGCGCGGGCGCGGGCGCGACGGTAGGGAAGATGTTCGGATCGAAGCAGGCGATGAAATCGGGTCTGGGTACAGCCAGCATTCGAATTGCGAAGACGGGCGTGGTGGTGGGCGCGATTGTGGCAGTGAATGCTGTGGGAGATGTGGTGGATCCAAAGAACGGACAGATCATTGCTGGTGCGCGAACTCCGGACGGTGCCGGATTTTTGGACTCGATGGCGCAGATTCGAGCGGGCCGTGGTGTAGAGCTGCAGGCGGGGGGGAACACAACCATCGGAGTGGTGGCCACTAATTGCGCTTTCGACAAGACGCAGATGACTAAGATCGCGCAGATGGCACATGATGGCTTGGCGCGCACAATAAATCCGGTACATACACTGGCTGATGGCGATACTATTTTCGCGGTTGCGACCGGTGCTGTTTCAATGCGTGCGAATCACGGGGCCATCGGTGCGCTGGCGGCTGATGTTATGGCGCGTGCGGTGGTGCGGGCAGTGATGAGTGCGCGGGGGATACCGGGATTGCCTGCGGCTGGCGACCTGCGTTCGCCTGCGCGGGGCTAGGGGCTGGGGGTTGGGGCTCAGGATGTTCGCCGACGTTTGGGGGCGCGGCGGTCCTTCGTCGATGCTAGGCGCAAAGCTCTGTTCAGGAGATCACGCAACGTTTCTGGGGACACGCGGGACAGGCGGACTAGGATCCATGGATATTTCAAATAGTGGTCGGTGATGTAGTAGGTCTCGGGATCGGCGGAGATCATTTCGTCGCGCTCTTCGAATGTGGTTCCCAAAACTAATGAGTCTCCGTCTTCCTTCAGACGCGCTAATAGCTTGCCGTTCGTTTTGAATGCTGCTGTTCCGTAGGAAGTGCTCTCCTCAACGTTCGGGAGTGCTAGCGCGATTTTGCGGACTTGTTCGAAGGTGATTTGGCTTACTCCTGCGGCAACGTGGCTG
>JBEKJJ010000126.1:0-20086 GCA_050011295.1 Bryobacteraceae bacterium
AAGCGCGATGTCATCGGCGTGGGAGGCGCCGGCTGGCTCGGCGTTCTCAATTCCATTGAAGTAGCGCGTCAACACTCTGCTGAAGTGAAATCGCTGGTACTGCTTTCCGGGGAGACCGGCCGAGACGGCATGCAATTTTTGCGGCAGGCGTCACAACTGCCCGAACTGTTCATCGTGGCCGACGACGACGAGTACCCTCCCACCGTAGAGGCGATGGAATTGCTCTACATCGCTTCCTCCAATCCAAGTAAGAAGTTCGTTCACTACTCTGCATCACAAGACGCGCCCTGGATATGGTATGAGACCTCCGATGCCAGCAAGGTTCCCGCCAACGGCGGCCACGGAACCGACATGTTCAAAGTCCATCCGGAGCTGCCCGGCATCATCCTGGATTGGTTGGTGACCACGCTGATCAAAACACCGGGTCACGCGCCGGCGGACACCGTGGCATGTGCGGCAATCCTCGATCAAATCCGCACGCCTGGCGGAGTTGCCCAGGTCACGCGTCAACTGCTGGATGCCAGGCGGAAAGATCCCCAGGCGCAGTTGTTTCCGGAAATTACGGTCAGCATCATAGGCCAGGACCATATGCGCGATCGCGAGCCGAAATTAGCAGTCAAGGTCTTGGAGCTGGTCCTCCTTGCTTACCCTGAGTCGGCTGACGCGCATGAGACCCTCGCCGAAGCATACTTGGCAGATGGACAGAAAGATCTGGCACGGCAACATGCTGAAAAGACGTTGGCCCTGCTGGATGCTCATGCGGTGCCGGCGTCCTCATGGTCGGATACTGACCAGCGGCGGGGCGAAATTCGTAACGACACGCAGCAGATACTCAAGAAGCTAAGTGCGGCAGCAACGAGCCAGGCTTCGCCGCAAAGTCAAGCGCCGCCTCCAGTGCGTTCCCGAGCGGAGGAGACGCTGGAGTGGTGGAACCACGTCGGGAACAAACTGATCGCCATGGCGCAGGATTTTCCCGAAGACAAGTACGATTTCAAGCTGCAGAAAGACGAGCGCACCTTTGCGGAAAATCTTATACACGTCGCGGCCGTGGATTACGACTTGATCAGTAGAGTTTCGGGATCGAGCATCGGGCCCGACTTCGGGAAGGACAAGCATAATCCGCCGCGAGACGCTTATAAGACCAAAGCAGAGGTGGTGAAGCTGATCACGCAGGCAGTTGCGGACGGGGCGGCGGTGATCGCCGAGCAGGGCGACGCGGGGCTAGACAGAACGCAGCAATTTGCGTGGGAAACTGGGAGGCATATCGTTCACAATTCCTACCTATGGATGAGCGGCATCGAGCACAGCACCGAGCATTTCGGCCAGCTGGTGGTGTACTATCGCGCGAACAACCTGGTGCCGCCGGAATCGCGACGATAGTCAGCCGCGCTTGACAATTGCTCGCGCCAATTCGTCCGAGCGGCGCGAGCCAATTACTACCACTCCTCCGCTTACCATTTCGAGCTCCACTCCTTCGGCGCCGCCGGCCAAGTAAGCGGTTCCCCGGCTGGTGGACCGGATTCCATAGCCGCCCCAATCGCGCACTGTATCGAATGTAACTGCATCAGCCGATTTCACCGTGCTCAGCGGGATGCGGTACGAGCGCCACAGACCCCGCATCCGAATCCGCAACTCGCCGGGGCGAAGTTCGGTGACCAGCTTTACCGTGATCAGGCGAAGATAGACGATCCAGAGAAAGATCGACCAGCCGATCACACTGCCATTGGACATCGATTCATTGCCCCAGTGATGTCCCAAGCCAACTTGCCATATCGCGAGCAACGTCATCACCGCCGGCGGAATCGCGGTCAGAATTCGGAGCCTCGACTGCCGAAACGGCTGTTCCTCGTAGAACAAAAGCGCCGGTTCGCCCACTATCTCAGCGTAGCGCGCCGATGGTGTACTCGAGCGCCGCATACTGCGTTTGATAATCGTATTTGGCGCTCAGATTTTCGATTTCAGCTTGCGTGAGATTCAACTGGGCCTGCGTCAACTCCACAATCGAAGACAGACCCAAATTGTAGCGGCCTTGCGCAAGATCCAACGCGAGCGCTGCCTGGCGAAGGAACTGCGCTGTGACGTCGATCCGCTGATAGGCGGTTACGGCGCCGCTCCACGCCACGCGCACGTCGCGCGAGACACGCTCCTCGACATCGCGCAAGCGCTGATCGGATTCCAGAGCGCGTTCGTGGGCGGCTTCGCGCCGCGCTGAAAACAGATGCCCGTTGAACACTGGAATATTAACGTTCGCGGCCACGCCTTCGTACTCGGCAGGGATGGGAGTGTTCGCCGTTGCATTGATGTACGGAATAAACCCTCCCACTGCAGCTATGCTGACGGTTGGCCGCGACAGATCTCTCTCGGCCGCATAGAACTTGTAAGCGGAGTCGCGGGAAAATCGCAGGCTGGCGAGTTCGGGCCGGTTGGCGATGGCTTGCGTTACCAGATCATCCGGTTTATCCGCGGGTCCGGGCGGAAGCGGCGAATCTTCAAGCTGGTAATTGGCCGACTGGTCGGATCCGAGCGCACGCCCGAGGTCGGCTCGCGCGCTCTGCACGGCCTCCTGCGCGCGAATGAGCAGCAGCTTCGCTTGCGAAACTTGAACTTCGGCGAAGCTCTGGTCCAGTTGTGACTTGAGCTTGTTCTTGGTTAGCTCGGTCACTTGATCACTCAGCAGCTGCCGCGCGGAAACAGTCTCCTCGGCCACTCGGACCACAGCCTGCGCGTGCAGCACATCGTAATAGGATCGGTCCACTGCTAGTACCACGTCGTAACGGGTGGCTTGCAGGGTTTGTTCGCTGGCTCTCGCTTGCAGCCGGGCGCTGGCCACCAGGTTCGGAGTGCGGCCCGAGTCGGTGACTAATTGAGAAAGCTCCACGCCTTGTCCGAGCCGGTCAAACAGGCGCGATACCGCCAAACTTCCGGCACCGATGCGGGCCAGATCGTTTCCCTGAGAGCCGGTGATCTCGCCGTTCACGGTGGGAAAGTACGGCGCGCGGTTGATAACCACCTGCTGCTGCGCGAAATTGACTTCATGCTGGGCAGCTTGAATCTGCGGATGATTCTTGATGGCAAGCGCCACCGCGTCCGGCAGCGTAAGCTTGGGCAGCGTCTGAGCGAAAGCCGCGCCGGCTCCGATTGCAATTGAGCTGACCAGTTTACGAACCCTCGGTGACATGATGCCTCCTTCTTCGGTAGACCAACAGATATGCGGCCGGGACAATGAACACTGTAAGAAGCACAGACGACATTAAGCCGCCGATAATCGCTCGAGCCATCGGCGTATACTGCTCGCCGCCCGTCCCGAGCTTCATGGCCATGGGAAGCATTCCGATGATGGTAGCGAACGAGGTCATCAGGATGGGCCGCAGACGAACGCGGCAGGCTGTGATCACCGCATCGGCCACGGACAGCCCTTGCTCTTCCAGTTTGTGCGCGAAATCCACGATCAAAATACTGTTGGAATCGGCAATGCCGATCAGCATCAGCACACCCATCAACGACATGACGTTCAGGGTGGTGTGCGTGAGCGGAAGTATGATCAGCACGCCGATGAATCCCATGGGGATGGCGAGCATGATGAGGAACGGGTCGATGAAGGATCGGAACTGCGCCAGCAGGATCAGTAACAACAGGATGAACGAAAGGCTGAAGCCAATGGCGAAGCTAGTGAACGACGCTTCCATTCCCTGCACCATCCCCCGCAAGGAGATGCGAATGTTCGAAGGCAGGTGCAGGTCGGCAATGGTTTTCAAAATCTCGCTCCGGACTTTACCCAGGTCTTCGCCGGATGGCGTAACGTAAACATCAACAATGCGCTGGATCTGATAATGATCCACTTCGGTCGGCGATGTCACGTTTTCGAGCTTCACCACCGAATCCAGTGTGGTGGGCTGTTTCAGATTGGGCGCGCGCAGTGGGATCTCTTTCAGGTCCACCAGATTGTGGATGGCCGGTGTGCCGTGCTCGTAGTACTGCACCGCCATAAAGTAGTCGTTGCCGGTTTGATAATCCACCCAGTAGTTCGGCGCGATCATGGTGTTCGAATTGAGAGCGGTGATCACGTTGTTGACAATATCTTTCTGGGTGAGGCCAAGCTCGGTGGCGTGCACTCGATCCACATCCAGTTTCAGGGCCGGATAGTTCATGTCCTGCGGGATATAAATCTGTCCTACACCTGGGAGCCGGCGGATACGGCGTGCCAGCTCTTGCGCGGTATCGTACGTCATGTCGAGATCGCGGGTATTCACCTGAATGTCGATAGGAGCCGGCATGCCGGAATTCAAAATCGCATCCACCATGGACCCGCTTTGAAAGAACGCGCGGACGTCGGGAAATTTCCCCGCCAGCTCGTCCCTCACCCGATCCATGTATGTCAGGCTGCTCAGGTGATGATCGTCATTCAGCGCGGTCTGGATGGTCGCGGTGTATTCTCCGGCATTGGTGGTATAGAGCGATGAAAAATCGTTGACGACGCCGATATTGGATACGATCATTTTCAGGTCGCCCGGCTCTACCACGTGGCGAATCAGATCCTCGATCTTGGCGACGTACTCATTGGTGATCTCGATACGCGTGCCGGTGGGCACCTTCACGTTGATGGTGAATTGCCCGGCGTCGGTTTGCGGAAAGAACGCGAGCCCGAGGAATGGATAAATAGCGAGGCTGGCTACAAACAAACCGAGCAGAGCCGCCACGGTGAGCCCCGGGCGTCTCAAAGCGATACGAACCGCGCGCTCGTAGATATCCAGCAGGCGCGTGAACATGCGATTGAACCAGGCATTGAAGCGTGCGCCCCAGGATGGATTTGCGGGCGGGGCCTCGCCATGTTCGTGCTCGCCATGTTCGTGATGGACTCCCTTGAGATATTTTGCGCAGAATAACGGGATCACCGTCATGGCTACCACGAAGGAAGCCAGCAGCGACAAACAAAACGCGAGAGCCAGTGCCGAGAACAGAAACTTGCTCACCCCGAACAAGAACGTGACGGGGAAGAAATCCACCACGTCCACCAAGGTTGCTGCAAGCACCGCCAGATTCACTTCAGCGCCGCCCTGCGCCGCAGCGACCTCCGGCGAAGATCCCATCTCCAGATGGCGGTAGATGTTCTCGAGCGAGATCACTGAGTTGTCGATCACTCGCGAGAAGGCCAGCGCCAATCCGCCCAAGATCATAGTATTGACGGTGCTGCCCAGCATGAACAAAACCACGAACGTAGCCAGCGCAGAAATCGGAATGGACAGCAGAACAGCCACCGTCGCGCGCATGCTTCCCAGGAAGATGAGAATCATCAGACTGGTCAGCACCAAACCGATGACGCCTTCATGAAGCACGGTCTTAAGCGCCTCTTTGACGAAGACGGATTGATCGAACACGATCGCGGTTTTCAACTGGGAGGGTAAGTCGAACAAGTGTTGCGTCAGATTGCGGACGTCCTCCACCACCTGCACGGTATTGGTATCGCCGCCCTGCTTCATGATGGGGATGTACGCGGATTTCTGGCCATCGATGCGGACGATGTTGTATTGCATCTGGCTTGAGTCTTTGGCCTCGCCCACGTCTCCCACCGTCACCCATCGAGTGCCTACGGTCTTGATGGGAATATCATTCAAATCCGCTACGTTTTGGACCAGACTGTTGGAGTAGACGTAGTAATCGCTGGGGCCGATTTTGACGTCACCGGCCGGCAGAATCAGATTTTGGTTGTTGACCGCGTCCACCACATCCATCACGCTCATTTGGCGCGACAAGAGTTTGAACGGATCCACATACACCATCACCTGCCGGTACTTTCCTCCGAAGACGCCTGGAATCTCCGCGCCCTTCACCACGGCGATTTGATTTCGAATCTGGAATTGAGCCAGATCGTGAAGCTGCGTTTCGGTGAGCCCTTTGCCGGCTACCGTCACCAGACAAACCGGAAGGCTGGACGCATCGAACTTCAGCACCACCGGAGGTAAAGTTCCCGGCGGCAATCGTTTTAGATCCGCTAGAGCGAGGTTGGACAACTGCGTCACATCCGCGTCTGCATTGGTACCGGGCTGGAAGAAAACTTTGATGATGCTGACGCCCAGCAGCGAGCGCGATTCCATGTGGTCCACGCCCGATGCCAGCGTGAAGAAGCGTTCCAGAGGATTCGTAATATCTGTTTCGATATCCACCGGCGGCATGCCGTTGTAGAACGTTGCAACAACGACCTCCGGCAGATTGATTGGGGGGAAAAGATCCACAGGCATGCGCGCCAAGCTGGCCACTCCGATTACGGCGAGCGCCAGGCATACGGCGATAATGAAAAAAGGATTGCGGATCGAGAAGCCGGGCACTGTTACTTCTTCTCTTCCTGATTCTGATAGTTGACCAGCTCGATCACTTTGGGCTGAACAACCTCGGCTTCCTTCAGGCTGCTGCGGTCGCTCACCACAACCAGTTGGCCTTCGTCGAGGCCCGAGAGCACTTCGGCGTCAGTGGATGTCTGGATTCCCAGCACCAAGGTCCGGGTTTCGAGTTTGTTGGCGTTCGAGACCACAAATACGCTGGTTCGATCGCCCGCGTGATCAATGGCCTGCACTGGCACGTACAAAACGTTGTTCTTAGTTTCGAGCGTTATGGTGGCCTCCGCATAAAGACCCTGCACTAGTAGCCCGTTCGGATTGGGCACATCCACTTCGGTGTGCATGGTGCGCGTGTCTTCTTTCACGTCTTCGGAAAACCGCGCGACCTTGCCGGGCAGAGTCCGGTCGAGGGACGGAACCTTCACTTGAACGGGGTCGCCCAGATGGATATAGCGAACGTAAGACTCGGGCACTGGAATCACCAGCCGGAAAATGTTGTCCTCGGAGAGGCGCACCAGCGGCATGGCCTGCGTGCTGGAACTGGTTCCAGCCTGCAGCAATGCCCCCAGGTTCGCGAACCTTTGCGTCACCACTCCCGCGAAGGGCGCCGTGATCTTCGAGTAATCGAAGAGCGCTTGGTCCCGCGCGCGTTTGGCCTCCGCCACTTGCAGCATGCTTTGGGCAGCTTGAAGATTAGATTTCGAACCTTCCACTTGCGCCTCAGCAGCCAGATCCTTGCCTTGAGCGTCATCCACTTCCTGCTGGGCCACCAAGCCGGGTTTGGATTTGGCAACACCATTTAATCTGTCGTATTGAAGGTGCAGAACGTCGCGGTTCGCTTGGACGCGGTTTAGCTCGTGTTCGGCGAGTGTCGCATGGTCCTTTGCGTTTGTGATTGCCGCATCGTCCTCCGCCAGCTGCAGCTGCAACTCGGGGATCTCCAGGACCGCCATCACCTGTCCCGCCTTCACATGCGTCCCATAGTCAACGTTCAGTTCCTTCACGAATCCTGATTCTTTCGCGTAGACGTCAATCTCCTGGAACGGCACTAATTCGGAGGACACCGTCAATTGGCGGCCGAGCGATTTTCGGGCTACTTTCGCCACACCGACGGAAACGCCTTCCAGAGGGCCGGCCGTATTCGCGCTGGCCTTCTCACTCTTTCCGCACGAGGCGAGAACAGCGCTGAACGCGGCTATTGATACTAGTAGCAACTCGATTTGGATTTTAGATTTCACTTACGATCCTGCGCCGCCTGTTTCAGTTTTTCCGCGAGGCCCTCGAGCGAGAACTCCGGCGATTGGCAGAATTGTTTCAATTGGCTTTCGGAGCGCTTAATCTTCTCAACTTCCTCCGGTATCCGCTCCGCGTGCTCAAACGGGATTGTCTGGACACCATGGCGGTCGCCATGAATCAAGTCTCCTGGGGAAATCTTCAAGCCTCCGATCGTGACAGGATCGCCGAAATCCACCAGATGAGCATAGGCGTGAGAGACAGAAACGCTTCCGGAAAAGAGATGAAATCCCAGTTCTTTAACCGCCGGTAGATTGCGCACGGAGCCGTTAGTGACATATCCGATGCAGTTCAGCGCTAGCCCGATCACCGCATGCATCTCGCCCACAAAGGCTCCGAGACCAGGTTGGCCATCAATATCTTCCAAAACCATCACGCGCGGCTCTGGCAGCGTGGCGAGGTACCTCCAGAAATCGATGCGATAGTAGTAGCGGCCACTCATCGGCGCGTTGGCGCTCCGGATGCGCCCCGTAACCGCGTAGCCCAGCATCGGCTCGAAATTCTGAAAACGGCAGCGCAACGCATCTGCAATATATCCCTCGTTCCGGAGGCGCACGTTTAATTGTTCTATGGCGTTGGATGCTGTGCACGTATCCAGTGTTTTTAGCTTTTGAAATACGCTGTCAGGTAAAGTCATTTAGGGACCGACACGTAGGGTCAAGGGTACTCACGTAAGAGTATATGCTTCGGGCGCTAGAACGTTACATACCAAATAGTTGGTATTTTTCAACGGGTTGATATCAGAACATGGCACTATCGGTTAGACTGTGACTGGAAGCCGTAGTTCCGATGAAAAACGCCAGCGGGCCGCGCGACAAAGAACGGTCCGATCAACTACCCGCCCACAGCCGACTCGCATTGATAGCGGGTTTCGGCAGTATTCTCGTGATCATGACGTTGGCCGGATTCGATGCGCTGCGGGTGCTACAGGATGTTCGCCGGAACGACGATCGAATCCGGCGCCAGTTTCTATTCCAGAATCACGTACTTAACAACATCCGTTCTCAGGTGTATTTATCAGGGACCTATGTGCGCGATTATTTGTTGGAACCCGAAGCCGAGCGAGCGGATAAGTTTAGGATTAGCCTCGAACAGCTTCGGCAACAAATGGAGTCCGCACTCGACTCGTACCGCCGTCAACTTACGCCCGCGCAGATGAAGCATTACTCCGCGCTCAGAGCCGAGCTGGGGGAGTATTGGCGGATACTGGCGCCCGTTTTCCGGTGGGATCCCGCGGAGCGCCGGCGCATTGGCTATCAGTTTTTGCGGGACCAGGTTTATCCGCGCAGGCAGAATATGCTCGCCATCGCGGATCGTATTGCGGCCATCAACGAACAGCAACTGAGCGACGGGAACGACCAGGTGGTGAGCCTCATGGGAAGGTTCCAAACGCGCCTCGCGATCACGCTGTTCGCTGCTGTTGTGTTTGGATTAGGAATGGCCGCATTCAGCATTCGGCGAATCCTCCGGCTCGAAACCCGCGCGCACAACCGGTACGAGGAAGCCGCGGAAGCGCGCAGCCAGCTCAAGGACCTTTCCGCGCGTCTGGTCCGGGCGCAAGAGACGGAGCGGCGGGCGCTTTCGCGAGAGCTGCACGATGAAGTGGGCCAGTCGCTCTCCGCCGTGCTAATCGAGCTGCGCAATCTCTCCACTGGATTGGCGCTTCGATCCGAAGAGCAAAATCAAATTGAGGATATCAAGGATTTAGTAGAGGGCACCATTCGCGTCGTACGTAATATGGCTCTATTGCTGCGGCCATCCATGCTGGACGACTTGGGGCTGGTTCCAGCCTTGAAGTGGCAAGCGCGCGAAGTTTCCAAACGTACTTCCATGGATGTCAGCGTCGCCGCCGATTTGCCGGACGATCTTCCGGACGATTTCAAAACCTGCATCTATCGCGTGGCTCAGGAGGCGCTTCACAATTGTGCGAGCCATGCCCGCGCCAAAACCGTCCGCATCCGTGTCCAACAGGAGCCCAGCCGCCTGACCTTGTCTGTCCAGGACGACGGCCAGGGCTTTGACAGCCAACAGGTGAAAGGTCTGGGATTGCTGGGAATCCAGGAGCGCGTTGCGCAACTGGGAGGTAAGTGCATGGTCCACTCGGAACTGGGAACCGGAACTGTTCTCACAGTGGAACTGCCCATGGGTCGAGAGGACGCACAGGGGAACGGGAAACTACGTGAAACAGATTCGCATCTTGTTAGCTGACGATCACAATGTGATGCGCAAAGGCCTGCGGCTGTTGCTCGAGAGCCAGGGGGACTTCAGCGTGGTCGGCGAAGCTGCGGATGGCCGGCAGGCGGTCGCGAAAGCGGAGGAGACCAAGCCGGACGTTGTGGTGCTGGATATTGCGATGCCCAATCTGAGCGGCATCGAGGCCGCGCAGCGCATCATCTCGCAATGCCCGCAAACTGCCGTGGTTATCCTCAGCATGCATTCCGATGAAGGCTATGTTCTTCGAGCGTTGAAGGCCGGGGCCAAAGGATATCTGCTGAAAGATTCCGCCGAAGGCGACCTGATCGCGGCTATTCGCGCCGTCTGTCAAGGGAAGACTTTCTTCAGCCCGGAAATCAGCAAAATGCTGGTGGAGGATTACGTCCGGGAAATCAGAACCCGCGGAGTGGAAGATAGCTACGAGCTGCTAACGTCGCGCGAGCGGGAGATTCTTCAACTCATTGCCGAAGGCAAGTCGAATAAGGAAATAGCAGCTTCCTTGAATCTTAGCCTCTATACGGTGGAAACACATCGACGAAATCTGCAGGATAAGCTAAACCTGCATAGTTTTGCGGAACTGATCCTTTACGCAGTCCGCAAACGCGTTATCTCTTGATGTTCGCAGCCCTCTCCACCGCACTGGTCCAGTAGGACCGGGCCATTCTGACGGCCCGGGTCACTTCGTTTTCCCGAAGCGGTTTCCGCAATACTTCATACCCTCCGCTAGAAACCAGGTCATTCCAGAGATTGTCGTCAATGACTTTCGATACCAGCATGATGCAGGCTGCTCGGGATCGAGCGGCGAACCCGGTCACGAATTCCCGCCAGTCCGGGCCGGCTATGTCCCGGTCGAAGAGCATGATTTGCGGCTTGAGATCCTGTAAAGCGCGCTCGGCTTGCGGTCGGTTTTCCGCGAAGAAGACCTCCCATTGATTGCGCCGGCAGAGATCGGTCATGAGGGAACGATCCTGATCGTCAGGCAGAAAGCAAATTACCGTAACCGGTGGGTTCGACGTCGCCTCGTCTGGCTTCCGGACAAAACGCGTAACATTAGCCAGGACTGCGTGCAGACCGTGCCACATGAAGCTCCTGAGTTGATAGTAAGGGAGAGACCGCTGGCATGAAATACCAGAAACCTGGTATTCAAACTGACTAACGGTTGGTAGACAAAACCGGCGCGCTGGGTCCTGAAACCCGCGCGCCGGAATAATTCAAATCGAGAACACTGTCTTACCGGTGGCCGCCTCCGCCATGGGCTCCGCCTCCACCACCACCGTGGAACCCGCCGCCGCCTCCGCCATGGAAACTGCTCGCATGGCTAGCGGAAGGCGCTGCATGGGATCCGCCGCCACCGGAGGACGGGCTGGAATGATAGCTCGGCACTGTTGCGCGCCCAGTGCCACCACCATACGCCGGGCTGCTTCGATAGCTCGGCTGAGATCCGGAACTTCTGAAGCTGTTCCCCTGGCTGGATCTCATGGCCGACGCGGCTTGCGAGCCCTGGAACCGGCTCCCGAAATTTCCACCATTTGCATAGCCGCGGGGGCTTGCATAATTTCCGTGGCTGGCATAAGTCCCATGGCTCGCGAAAGTACTGCGGCCCGCGAAATTACCGCCGAATCGGCTGGCCACTCTCTGGTTCGGGTACGCCACTCCCATGCGGTGCTCTGGATTATGGGCCCAAATTCCGCGGCCTCCATACCAGCCGCCTCCAAAGCCGTAGTGGTTGAAGAAGAAGCCGTTCACGAAAATCGAGCCGCCGAACCAGTTCGGTCCCCAACCCCAACCGCCCCATCCCAATCCGCCGAAGAAACCACCAATGTAGATTCCCGGTCCGAATCCGAATCCAAATCCAACTCCTGGATAGTACAGCGGAGGATAGTATCCATACACCGGCGGACCCCAAACGTATGCGGGATTGTAGGCCGGTACATAAACTACCTGAGGATCAGCCGGCTGGATTTGAATCGCGGTCTGATCACCTTGCGTCTGCGTCGTGACGGTTTCCTGCGCGTTCGAATTCAGTTTGCCATTCGCTCTGGCTTCGGCGCGCATGTGCTGCACAGCATTCATCACGTCGGCCTGCTGAGCGAGAAATGCGTTTCCTAAATCTGTTGTCCAACGAATGTCCGAGTTCAAGCGATTGAGAACGTCCGGAAAAACCACCAGCGCCTGGACGCTCGGATCCCAATTCTGCTGCCGTGCCGCGTCCACTAATTGTTGACCTTGCAGGTTCCCATTTTGCCGCAGCCATTGCGCCGCTTCCACAACTTCGAGCGGATAGGTGGACGCTACCAACAACTGGCTCACAAGATTATCCGGATAGAGCGCGATGGGCGCCACCATGGCGTTCAACTGGTCGGGCGAGAACGCCTGTGCCGGCGGCGCGGCCGCGTCGGAGGATTCTTGCGCAACACCTTGAGCAACATCTTGAGCAATCAGAGTTGCCCCGCTTGAAAACAGCAGTAACGCCATAGAAACTGCTATTAAGCTTTTGTACTTCGTACTTCTTTCCTTGTTCTGTCTCATAACGCCTCGCCCGTGAAAATGCAGTTTCGGGACCAAACTCCAAGTCCTTTAGCAAGAGCATTTTCCGTGAGCGGCGCGTCTCATAGCGTTGGCCGAATACCACCGCATTGCTGGATTCCAGCCATGAAAAAATCGCAATGAGCGCGGGGTTGGCGGTGGCGCAGGCGCTTTCGCCTGCAAACCTTTATTTTCCTTCACCGGATGATAACGCCAGATGGAGCTCGAAAAGCGCGCGCCCAATGCGGCTCTGCGGCCGTCCTCAGTCCAGATGGGACTCCACACATGGGGATCGGCACCAGCCGGGATCGAAAGACGCTTGAGGATACGCCACGAGCGCGCCTGCGTATCAACTCATTGTGGTGGACCTGAAGTAGAAGCGCAGCCAGCTCGGCGCCCTTCTATGTCAGACATAGGCCCGCTGCCATGAACCGAGAACGCTAGCGGTGACTTTCTCGGAGTGTCTCCTGGCGCCTCGTTCTGGCGATTAAGAATACCGCGTACCACTCTGTGCTCTCTTCGCGGCTCAAACGGAGCACACGAATCGACCTGAACTCTTCCACTCCAGTGTCGATCCTACCAAGTCCAAGTTCGTAATCAGTCACCTGATTTTAAGGCTCGTACTCTGGCGGGCATCGCCCAGTGGCAAGTGCGTGGCGGTAGCCGGGCCAATCTTTCTTAAATCTCTTGAAGCAGCGCGCAAGTCACGGCTCTTATCCTTCGATTTCGAGCTAAATAGGTCCGTGGCCCGGCCGCGAGCGTCGCCTGGGATTCTGTCGCAGCGTAACTTCCGACACTCTGTTCCAAGTGCTGCAAGGACTTTTCGAAGTTATCTCGCACTTCCGCCGGCTTGCCCTCGAGCCGGTTTGCCATACCTTCCAGTATCCGGGCAAACTCCTCGTCGAATTCCCGCTGCACCGGATGTATGGCATCGGGTAAATCAAAACCAGGGAGCCGGACACGATAATTCCACGTCGAAATGTCTAATACAAAAAGCACACGCAATTGCGGCTGCCATCGCCGGATTTGATCACGCAGTGCAAGATTCCGTTCCCGCGCGGGCCCAAATTCGAATAGAACTTGGTCGGCCAGAGCCCTCACGTTTTCGAAGCCTTTTTCGATCGCGTCGCGAAGAGAATAGCCTCGCTCGATCGCAGTTCGCAGGTCTTCGGAAATCGGCTCTCTCGCAAATTGAGCCATCAGCCGAAGCGTCGAGCTCAAACCTTTCTTCATCGCCACCGCTGTCGGCGTCCCCCAAAGCCGGTCAAAAACCAGCCACATCATGAACAGGCCGAGCAGTATTCCAGCGACGCGGTCCCGTGCAGGCGCGAGCGAGGTTTGGATTGTGAATTCCTGGAGATTCACGAAATTGTACGCAAAGGCAACCTGGAGTCCGAAATAAGAAAGACGCGGCGTACATGTTACGAACCACGCGGCAGCAGTCGTCACCACGACAAACCAAGTGGTAAATCCGGCGATCGATTCAATTTGCGGCAAAACGAACAACTGCGACGCCACTCCTACGAGACCTCCGGCCGCGGCTCCTGTTAGCAGTAGAGTCTGTTTTTGACGGGATGCACCGGTTGTCGTCAACGCGGTCAAAAAGCATGTGATGACTGCCGTGCTGATGCCGGGCCAGTCGATGAGATTGTACGTAAAGTAGCAGAGACTTGCTGCGAGGCAGCCTTTCAAAGCAAATCGCAGGTGCTCGGGGTTAGACAGCGCATCCGGAACCAGAAGCCTCGAAGCTTGCTCCCTCCTGGATTGTTGCAGTTCGTATGCGCTGAGCGATTGCTGGGCGGTAAGCATCTCGTCAATCAGCGACACAGTGCTTTCCATTCTCTCCAGCAGCAGAGCGGAATCCGAGGAGGAGGCGTTATCATTTAACGGAATCGGCTGCGGGGTTCCCCCCTTCAGCAGATCAGCGCGGATACGCCCGACATTGACAGCCAGAGCCTGAACGCGTTCCCGATCCGACACATTGGCAGGTCTCAATTCCAGCGCAAGATTGATCAAATTTCCTACCAATCCCACGACGGCTCCCATCTGCTCACGGTAATGCCGGGAATGGGGAGAACGCTGCAGGATGTTTCGTAGTCTAGATGTCCCAAGCGTGGAAAACCGCGCCAATTTCTTTTTTGCCGCGTCCGGACTCTGGCCTTGGGCGTAAGCTTGAATCAGATCCTCAACGCACGCGAGGCGCCGATCGAGCAGCCCGCTCAGGTCGGCGCTCTCGGTAAACTTGACCAGGAGAAGTTCCACCCATAATGCGATTCCGGTGGCAAGTGTCAGCGCGAATGCCGCCCAGAGAGTCCCTTCCACCTTGGCTTCGGCCGAAATGGGGCGGTCGAACAGCGGAATGACGATCGCAAGCAGATAGCCGAAGCGCAGGGACGCACTGTAGCTGGTCAGCGTGCTAACCGCGTAGAACATGATGAACAACGTTGCGATCACCCACAGCAGTCGCAAGCCCGGGTCGCCCAGTACCAGCATCGCGCCGATCAATGCAACTCCCGTTGACACTCCGAAAGCAGCGACAATTGTCTGCGCCGATTGGATGGCCGCGCGCTGGCTTTCGCGTGAGAGCTGGAATACATAAAACGCGCTGTACGCGCCGTAGGGCAGGCGAAAAACCATGGTGATGATCATCATCACAGTCGAAGCGATCACCATTCGTGCCACGATTCCCCCTCTTCCGGGATATGGCGCGAGTTCCTCCTTGAGAAACTTCCAAAACCAGACAAACGGGGGGCGAAGCTCCTGCGCCCGGGGTTCGGCAGCCATCATAGGATTAGCGCCCACGCAGGATCACCACGGCTGATTCGCTGATTCGAAACGATTCCGGGACCGGATCCGTCACACGCACGCGCACCGGGTATCGTGATGACAGATGGACCCAATTCAGGGTGCGCTGGACGTCCGGAAGGCCCGGCTCGAAACGGCCCACCAAGTCGGCATCCGGCGTTACGCCGAACCCAATACTGTCCACGATACCTGAAAAACGCATATTCGGTTTCGACATCACATAAACATCAGCTCTCATGCCCGGCTGAACGTGCTGTAACTGCCCTTCACGAAAGTTGGCCACCACCCACCATGTACGGGCGTCAATGAGAGTGAACACCTGCTGGCCGACGTGAGCATAAGCTCCCTCCGAAATGGTCAGGTTTGTCACTCGAGCGTCGAATGGTGCAAGTACGCGGCAGTTGTTAAGGTTGTAGCGAGCATTCTTGACCGCGGAAGCCCTCGCACCGCGCTGGGTAACCAGAGGCTCCAGCGTAGTGACTGCGTTCATCGCCTGTTGGTGCTGCGCCCGGCTCTGTTCCAGAACGGCCTCGGAGTGCTGGTACTGCGCGAGCGCGGATTTCAACCCCGCCCGGGCAAGCTCAACCTGAGATTGCGTTTGTTTCAGCGCTTCCGACAATGCGGTCTCGGAGCTTCGGGCCTTGTCGACCTGATCGGCGGTTACAAACTGCTTGACGAGCAGCGGCTCAATTCGCTGCAAATTATTGCTGGCATACTTCCAGTCCGCCTTTGCGCGGTTCACACCCTGTTCTGAATTCGCCAGGTCAGCTTTTGCCTGATCGATGGAGGCTTCCCATCGAGTCAAGTCTGCTTGTGCGCTCTGGATGTTCGCTTGCGAAACGGAAACCGCGCTCTCGAGCGCGGCAATCTTTCGGCGCTCATCGGAGATCTGGCCTTCTAAAGCAGCCTGGTCCGAGAGAACTCTCTCCAAAGCGTACTCGTAGGGCCGGCGGTCGATTTCAAAAAGTAAATCGCCCTGTTTCACGAATTGATTGTCATGGACGTTCAGCTGAAGGATTGGCCCCTCCACCTGCGGCGCGATTCCGATGAAGTTTGCCAGTACTTCGGCGTCGTCGGTGCGTGGATGGAATCTCGTCTGCTCGAGTATTGTGATCCCAAGAATCAGCGCGCCGATCAGAATGCCGATACTGATCAGGCGGCCGAGATATTCGCGCCATGTGTTTCGGACTTCGAGAGCCATAAAGGTTACTCCTTACGATTGAAATTATCGAAAGAAAGCGAGCCACAACGCGAACGTAACGAGCGCTGTCAGGCTCGGATAGATAACAACCGGAAATACGAGTGGAATGCGCAGGCGCATAAGCAGCCAGCGGATGGCAACGGTGAGTAGAATGGCCACGGCCAGGCAGACCAGCCACGCTGGAAAAAGCGAACCCATGACATCGAATGTAGGCACGCGCGTGCAACTCTCGAGGGCGAGCGTTGCCATCAAAGCGAAACTGACTCTTCGGATCATTCTTCTGGTCTCTGCGCCTCGGGCTGGATGGTATCTCCGGTCCGGAACGCAAGATCCGCCAGCGAGGTGAGGACCTGAGTCCTCGCCAGTACGTCAGTCGAGCGTGCTTGTGCCAGCGTTCTCTGAGCGGCCGTGACGTCCAACAGATTTCTGACGCCGTACCTGTAAGATTCCAGGGCTGCGGCATACGATTGGGTGGCAGCTTCCAGGAATGCAACGGCAGATTGCCTCTGAGCGAATGCGGTCTTCAAATTGGAGTATGCCGTCCAGATCTCGTTCGCAATCTGATCGCGTTCTGAGCTGACTTCCGCTTCGGCTCTGCGGACATTCGCCTCGGCCTGCGCCAGACGATGTTTTCGTGCGCCGCCATCAAAAACTGTCCAGTTCAGCGCAACAGCCAACCCGCCGTTCAGGTCCGCCGTATATGCCCAGGGATACGCCTGCTGCTGTCCATATAGCGACCGGACGGACGGCGCCACGCTCAAATCCAAATTTGGATAGAAAGCCGCATGAGCCTCCTTCACCCTGGCGCGAGCTGACCGCACTTCGGCCAACTGCTCGAGCAGATCAGGACGTTCCGCAAAGGCGCGCTTGATCGCCTGATCAACCGTGTCTTCGATAGAATCCGCTATGGAGAGGCGGTCGAGAGGCTGGGGATGGATCACAACATTGGGAAGATCGCCAAGCGCCGCTGCCAGGTCTCCCCTTGCAATGTCTTCGGCACCCAGTACCGCCTGCAACTCGTAGCGTGCCAGCGCGGTCGCGCTTCGGGCTTCCAGTACGTCGGGTAGAGTGGCCAGCCCTTGTTTCAAACGTTCCTCCGCGGATTGCTGTACGGTTTCGGCATTCGTCAGGCTGGCATGGGCAGCAACTTCTAGGCCGGAGGCATTCAGCAGCCGATAGTAGGTTTGCTCCACCTGGAAAATGATCCTGCGGTGGGTGTCATTAAACGCAAAGTTAGATGCCAAGGCGTCCGCCGCAGCCGCGCCTATTCGACCTGACCGCCCCCCAAAATCAAAAACCAGATAGCGGAGGTCCAAGTTTCCCTCGAAGGACTGTGTGGTTTCGCGAACGAAGATTGGTCCAAGCAGTATCTCAAACCGGCTGGTTTGCGAAAGTGCTGCCGCGGCCAATGTCGGATACAGCTCACTTCGCGCAACACCCAAAGCGGCCACCTGAGCGCGGGCACGTTCCCAGGCAACGCGCGTTTCGGGGTTGTGCGCTTCAGCCAGATCGATTAATTCCGCCAGCGAGTACGCTCGATCCGGCTCGATACCAAGGCGGGATTCGCTCAGTCGTGTTGCCTCGCTTGCGATTTCCCGCTCCGCGGCGGAATGCCACGGGCGATCGGGTGAAATTGGAGCTGTCTGGGCGAGCAAAGGCCTTGCGGTGAATGTACTCGCGAACAGGATAATGCCGTGAAAGATGCTCTGCCTGCCTCTCATCGCGAAGAAATCCGCCATGCGTTCCATCTTCCTAGGCGATCAGTATAAATTAGGACGGAGGTTGCCCGTCAAAACCATTCCGGGACTGCCGGCATGGTTCTCGGCTTTTGTCACCGCCCGCCCTTCGGACGCAATTCTCGCCGGCCACTTACCGAGCGGTCAGGTGGGGCGGCATTTCGGATTGGTGCCGACCTCAAGAGGGATCAAGCCTCCTCCCGCGACGGGTCAGTGGGAACGGTGGTTGTCAAAACGACCGCGGTTGAAATAGGATCAACCTAGTTTCAAGAGGCTTCGATGTTTCAAGCAGGCTTCGATGTTTCAAGCAGGCTTCGATTGGCGTGGCAATTCGCCGGTCAAAACGGATGGGGATGTCCTGATCCGAACAACGGGCGGGATGGAATATTGGGTCTCACATTTGCCACTACGTCCTTCCTCATGTCCGTTCGGTATTTAAGGTATACTTCCTCCACGGGAGTTTTCCGATGCATCATCCTATTCGAGCCACCTCCTTCCATGAAATTGCGGCTGCGGCCGCTGCCGGCGGTCCCACCGCGCCGGCTTGGCCCAGTTACACCGGCACTTCTCAGTTTGTAGGCACCAGTCCTAGTGGAAGCGTGAGCGTGTACGTTGATCCCACGCTGGGCGCTCCTGGGCTCCAGAACGCGCAGGATCTGGTCAACGACGCCGACCGGGTGGTAACGGCTAACAACCAGATTTTTGGGACCACCGGCGGGCCTGTCAGTGTGATCATCTACGCCATCGGCGGCGCCACCGATGGAACCGGGGGAGCCGACCATTTGGGTTGCAACTATACCACCGGAAACGCGATCGAGGTCTGTGCGTCGTTCGGGAATTCCGCTCGTGTGTCTGCGCTTTTTGAAGCCGAACTCAGCGAGTGTTCCATGGGCGGGAACCTGTGTGGTGTCAGCACCGGCGAAGCCCTGTCCCGCTGGTGTGCGGCAGTGGTTGGCAACAACGTTTTGTCGGACTTCGCCACGGCGCCGCAGTGGGCCCAGGACGGGATGCCGGATTTCGTCGACCAGACCGATCCCACTGACCAAAACCCTGACAGCATCGGTTGCGGTATGGCGTTTTTATCCTGGCTGATGAGCCAGGGTTATAGCCTAGGACAAATAGCCCCGGCTATGGTGTCGCTCGGCACGTCGGGAACTCTGGCACAACTCTACGCCAATCTCACTGGAAATGCGGCTTCCAATGCATGGCCTAATTTCCAAGCTGCTATCCAGAACCTGCCCAACGGCGTTACGGACGACGATCCCTTTAATGCATTGTCTCCGGCCGCATAGATCGAGCAGTAGCGGAAACGCGGCGCCGGATTGAAGCTGGGGAGCCGGTGGTGCCGTGACTGTCTCCCAGGAACGCCAGTTCAAACCGCTCCCAACGGCGCGCAAGCTCCTCGGAATGTGGGCGGCGCCGCTGCCACTCCCAATTCGGCGGCGATCGCGCCACAGCTCGATAGCTGAGCCGGAACCGCAGATACCAGCGAACGCCGGCGACAATCACATCGCCGGAGAACCAACGCTTGGCAAACAATGGATTCGCATTCGCTCATTGTCGCAATTCGATTGGAAGGTGCAAATGGAACCTGATAAGATTCGCGAAGGCGCTATCCCGCGCGAGGGCGCGCGGCGCATTGGCGGTGAGGAATGAAACGGAACAGTCGATTCAGGTTGCTAGCCTCAGGGACCTTGCTGATACTGTTCGGCTCTGTTGTGCTTCTCGCGCAGAGCCGGGACGATGTGCCGCTGTACCTCGATCCGAAACGGCCCATTAACGCACGCGTCGATGACCTGATGAGCCGTATGACTCTCAAGGAGAAAGTGGGCCAATTGAATTTGCCCTGCGTCTACGTGGATGAGTTGGGAAAGGACATCCCATCGAAGTTGGAAGCGTGCAAGAGATTCGCCGCCGGAACTTACACTCACGAAATCGGGCCGGGCTGCGGTTTCTTCACGCTAGCCAATGAGATTCTG
>JBEKJJ010000127.1:0-19959 GCA_050011295.1 Bryobacteraceae bacterium
CTGGTTCGGCTCACGCGGCCGGAGGTGATTTTAACATGGCTGCCTCTTTACGTCGCAGGCGAAAATCATGGCGACCATCAGGCGTCTTCCGTGATTGCCACCGAAGCGTTCGATCTGGCCGGCGATCCCACGGTTTTCCCTGAGCAGCTTTCGCAGCCGCGCAATCGCCGCGACATCTCGAATCTCACGGAAGGCCTGCATCCCTGGCAGCCCAAGAAGCTTTATTTCTTTTCAGATTCGTCGCACGCCGATTTTCAGGCGGGCCAAGGACCGCGCTACGATCCGAAAACTGTTTCGCCCGCTAAGGGCGTTTCTTACGCACGGTTGGCGGCTGAAGAAATGGCTTACCACCTCACGCAAGGCGACACCGGTCAGGTCGCAATGGATGCCCTCAAAAAGGGAGACTTGAAAGCTTTCGAGGAACCGGTGCAACTTATTTTTGGCAAGTCGCTGGTGAGATCCAGCACCACAGGCGACATCTTGGAAAGTATAACTTCCAATTCGATTCCCTTCGCTCGAGTCAGCGGCTATCAGCCTTCTGAAAAGACCGGCCTCTCCATGGAACTCGCCGGCCCCTGGAGTTTCTACCGCGAGTTCTGGAAAGCGCACGACATCGGTCACATTGCCGATCTGCTGAAAGAACCGGAGGTGATGATTTCTCCCGGCGAGAAGCTGACGCTCCCGATCACGATTACCAACTCAGAGTCCACCGCGCAGGAGGTTACGCTTCAGGCAGTTCTCCCGGATGGCTGGCGCGAAGAACGCGGCCAGGCCATCTATCCGGTGGATCCGCGCGGCTCGTACACTGTGCAAACTGTCGTGCAATCTCCCGCGGGCGCTCAAAAAGGTTGGGTGAAGCCGAATATTGTCTGGAAGGCAGAAGCCGGCGGCAGAGAAATCGGGTCCATTCACATGCGCGTTCTGATCGGCGGGGGTGGTTTGCCTCAGTGACCGCCGGCCACCCGGCATCGGGCGAGATCAGCTCTCGGTAGAAGTCTCCGAACGAGTGGACCAAGCCGGAACCGGTGTCGATGGCCACAGTGGACTTACTGAGTGCTGGCCATGGTGTACCACAGCGCTCCTCCTCCGTCTTGTCCCCCTTGATGAACTTCGATAGCCCTGTCGTGCCCATCGGCCTTTGCCGGAATCATGGAGGCAGTCTCCGGGTTCGGTAAGGTGCCAGCTAAACCGCGAGGGATCTCAGATGCAGTCCAGGGGATGTAATCGTCCAGCGCCTTGGCCGGCTTTGTCATCAACAATGTGACCATGAGACCGATCATCAAGTGAAGTCTCTTCATGCGATTACTCCGTGGCCTCGGTTTCATCTCGAAAGGTGAAAATCAGAAGCCTCAATCTTCAATGTGGTGCGTGGGACTGGAATGTTCCATCCCGCGGGCGTGATTTAAACTGAATTGGAGGAAGCGCGTGCGAGTGATCTTGGCGTTATGCCTGGGTTTGTGCCTTGGGTTTGGCGCAGCCGCTCAGGATGCGAGGACACTTCAACTGGGCAGTCCGCTTCGAGCGGACCTCGGCAGCGGCCAGACTACTTCATTCGAAATCGTTGCGAGCCCCGGCCAGTATTTCCGTGTGCTGGTGCGCCCCAATGGCGCGCAAATCAACATTAGGCTCAGTGCGCCATCGGGGGCTCCTCTGGCCAAACTCGGGAACGCGGCGGGCGAGCAGCGTCCTCTGCCCATTTCCGCTATCGCTCAGGAGAAAGGCGCGTATCGCCTGGAGATTTCGCTCGCCGACCCCGACGCTCCCGCGCGCGAGTTCGAATGCAACCTGGTGGAATTGAGAGAAGCCAGGCCCGTCGACGAAACGCGAGTTGCCGCTGAGAAAGCTTTCTACGACGGCCAACAGTTTCAGGCTGTAGGCAGCAAGGAATCGCTGAATCAGGCCATCGCCAGGTTCGAAGCCGCGCTTCCCGAGTGGCGCGCGATTGGCGATCAGGCCGAGGAGGGTCACACCTTCGACACCATGGGCGACGCGTACTGGTCGCTCGGACAGAGCACCAAAGCCAATGAATGTTATAAAAAGGCCCTCCCTCTTGCAAAGGCTGCTGGCGATCAAGCCGGCGAAGCCAGCGCACTGAGCAACCTGGGCGTAGCCGCTTCGCTTCGAGAACCGAAGAAGGCGCTGGAGTTTTTCGAAGAATCGTTGCGGCTGAGCCGAGCAGTTGAAGATCGGAACCTGGAAGCCACCACGCTCAATAACGTCGGCTCCGTTTACATCCTGATGGGCGATCCACGCAAAGCGCAGGAGTATGCGCTCCATGCCCGTGAGCTGAAACGCGAGGTGGGGGACCGGCAAGGGGAGATGACGGCCCTCTCTAACCTGGCAGCGGTTTATTCGGCGCAGGGCGAGACGCACCAGGCGCTGGACGCGCTGAGCGAGACTCTTCCGCTTCGTCGAAAACTGCATGACCAGCGGGGTGAGGCGAACACGCTGTTGAATATGGCGACGACGGAAGTCCCGCTGGGCGAACTGGGCAAGGCGTTGGAATTGTTCCGCGAATCCCTTCCATTAAGCCGCGCGGTGGGGGACCGCAGAGGAGAAGCGCGAACGCTGGCCAATCTCGGTGCGTTGTATATGGCCTTCGGAACTCTGCAGGAAGCGCTCACATCTCTTCAGGAGGTCCTGCCTATCACCCGCGAGCTGAGCGACCGCCATCTGGAAGAGAGCGTGCTGACGAATATCGCCCGTTGCTATCTGCAACTGGGCGAGGCACAGCACGCCCTGGATTACAGCACCCAGGCGCTGGCCATTCAAAAACAAATTTCCGATCAGCGCGGGGAGGGCCTCGCGCTCGGGACTATCGGCCGCGTCTACGCGTTCATGGGTGAATCCGAGAAAGCGCTAGAGCTGTACCAGCAGTCCCTTACGATGCTCCATTCGGCGAACGATCGCGCGGGCGAGGCCGACATTTTGTATAACATGGCCGAGCTACACCTCAAGCGAGGCGATTCAAAAGCGGCCCTGGCCGTTTGCGAGCGGGCGCTCGAATTGTGCCGTGCAATTGACGACAAACGCCGCCTGGCGTTGGCGCAGTTGAATATTGGATCGGTTTACCTGGCATTAGGCGAACGGGAAAAAGCCGCCGAATCGCTGGGCCATGCGCTGGCCGGGCTAACCGCACTGGGCGACCGTATGCAGCAGAGCCGAGCGCTCTACTATCTGGCGCGAGCCGCCAATAACTCCCTCGATTGGGAACACGCGCGAGAATATCTGGACCAGGCGCTCGAGATTGACGAACAGATTCGCGCGGCCGTGATCGGCCCCGAGCTGCGTTCTTCGTTTTTCTCCACCGTCCTCGATCAGTATGAGCTGCGTGTCGATGTGCTGATGCATCTCCACCAACTGCATCCTAAACAGGGTTACGATGTTCAAGCCTTCGAGACCAGCGAGCGGGCGCGGGCGCGCAGTTTGCTGGATCTGCTCAGCGAGGCGAAGGCCGGCCTGCGCCAAGGTGTGGATCCCGCGTTGATCGAGCGCGAGCGGGTGTTGACGGCGCAGCTCCACGCGAAAACCGAGCGTCAGATTCAGTTGCTCGCTAAGCAGGATCCGCGCGCGGCGGCCGTGGAACAAGAAATCCGGCTGCTGACGACCGAGTATCAGGATGCCGAGGCGAAGATTCTTTCGGCCAGTCCGCGCTACGCCGCTTTTGCGCAGCCGCAGCCGCTGACCCTCACCGATTTCCAGCGTAACTATCTGGATGCCGGTGCGCTGCTGCTGGAATATGCTCCCGGCGACGCGCGTAGTTTTGTCTGGGCTGTAACACCTACCAGTTTTCATACATTCGAGTTGCCCAAACGGTCCGTGCTGGAGGCGCTAGCGCGCGCAGCTTATCAGGGACTTACTGCCCCCGACGCAAGTGCGGCCGGGAATGCCGGCCCCACGCTTCAGAAACTGAGTCACGCGCTGCTGGGACCGGTGGCGAATCTTTTGGGCACGAAGAAATTGGTGATCGTTGCATCAGGTGCATTGCAATACGTGCCTTTTGCTGCTCTTCCATCGCCGTCCGCTCCCTCAGAGCCGCTGGTGGCCGCGCATGAGATCATCAACCTTCCGTCTGCATCTACCATCGCGTTCATTCGCCGCGAGCGGGCCGGGGGATCTCACGCGTCGAAGGTATTGGCCATCTTCGCGGATCCTGTGTTCAGCGCCGACGATCCGCGGGTAACGGGCGTGCAAGCGGTAGCAGCTAAAAACACCCGGGCGGAACGCTCGGCTTCCGGCTTCGACCAATCCAAATTCAGCCGGCTGCCCTTCACGCGCAAAGAGGCGCTGGACATCCTGGAACTGGTAACTCCAAGCCAACGGCTCTCCGCGCTCGATTTTGACGCCAGCCGCGCTACGGCAACCAAGGCGGCGCTGAACCAATATCGGTTCGTCCACATAGCGTCGCATGGACTTCTGAATTCGCTGCATCCGGAGCTCTCGGGCATCGTGCTATCCACGGTGGACCGCGCCGGAAAGCCGCAGGACGGATTTCTGCAGACCACTGACGTCTATAACCTTTCGCTCAATGCGGATCTGGTTGTGTTGAGCGCTTGCCAGACGGCGCTGGGAACGGAAGTGAGGGGCGAGGGCCTGGTGGGATTGGCACGGGCTTTCATGTATGCGGGCTCCCCGCGAGTAGTCGCCAGTTTGTGGACCGTGCCGGATGTTTCCACATCAGAATTAATGACGCGATTCTACCGCGGCATGCTGTTGCAAAATCTGCGGCCGGCCGCCGCGTTGCGCCAGGCGCAGCTTTCCATCTGGAAAGAACATCGCTGGGCGCGGCCGTACTATTGGGCGGCATTCACGCTGCAGGGCGAGTGGAGATAGGACGAGAAGAATCCATTCTGGCTCCTGGATTCTTCTTTTACTCCTCCCGCAGCGCCACGATCGCTTCGATCCCTAGCGCGCGCCGGGCCGGAATGAGACACGCTACAGCACCAATCGCCGCCATGAGCACCAGCGACAGCGCGTAGGTGGCTGGATCGCGCGGGCTCACGCCATACAGCACTGGCGTGAAGAAACGCCCCGCTGCCAGTGCGAGAACAGCGCCCAGGACGCTCGCGCTCACGACAATCACCATGGCGCGCCGCAGCACCAGCGAAAGCACATTGGATCGTGTGGCGCCGATGGCAACGCGAATTCCGATTTCGCGCGTACGCTTTGAGACTGCGTAGGCCAACATCCCGTACAGACCCGTCGCCGCCAGAATTACCGCCAGCACGCCGAATCCGCCCAGCATGATAGCTGCGATGCGCGCGGGCAGCAGCGGCAGGCTGAGATGATCTTCCAGACTGTCGGCTTGGAAGAACGGCAGCGTAGGATCGAGTGAATTCACCGTGGCTTGCAGCCTGCGCAAAACATCGGCAGGCGGCGCGGAGGTTCGCGCGACAATGGTCATCGCCGATTCGTACCGCTGCGCGCGCGGCCAGAAAAAGGCGGGCTGAGATTCGTCGTTCAGCGAGTCATACTTACCGTCCTGGACCACGGCGACAATTTGCTTCCAAGGTCCGTTCGATCCCTGGGAAACCCGCTTCCCGAGCGGATCCTCGTTTGGAAACAGCCGCCGCGCCAACGCTTGATTAATGATCGCCACTGGCGCCGCACTGGCTGAATCCCGCTGATCGAATTCGCGGCCGGCAATCAGCCGCGTCTGCATAGTCCGGAAATAGCCAGGACTGACCGCGTAGAAATTCGCGCTGGGCGCGTCCGCGGGCGCCGGTGCCGGTTTGCCTTCGGCAAAAACCACGGTGTGGGATTGCGAAATACTTAGCGGAATTGTCCCGGCGAGCGCGAACGAATCGAGGCCAGGTACAGTGGCTAGCTGACCCATGAGACGGTTCTCGAAAGCCTGGCCCTGCTCTTTGCTGTATCCGTTGAGACCGACATCGAACACCACCACCACGGCGTGACGCGGATTGAACCCGATGTCAATGGTCAAAGCGCGCTGCAGGCTTCGTACCACCAGAACCGTTCCCACCAGCAATACCAGCGAGAGCGCCACCTGCGCGCCAACAAGAACATCCCGGAACTTCAGACGTCGGAATCGCTCGGACAATTGGTTCTTTAAACCGGAAAGCAGATCCACGCGGGCGGCGTGAATGGCTGGCGCCAATCCAAAAAGCAGCGTGGTGGCAAGGCAGATTCCCACCGTGAACAGAAGAACGCGCCCATCGAAGGGCAGCGATGTTGCGGCGGGAATACTGAGCGGCATCTTGAACGCCCGCAGCAGATCCAGCAGCCACAATGCGATCAAGATCCCTAGTCCAGCGCCGGCGACCGAAAGAACCAGGCTCTCGATGAGAAGTTGGCGGACAAGTTTCCAGCGTGGTGCGCCCAGCGCCAGGCGGATGGAAATCTCTTTGCGGCGATCGGACGCGCGCGCTAGCAGAATACCGGCGATGTTAACGCAAGCGATCAGCAGCACCATGCCGGCAAGAGTCATCAACACAGCCGCAAATCCGGTGACGGGCCCACGCAGTGCGGTTCCGATCAGGCCGGGTGGAGACAGACGAATCTTCATCCCGATATTGAAGGCGCCCCTCGATTCCAAACTGGTAGCCACGGCATTCAGGTCGGCCTGCGCCTGTTCTGCTGTTACGCCGGATTTCAATCGGCCGAGCACCCAGACATTCCAAGTGGCCCGGTTAGTCAGCCAGTTATTGCCCGGCTCGATCTGCGGCTCCATAGCCATGGGGGCCCAAAATTCCGCAGTCAACAATTTTTCAGTTCCATAAAAACCGCGCGGCGCCACGCCCAGGATGGTGTAATCCAGACCGTTGAGCTTGACGCTCTGGCCAATGATATTCGGATCGCCCGCGAAGCGACTCTGCCAGGCTGCATAGCTGATCACGATCACCGCCCGTGGCGAAGAGATACGGTCGTCCTCCGGCGCAAAGGTGCGGCCAAGAATGGGACGCACGCCCAGCACGTCGAAATAATTCCCGCTCGCCTCGTAGCCCCAGATGTGGGAGTTTTTGCCGGCGTGGCTGATCCCCACCGGCTGAATCCGGTAAGCGATGAGGCCGGAGAGTGTCCGGTTGCTTTCGCTAAAGTCGATGAAATTCGGATACGACTGCGAAATGCCTCGGCCCGTGTTCAGGAAAACCAGTTCGTTGGGGCGTTCCACGGGAAGCGGTCGCAAAAGGAATTGGTTGAGGGCGCTAAATGTAGTGGTATTGGCTCCAATGGCCAGCGCCAGCGTAGCCACGGTGACCACGGTGAATCCCGGTGTCTGGCTCAGCCGCCGCAAAGAGAGACGGATATCCTGTAGCATGCGAATCCATACGCAGGAAGAAGCCTGCGCGTTCAGACAAATTTAGTGAAGCGCCGCCGCTGGATCCACGCGCATGGCACGCCGCGCCGGAATATAGCTGGCGATTAGAGCGACGGTTATGAAAATTAGAGCGCATATTGTATATGTGTAGGGGTCTGTCGCGCTGGTTTGATACAGCAGGCTGGCCATTACTCGGGTCAGCGCCAACGAACCGGCGAGGCCGATGGCGATCCCGGTCAAGGTGAGGGCCAAACCATGCCCGATGACCAGCTTCAGAATATCTTCCCGCGCGGCGCCCAGCGCCATCCGAATACCCAGTTCGTGCGCGCGCTGCGCAACTGAATAGGCGATTACGCCGTAGATTCCCACCATGGCGAGGATCAATGCAGTACCCGAAAATATACCGAGTAAAAACATTGTGAAGCGCCGCTCGGCACTGCCCGATTCCACTAATTCTTCGAGCGTTTGCACTTTGGTCAACGGCTGGTCGCGGTCGATCATGGCGATCTGGTGGCGTACTACTGGAATCAGGCTGTGCGGATCGCCGGCGGTTCGAATACTGAGGTTCAAACCCGCCCAGGGTAGCTGAGGGAAGGGCAACATTACTTCTGGATTAGCCTCCGCGGCCAACGTTGAATTCTTCAGATCGCCGAAAACGCCCACTACCTCGCATGGCTGTGGAAGGCGGCCCAGCAAAATGTGTTTGCCGATGGGATTTTCGTTCGGCCAAAAACGGCGCGCCAGCGCCTGGTTGACTATCGCCACTGGCGGAGCCGCAGCGTCGTCATGCTCGGTGAACGTCCGGCCGCGCAGCAGCGGGACGCGGAGGACGCTCGCGTATTCCGGACTGATGGTCTCTACATTGAGCACCGGCCGCTGACCGATGGGAACCACCGGTTGCCCTTCCGGCAACATTGGGGTCATGCGCGTCGTATTGAGGGGAAGGGCGGAGGAGATGGCGACCGCTTGTACTCCCGGGAGCGGCCGCAACTGGCGCAGCACTTCGTTGTAGAAGGCGATCATCTTTGGCCTGGTCCCATATTTCGTGGGCGGCAACTCGATCCGCATGGTTACTACGTTCGAGGGATCGAATCCGGGGTTGGTGGCGCGCAGGCGAACAAAGCTGCGAATCAGCAAGCCGGAACCCACCAGCAGCACTGTCGAAAGCGCTACTTGCGCCACCACCAGCAGATTGCGCGCCCGGTTGCGCCGCCGGCCGCCGCTCGACCCGCGGCCCTCATCGCGCAACAGCATGTTCAGATCGGGTTTGGAAAGTTGTAGCGCGGGCGCGAGGCCAAACACAATCCCGCTTGCGAGCGAGATGGCCACCGTGAACCCAAGCGCCCACAGATCCAACCGCACCGCGGCCATTTCCGGATGCGTGCTTTGCGTGATCGCCGACAAAACGCGCGTTCCCCACGCGGCCAGGAAAATACCCAGTGCGCCACTCAGCCCGGCGAGCAGCAGGCTTTCGGTGAGCAACTGTCTCAGCAGCATGGGAGCGCTGGCGCCCAGCGCGGCACGCACGGCGATCTCTTTGCTGCGCCCCACGGCGCGCGACAAAAGCAAGCTCGCGACATTGGCGCAGGCTATCAGCAGCACCAAGCCAACCGCGCCCACTAACATCAGCAGAGCCGGGCGGATGTTCGCTACCAACTGCTGCTGCAACTCCGTCACCAGGAAAGCCCGCCTGGGATCGTTATCAGGCCGGCCAGGATTGTCGCGCATGAACCGCTGGTCCAGCAGATCCATTTCTGCCTGAGCTTGATGGAGCGTGGCGCCGGGAGCAAGCCGCGCCATTACGGTGAGAAAAGACGCGCCGCCATTAATCTGCTGAGGCGTAGCAATGTTGAGATCGAATACTCGTGGCGCCCATACATCGACATTCGCGCCTGCCAGAGCAAAGACAAATCCCGCCGGCAGGACGCCAATCACCGTGTAGTCGCGGGAATCCAGCGTGAGATTTTGCCCCACTGCGTCTTTCGCCTCGTTGAACAACCGAGTGGCGAAGGCGTGACTGATCAATACCGAGGCCTTGCCGCCCGGCTGGTCTTCCTGCGGGTCGAAAGTTCGGCCCACGGCCGGCCGTACACCCAGCGCGTCGAAAAAGTTCCAGGACACGCGCGCGGAGGAAATCTCCTCGGCGTCGCCCCGGCCGCTCAGATTAAATGTCTCGTTGGTAAAACCAACCACCGAAGAGAACGAGCGGCTTTGTTCCTGAATCAGCTTGAAGCGCGCGTAGGAGATGCTTAGAAAATCGGAGCGGTCATTTCGAGGCGGCCAGGAAACCAACACCAATCGGCTGGGATCGGAATACGGCAGCGGGCGCAGTAGCAGCGAGTTGGCCACCGTGAAAATCGCGGTGTTCGCACCGATGCCCAAAGCAAGCGTCAGGATAGCGACTGCGGCAAAACCGGGACTGGCGGCCAAGGTTCGAAATGCGTAGCGTATGTGGTGGAGCATGTTTTTAAACCTATTTTTAAACCTCGGTGTTGGAATCCACGTAGATTCGTTTGACCCGTGCGTGGATGCCGCACAGAACGCTGTATGAGATGGTACCAGCGACGCGCGCCATCTGCTGCGCGTCAATGGAAACCCCGCCTTCCGATCCCAGCAGCGTTATTGAATCGCCCACTTCCACCGGCGGGCAGTTGGTGATGTCGATGGTAGTGAGATCCATGGATACGGCGCCGATAATGGGCGCGAATTGGCCGTTGGCGATCACCCGCCCTTTGTTGGATAACCGGTGCGGGATGCCGTCGGCGTAACCGGCCGCGAGAACTGCGATGCGCATCGGTTGCGGCGCGCGAAACATTCCGCCGTAACCCACCAGCGCGCCTGCAGGCAGATCCTTCACCGCCAGTACCGCGGCTTTCCAGGTGAGTGCCGGCCGCACTTCGAGTTGCGGCGGCGGTGCGTTGCCTTTTGCGACCGGCGAGATGTAGCCATAGATGGCGTGGCCGGGGCGCACCATGCGCTTCCATGCGTCGCGCCGCCCGTAGGCCACCGGAGTACTGCTGGCCAGGTGCAGGAACGGGGGATGGACTCCGGCTTGTGCCAGGCTCGCGCACAGCGCTTCGAATGTCCGCATCTGCTCTTCAGTTTGCGACGTCGCGTAATTGGCGGAGGATGCCAGATGTGTCATCAGGCCCTCCAGTTTCGCGTGGCTCAAGGCGCCGACGGCTTTGAGAATCTCGGATGCCGGAGCGCGCGTGCCCAGCCGGCCCATGCCGCTGTCGATCTTCAAATGATACGGCGCCGCGATGCTTTTCCCAGCTGCCAGCCGATCCCATTCGCCGATGTCCCCGAGTGAGTGAATTACAGGCGTCAGATTATAGTCGAGCACACTGGATCGCTCCGCCGGCAAGAAATCCGCCATCACCAGGATCCTTGCGGTGACCCCGCTTTCCCGCAAGATTACGCCTTCTTCGACATTGCTGACAGCGAGCCACCGCGCGCCGACGCTGGTTAGCGTGCGGGATACTTCGATAGCGCCGTGCCGATAAGCGTCCGCCTTCACCACCGGCATCACCTCCACTTGGGGGCCAACCACATCGCGGATAGCCTGGAAGTTGCCTGCGATCTGTTTGAGTGAAATCTCCACCCAGGAGCGATAGGCGAAAGGGGCCATACCTAATGGTATGGGAATCCAGAATTCAGGAGTCAGAATTCGGAAGAAGGAGGGCGCCAGGCGCCAATCCACATTCTGGCTCCTGGATTCTGGATTCTTGGATTCCCTTTTCTACGCTATCGACAGAACTTCTTCCACTCGCGCGTCCGGTTGCGCCATCAACAGCTTCTCTACTTCATCGGCCGGCATCGGCTTGTAGAGCAGGAATCCTTGATTGATATCGCAGCCCATCGCTCCGAGCAGCGTAAGTTGCTCCTGGGTCTCGACACCCTCCGCCACCACTTCGAGCTGCAGACTATGCGCCAGGCCGATGATGCCTCGCACCATGGTGGTGGATCCGCTGCCGGAGATGTCCAGATCCTTCACGAACGAGCGATCGATCTTGAGGCAATCCACCGGAAGATTGCGGAGCTGGCTGAGCGAAGAGTAACCGGTCCCGAAATCATCGATGGCGAACCGCACGCCCAGGTCGCGCAGCGTCGCCATCTGTTCCAGCGTTTGCTCGATATTGTTCATCAGCACCGTTTCGGTGATCTCAATCACCAGCTTGCCGGCCGGGAACCCACTCTTGGTTAACGACCGCTCCACGATGGATGCCAGATCCTTGGCGACAAACTGGACGGCGGACACATTCACGGCTATGCTCGGGACCACGAGGCCAGCCTTGAGCCAGCGCGCTCCGGTATCGCAGGCCGTTTCAAGTACCCACTCGCCTATGCTCTGGATCAGACCCATTTCTTCCGCAATCGGGATGAAATCCGCCGGTGAGATGCGTCCCAGAGCAGCGTTGTCCCAACGTATCAAGGCCTCCAGGCCGGCCAGACCGCTATTGCGATCCGTCAGGGGCTGGTAGTGAAGAGTGAACTGTTTCTGCTCCAGGGCTGCCGCCATTTCTTGTTCAATCTGGAGCCGCCGCTGCATGCTGTCTCCGAGCGCCGGACTAAACAGATGATGCGAGTTCCCTCCGTTGCGCTTGGCGATGTACATGGCCAGGTCGGCGTGGCGCATGAGCGCAATGGGATCCTGGCCGTGCTCGGGGAAAATGCTCATGCCGATGCTGGCCGTCAAAGCCACGCTGTGCTCTCCCGACAGCATCGGCCGTGACAGCGCCATCAGGATTTTGCGGCATACCAGATCCGCGTCGGCGGGCGTCGCGACATCCTGTACCAGCACCGTGAATTCGTCGCCACCTACGCGCGCCACGGTATCACTTTCCCGCAGACAGCGTTTCAAACGGCGGCCCACCTCGCACAGCACCTCGTCCCCTACCCGGTGGCCAAGTGTGTCGTTGATCTGCTTATACCGGTCCAGATCGATCCACAGCAGAGCGGTCTTCTTGCGGTGCCGGCGCGCTAGTTGCAATGCCTGCTGCACGCGATCCTGAAATAACAATCGGTTGGGTAGTTCGGTCAACGTATCGTGCTGGGCTTGAAATGCCAATCGCTCATACAGCAGCGTGTTGTCGATACTCACCGCGGCCAAATACGCCATCTGGTCCAACACGTTCCCTTTAACAGCCGGATTCTCGCCTTGCGCAAACACCTGCAGCACCCCGATCACCCGACCGGCGGCGTCGTGGAGAACCCTGGATTCCGTTACTGGGAGGCCTAAGGCTCTGGCCAGAACGGCGCGGCGGACTTCGAGTTCGTTCGAAGATTCTGATATCTCATCGGATCGGGAGAGCAGCTGCTGCCTCAGGGATTCCGTGAGTTTCTCCGGCAAGTTAGCGGCCACCTGAAAATGCAGGAACTGGCCGGCCGCGGCCCAGACCGCCGCACCCGCGCCTGAATTCGATTGCGGAGCCATCTCGACAATCTCGGTGAGCGTGCGCGATAGAGATGCATGCTTGCTCACCATCTCGAGTACTGAGGCCCGTTGCTGCTCCATCTTGCGCGCCTCCGCGAGGACCAGGTTATTCGCATGCAACGATTCCAGAGCCAGTCGGCGGTCGCGATTGGCCTTGCTCAGCAGAATTACAATCAGCAGCGTACAGGCCGCGAACGCGGCTAACCCTACGGCCGAACGCTTTAGGGTCTGGTCAACCTGTATAGACTCGAGCCGAGCACGCTCCTCCAGCCTGGACTTAAGAGCATTCAACTCGTGCACAGCGGCTGCGAACGCAGGCTGGCCCCGCAGCCGCTCCAATTTGATGGCCGCAGCCGTATCCCCTTCCAGAAGCCTGGCCACAATATCATCGCGCGCGGTCTCGTACACGCCCCAGGCGCGCTCGAACCGTTCGGCGAATCCGGACAGGTCCGGCGCCAATTGACGGAGCCGTTTGGTCGCCTCCGCAAGTTGTCTACTCGCGGCATGCCCTTCGTAGAGGTACGGGAGTTGATCGTTCGGGTCGGTAATCGCCAGTGCGTAGAAAAAGGATCGCCGGCTTTCCTGTGCCTGGTATTCCATATCGCTCTCGATCTGGGAACCGATCGTGTCCACGCGATACAAATTCCGGCAGCCCGTGATAGCCTGATCGAGCGAGCGCACTCCCAGAATGGACGCCAGAAGTCCGGCCAGCGCTAGAGCCCCAACTAGAGCGTGCTTGGTGAAGTCACTCATCGCAGCTGGTAACCGTCCTGGGCGGGTAGTTTGCCGTCCACTGTCAGCACCTTCAGCGGGCTACACTCCGGAATAGAGAGCGAGCTCGTTTCTAGTAGCGCAATGGCTCCCGGCACGTAGAACATGTATTTGCAGGCCGTCGCCTCGCTGTTCAAGATCTTCAGCGTGACCGGCGTCTCGCCCCTGAATTCGATACTCGCCAAACTGCGTTTGTACTCGCTCGCGCTAGTATTCAGAACCCGCGCGACCAGAAATCGGAAGGAAGGGCTCTCTGGTTGCCGCTCGATAAGCACCACCTTCGGTCCATGCTGCCATTGTTTGACGCTGCCTCCAAAAATCGCGCTCAAGTCCCGCATGCGCAGGCCAATGGTTGGATTCGAGGGGTGCACCACCACAGCAAACGATGAGACGCCGGCGCCCCGGCCGACCCCGATCAGTAATCCTAGAGCTAAGACGGCGCGCCGCATGGTTCAAAACGTAAAGGCTACCTGCAGGGCCGCCCGTATCCAGGGCAGTTGGAGCGGTGAGGTTTCGCGACCTATTTCGAACTTGAGCGCCACCGCCTCCGTCAGGTCATAGCGAATACCGCCGCTTAACACGGTGCGCCAAGGCACATATTGCGGAGCGTACTGCCCGACCGATCCTCTTCCGTAGACGTTCACATAGTCATAGCGCGTATAGGGGGTCCAATTCGAACCCAAGCGATATCCCAACTGGCTGTAGAATCCTGGGATGTTCCCGTAACCCAAACCCGGCTCACGGAACTTGGCCAGGATTACTTCGTTCAGGAATTCAAACCGGTTCGCCTGGTAGACGGCATGCGCGGTCCAGACCGATCGGGACAATATTGACCCCGGCTCCGGTGTGAACCGATCGTGGTAAGAAGAGAAGCCCACTTCGAGGCCCGGGATGACACGTGGACGCGCAAAGAGGGCCACGTTGACGGCGGCATTCTGCTCGAAATCAAAACCGGTACGTCCCGGCTGGGCGTAATTGCGAGAGCTTCCCACCTCGACGACGTAGTGGAGCCCCAGAGCTCCCGACGGCACTTTGCCGTTGGCGCTCAGGCCCACGTTATGGAGCGGCAGAAAACCTCCTTCATCTTCAAATGTGAACAGCATGGGACGCGTGAGAGACGTCTGCAGCCAGGAACCGCGCAGTGTGGTGTTGTAGAACCCAATCGCGGTGCGGTAGGCGCCCATGTCCAGGTTGAAGTAATCGTTATCCCTGTATTGAAGGAGCAACCGCTCCACATTCACGGGTACGTCGGCCACCAGAACCTGGTTGTCGGTTTCGAGCACGACTTCCACCAAGGCATTCAGTTTGGGCGAGATTCGCGCGGTGGCGAAAAGATCGATCTCCCCCAGCACGAACTTTTTGTCGGACTCACCGTCCTCATTTCTCAGGAAACCGAGATCGGCGTAGCCGTGAAAGGTATACTTGCTGGTGTCGGGCGGTTCAGGTTCGGGCAGGTCGGCAACCACTGGCGAATCCGGCTTGGGTGCGGCGGCTGGAGCCAGATCTGAGGGAGCCGGTTGCGCCGGCCGAGCCGGGCTTTGAGCGGCCGCGCTCTGCTTAAGGGCCGCGACTTCGCGCTCCAGCGCTTCTACGCGCTCGAGCAATTTCTGAATAATTTCGTCTTGCCGCTCCTGGCCAAGAACAGACTTTGGCGCAGCGCAAATCGCCGCCGCTGCCAAAACGCAGCGAATCAAAGTGCAAGCCTTCACGTAGTACTAATCGTCCAGGACCAGCCAAGTCTGAGAAGAAGAATCCAGGAGCCAGAATTCAGAATGTGGAATGGCGCGTAGCGCCCTCCTTCTTCTGAATTCTGGATTCTGGATTCCCTGGATTCTCTTCTTAACAAAGCCGCAACAGGAGGGCTTCGTACTGCACTGTTACTGCGTTCCAGCTATATCGTTCCGCTACGCGTGCCATGGCGCGGCGGCCCCACTCGGCGCGATCTTCAGGGGGCATGTGGACCAGTGCGGCCAACTTGCCGGCTAGTTCGCGCGCCTCGAACGGGATTCCCGCATCGCCCGCCACTTCCGCGTTCTCGGGAGTGTTCAAATACAGCACTAACGCGCCGCGGCCCATGGCTTCAATCAGGGCCGGGTGCGTGCCGCCAACCTCGGTTGCGTGAATGTAGGCGTAACAGTGGGACAGCAGTTCGTGATAACCGCGTCCGTAAATCGCGCCCGGCATGACGATGCGTGGATCCGCGGTGGCGCGTACGCGCTGGATGTACTCTTCGGCATACGGTGCATCGCCAATCAGCGCTAATTTCAGCGAGGTCGAAACCTGCTCGAAGGATTCGCGGACCAACAGCGCATTGTTCTCCGGCTCCATGCGGCTGACATAGAGAAAATATTTTCCCGCAGTGAGGCCGAGCTTTTCGAGAACCTCCGCGTCGGGAAGCGCGCCCACCTCCGCGCCATACGGGATGAATTCGGAGCGTTTTCCGTAGCGTTCCAGATAATACTCTGCTATTTTGCGCGCGTCGGAGATCGCAACGTTGGGACAGAACGTGGCTAGCCGCTCGGAGATCAAATACCAGCTCCGCGCCAGCCGGTTCCACTTTTTTCGTTTGCGCTCCAGCCCATCCACATTCAGCGCAACCGGTATCCCGAGCAAGCGCGGCCAAAAAGTAAAGATGGCATTCGCCGCATTGCAGTACAGCGCCACATCCACTCGATGAAAGATCAAATGCAGCGTGGAAAGAAAAGTGTGGGCCAGGGTGTCGAAGTATTTGTGCCGCCAGGTAGGAAGGTAAACGAGTGAAACGCCGCGATAACTTTTCTCCGGATGCTTCTCACGGCAATAAACAGTAACTTTATGCCCTCGCTCAACCAGGCGCGTGGACAACTCCTCCGCGAAAGTCTCGAACCCGCCATACCGAGCCGGAATCCCCCGCGTGCCGAGAATGGCGATCCGCGCCATCTTCTGGATTCTGGCTCCTGACTCCTGGATTCTGTCCTACCCGCGCGCCGCTTTGGAGCGAGCCATGGCGCGCGATCCAGTCTTCGGCTTGCTCGCCGGGCTGCTCACGGGAGCATAGCGAAACCAACTCGCGATGTAATCGTCATCCACGCGCTTGCGGCTCATGATTTCCCGGCGCTTCTCCATCACATGCTTCCAGTTACGCGTGATATACCAAAACGCTTTGAGCGAGCTCTGCTCCCTCACCAGACAGCAACCCAGTACGACCAAGTCGCGCGCGGTGATGGAAAACCAGTTGCGCAAATACAGATGCCCCGTCATGTTTTTGATGCGCATCAGGAAGCGATTCTTCACCGAGTGCATATTGATCGCCGACGGAAGCGCGCGGCGGTTTCCAGGCAGGACATTACGCACGTGGTAACCACGGGCGTGCGGCGTGTAGATGCAGCGCCAGCCCATTAACTGCGCTCGCCAGGCCACGTCCGCATCCTCACGGTACACGAAAAAATCGGGATCGAAGAACTCGTCGCCGATGGAAACGTCTTCAATCATGGCGCGCCGGTACAAGGCCGCTGCCGCGGTTGCGCCGAACACATACTCGTGCTGCAGATAGTGGCCGTTATCCACTTCCTGGCTGCCGCGATCCAGGTGGCGCAGCATGGGCGTGAAGTAAATGCCGGTGGAATCCACCAGCGGCTTGTCGGGAAGATCGAAGCTGGCGAGAATGGTGAGCAGCTTCCCGCAAACCGCGCCCACACGGGAATCCATTTGGCCGCCCTCCACCAGAGCTTGAATGAAGTTGGGTAGCAGCAGCACGTCCGGATTAAGAGTCAAGACCCAGGTGCCCGAGCCGGCGCGTATGGCCTGGTTTTGCGCGGCAGCGAATCCGATATTCTCGTCGTTGTAGATGATCTGACAGCGATCCTCAAACTGCTCCAGAATATCCACTGTGCCATCGGTAGAGGCATTATCGATCACAATTATTTCCCTGTTCGGGTAGCGCTGCGCTAACACAGACTCTAGGCATCGCTTGATGAATCGACCGCTGTTGTAAGTGACGATAGTGACGGAAACCCGTTCGTTATCTGACATGTATGTGGGTCGTGTGTTTATTCTTCGCGTTGGTAAGAGCTGTCCTCATCCTGCTGCCTTACTGTAACTACTCGAACACTCCAATTTGCCGACATGGCCGGAAATCAAACCAAGCGCCGCGATTCGCGCAATCTTCGCGTAGACTTTTATCGGCCTCAAGCTGCGCCGTCGAATCATGCCAATCATGGCCCGGAACAGAGAGCCGAGCACCACTGCGGCGCTCACGCCCCGGTATGCGTACGGCCGGAAGTGCTTGGAGGCGTACCTTAGAAGGCTAACATACCAACACACCTCACGGCACCCCCACTCCATGCCCGCAATGCTATGGCCACCCCGATGCCGTGCTCTAACTTCCGGTAGATACTGGATTTTGAAGCCCTCAGAGCGGGCACGTTTCACGAAATCGACATCTTCGAACCAAAGGGGATCAAACTGTGTGTCAAAACCGCCCAACCGCTGCCACACTTCGCGCCGGAACATCAGGAAGGCGCCGGGGGGTTGTTCCACTTCGGCGGGCTTGGTAAGATCCAGGTCCAGATACCGATAGCGGCGGTTCGACGGGTTCCAGGGCAACAGCCGGTTAATGCCTAACACTTCAAAGATCAGTGTGACGGGTGTCGGAAATCGCCGGACGGTGAATCCGGTTTGGACCTTCCCGCCGGAGTCCAGCAATTTTCCCGTCGCGAGCCCGAAGCTTTCGCGGCTGCATGCTTCGGCTAGGGAATCCACCGGTGTCTCGAGTTGGACGTCGGGATTCAGCAGCAGGATCATTTCCGTATCAAGCGCCGCCACTCCTTGATTGGCTGCGCCGGCGAACCCTCTGTTACTGGGATTCGCTATCAGCTTAACCGACGATCGCCGCCGGACCAGTTCCACCGTGTTATCCTGCGACGCGTTGTCAACGACGACGGCGACTAAGTGAGCGCACGAATCCAGGCAGCGCTCTATAACCTCGGCCGAGTTGTAAGTAACTATTACAACTCCAATTTGATTCATGCCGGTTCGGTTCATGTCAGCGCAAAGTACAGTCTCCAGTAGAGATCGAAGCCTGTCAACCGCTGGATTTCCAGGATTTCGCTCTCGCTGCTTTCGACAATAATGTTGAGGTTGGCTGGCGAATTTCCCCGGGATCGGCGAAATCGGCGCAGTCCGTCCAGTTTGCCTTCCAGATAGGCGAATCCGGCCCCGTGCCGTAGCGCGACAAGACCCCATAATGTCTGGGCGACCAAAACTGGCCAGCCATAGCGTAAGACCCATTTCTTAGGATAGTGTTTCGCTATTAGAAGCAATTGATTGCGGGCAATTTTGCGTACCGTGGCCGGATGCCAGCGTCCGAGAGTGGCGCTGCCGGTATGGAAAGCAACGGCTTGGGGAACGTAGAGGCCGTTGAAGCCCTCAGAGGCACACCGGATGCCGAAATCGATATCTTCTAAATAGGATTCGAAATCCTCATCCAACAGGCCGACCCTCTCGAACAATTCCCTGCGAAATATGGCGGCGGTGAAGGGAGCAAACCGGATCACCCGGGGTTGGTTCCAAAGCGCGGAATCCGGACGGCCGTGACCGCATCGCCAGGCGCAAGCTCCGCGCGAGATAGCGTCGAAGGCGCCGTCCAGACGATGCGCGGCCGAAGCGTCCAGTAACTTGCCAGTCGCGAACCAGGCGTTGGCGGCTTGGGCTTGTTGGATCAGGTTTTCGAGCCAGTCCTGCTGCGGCAAGACATCATTGTTCAGGATTGCGATCCATTCGGTGTTCGCGGACTGGATTCCAAGATTCACCGCGTGGCTGAAGCCTGTGTTCTCGCTTAGTTGGATTACCTCAGCGCCGGCGCGTTTAGCGAGTGCTACTGAATCGTCGCTGCTGCCGTTGTCGATAACGATAATGCGATCGATGGGGAGGGACTGGCGCGGAAGTTCACCCAGGAGTTTCCCCAGCATCGCGGATCCGTTCCAGTTGGGGATGACGACGGTGACTTTTGCCACAAGGTCAATCATGAAGTGAAACGCTTCTTCACCAGGAAGAACAGGTTGTTGAATCCATCCCGCCAGGGATTCAATTTTATTTCGCCCAAGCGCGACGAGTACATGATGGAGATTTCGGTGAAACGAACCCGCGAGCTTTTAAGCGCCTCGATCTTGATTTCCTCCGAGAATGACATGCCGTCCGATTCCAGGTGCATGTCTTTCAAAATCGACCGCCGGAACACCCACATGCCGGACTGTGAGTCGCGCACCCAGCGAAAATACAACACGGACATGGCGAGCGACAGGACCCAGTTCCCGAATTTATGTTTGAAGCTCATGGCCTTCCGGTCGCGCACCGGAAAACGCGAGGCGTTCAGAAAATCCACGTTCAGGTGCAGAAAAGCTTCCAGCAGATAGGAAATCGCGTCGGGCGGGTAGCTGTGGTCGCCATCCAGCGTAACAATGAGATCGCCGGTTGCGGAGTCAAAACCGCGCTT
>JBEKJJ010000128.1:0-19914 GCA_050011295.1 Bryobacteraceae bacterium
CTGCGCCGTTGACATCCCGCGCTGCGTCCGACGTTAGCCATACCAACAGGCCCGCGATGGATTCGGGAGTCACCCACTTGGACGCGTCGGCGGAAGGCATGGCCGCTCGATTCGCCGGCGTGTCGATCACGCTGGGAAGAACAACGTTAGCTGTAACACCGGTGTCCTTCACTTCCAAAGCGACCGTCTTTACGAGTGCCACCAATGCGGCTTTAGAGACGCTGTAGGCCGCGAAATTCGCCATCGGGTCCAACGCGGCGCGCGCCCCTACCGCCACGATCCGGCCCTTTCCGGCTTTCAGCATCCCCGGCAATACCGCACGAAATATCGTGTAGGCTGAACGCAAATTCAGGTCCAACATCTTTTCCCAAGTTTCATCCGGGGTTTCTGCCACGGGTTGGCCGCCGGCAAAACCGCCCACCAAGTGCAGCAGAGTATCCACGGGAGCTGCGAGCTTGACCGCCTCCATCAAATTCGCCTCAATGGGATGGAAACGCGGATTTGAGCGCGGCTGATTCTTCCACGTGAGATCTGCGCCATACACGGTTGCGCCCGTCCCAAGAAACGCTTCCACTGCAGCTTTGCCTAATCCGCCGTTGGCTCCGGTAATCAGTACGGCCATGCGATATTGATTGTAGTGTCTCAGCAGCTCCCGCGTCTACGATTGAATCTCGACTTTGTGCCATCGTCCGACCCTCAACATCCGGGGTTGCTGGTCCGCGACCCGTTCCGGTTCTCGGATTCCATGCTGTTGATCCCTCCGCAATTGGTTGCGTGCCTGGCCTGTTTTGACGGACAACAGACGGTGCTGGACCTGAGGGCCACGCTGGTGCGGATCACGGGCGAGATCCAGGTGGGCGAGATCGAAAAAAATCTCTACGATGCGCTGAGCGAAGCCGGATTCCTGGAAGACGAAAAATTCCAACAGCTGCGCGCGGCGCGGGTCAGCGAGTTCGCAGCCGCTCCCAAACGGGAAGCGTCGCACGCGGGGTCGGCTTATCCGGAGGATGCCGAGGAAGCCCGCAAAACCATTTCTGGATTCATGCAGGACGCCGCGCCGGCCACTGGCGATTCTCAAATCGGAATCGCCGCGCCGCACGTCAGTCCCTTTGGCGGATGGGAATCCTATCGCGACGCCTACGCGACGCTCGCGCCGGCTTACCAGGACCGCACGTTTGTGGTTCTCGGCACGTCGCACTACGGCGAGCCGGATAAATTCGGCCTCACTCGCAAACCGTACGTAACGCCGTTCGGCGACGCCGTCACAGATGTAAGGCTGGTGGATGAGCTCGCCTCGGCCGCGCCCAACGCGGTGCGGATGGAGGATTATTGCCACTCCGTGGAGCACTCCATCGAATTCCAGGTCCTCTTTCTCAAATACCTTTATGGCGCCAATATTCGCGTGCTGCCGATTTTGTGCGGATCGTTCGCGCGCAGCATCCTGCATGGTGGAAAACCGGAAGACAATCCAGATGTGGAGCGATTCTTCGGCGCGCTGGGTAACCTGGCGGCTCGGGAAGGGAACCGATTGTTCTGGGTGCTCGGCGTTGACATGGCGCACATGGGACGGCGTTATGGCGACGAATTGACCGCGCGTGCGGATGCCGGAGAAATGCAGGCCGTTGCCGAGCGCGACCGCATCCGGATAGAACGCATGAACAAGGCCGATCCTGGAGGATTCTGGAGCCTGGTGCAGGAGAATCACGACGACCTGAAATGGTGCGGCTCATCGCCGATTTACACGTTTCTAAAGACGGTCCCGCAAGCACGGGGAACGTTGCGGCGGTATCAGCAGTGGAATATCGATGAACAGAGTGTGGTGAGTTTCGCGGCTATCAGCTTTCACTAAGACCGGTTTCTGGTTTCTAGGTTCTGGTTCCTGGTACGAGCGTGGTTCCCAACTAGAAACCAGAAACAAGAAACCAGAAACCGTTTTTACTGTTCCAGCCGTGACGCTACCCAATAACCCGGGCGGGTTCGGATTTCCAGTTGCGGGCGATTTACCGTCACCTTGATCTCGTGGAACCCGCCGTCGCCCGGATTGTTCGGCGCATAGCTCAGCAGGTACTGGCTGTGTAGTTCCTGGCTGATTCCCAGCACTGCTCTTTCCAGGCTCTTTTCGCTAATGAACGGATATTCCTTGCCGCCGGTGAAGCGCGTAAATACAACCACTGCATCTTCCACAAAAACACTCTTGACGCCTTTGAAAATGTCGACAAAGGCCGGAATGTAATTGCCCATGTAGTAATTCTGATCGACAGTAGTAGGAGTGGCATCGCCATTGGCGGGCATATGCTGCGCGGCAGCCGGAATGGAGGGAGGCGGCGGAGGCATGCCGACCGACGTCAGTCCTGCGATGATGCTCGAAATGTCCAGCGAATAGATTACGACGTTCGCGAATTCCGCTTCCGTCAGAACCTCGCGCACGCGAATTTCACTGCCCTTGTCTCGTTTTTCGGCAATCAGCAGCAGGACGCGCCGCCGCTCCTTGGGTCGGTTCCTCAGCATTCGGATTCCTTGCATCACGGCATCGTCCACAGCGTGTTGCGAACTGCCCGGGGTCAGCTTTTTCATCGTCTCCGTAATCTGCCCGGTGTCGTTGGTGAAGTCCTGTGCCACAACAACGCGATGATCGAAGGCTATGATGGCCGTTTCACCGTCTTCTCCGGCGATCAGGTCTTTCAGCATGGAGCCAATTCTCTGAATCTTCGGGAGGATTTCGTTCAGGTTCGCGCTCTTTTGAACGGCGATTACCAGCGAGAGAGGCTGATCGTGCACGTCGGCCTGGATGTGCTGCAGCTTGTTGTTATCGTAGAGCTGGAAGTCCTGGGGCTGGAGCCCGTTGACATAGTCGCCGTGCTTGTTGAGAACGGTGGTAGGCGCAATGATGAGGTCGGTCCGTGAGTGGAACGTGACATCCTCTTCCGCTTTATCCTTCTCCACTTTCTCCAATCGGGCAGGATCTTTCGCGGGATCGAGCGTTCCCGGTTGTTGGGCGAAGCCGGCGGCGCACAGCAGCAGAAGGGTCAAGGTGTTGCGCATAGCTCTAGTTTGGCACATTGCCGTGCCCCGTCCTCCCTTCGATTAGATCGATGATGTGGGGGATAAGTTGCACAATTGCGTCCAGCGATTCCAGGGCGCCTTTCGGCGATCCCGGCAAGCCGACGATCAACACCCGGCCGCGCACGCCGGCCATGCTGCGGGATAGAGCTGCAAAAGGGGTGAGCTTGCGGCCTTCCGCGCGCATCATTTCGCCGAGGCCCGGAATCTCGCGTACGATCACGGTGCGGGCGGCCTCCGGTGTAACATCGCGAGCGGCGATGCCGGTGCCGCCGGTAGTCAGGATCAGCGAAACTTGTCCCGAATCGGCCAATCGCGTCAGAACGTTCGCGATCCGGTCTACATCGTCCGGGACGATTTCCTGAGCGGTCACTTGCCATCCCTGCGCCTCCACGCGCGCGCGCAGCACGGCTCCAGAGCGATCCTCACGCATTCCCGCCGCCACCGAATCACTCACTGTGACAATCGCGGTGCGAATCATGCCCGTTTGAAATCTCCGCTTTTCCCGCCCGTTTTTTCGAGCAGGTACAGATCTTGGATCTCGATGGCTTTGTCGAGAGCCTTGGTCATATCGTAAACAGTCAGAGCGGCCACCGACGCCGCGGTGAGCGCTTCCATCTCGACACCCGTGGGCGCAGTGGTAGATACGCTCGAAACGATGCGGACGCCATTGGGTTCGATATTCACTTCCACATCCACGTGCGAAAGAATCAGCGGATGGCACAGTGGAATCAGCTCGGCCGTTTTCTTGGCGGCCGAGATCCCGGCCACGCGCGCGATTTCGAGCGGATTCCCCTTGGGGTTCTCCGGCAGCTTGGCGATAACTTCGGGCCGAATATTCACAAAAGCGTGTGCCCGCGCCGTTCGCTTGGTAGGAGCTTTCTCGGAGACATCCACCATGCGCGCGGCGCCGGATTGATCGTAGTGGCTGAGCTTTTTCTTCATTTCATCAACACTCGAATCAAATCGCCGGCGGCCCAGCTCTCGCGCTCAGGCTCGGTCACCAGGAACGCGTTCGCACGCGCCTGTGCAGGCACATCTCCCGACCCGTGCCACTTTATCGGAGTCACTTCCGAGCCGTCGCCGCTCACTCGCGCGGGAAGAAATCGCATTAGGCCAGTCTTTTGGCGGAAATCCTGGCTAAGCTTCGTCCACAGCAGCGGCAACATCGGCTCCTTTTCACCGCCCAAAATTTCCACCGCGGCGCGCGCGAAGATTTCGAACGTCACCATGGTGGACGCCGGATTTCCCGGCAGCCCGAAGAAGAATTTGTCTCGAGCCTTGCCGAATACCAGCGGCTGTCCTGGCTGGATCAAAACACGATCGAAGAAAAACTCCGCGCCTAAATCCGCCAAAACGCGCTCCACGATATCGTATTTCCCCGCCGACACGCCGCCCGAGAGCAGCAGCAGGTCGAGCTGCAATGCTTGCTCCACCAATTCGCGCGTCGCAGCGTAGACATCCCGGGCCACCAGCAAGATACGCGGGCATCCGCCGGCTCTTGCCACCTGTACCGCGAGCGACTGCGAATTCGAATTGCGGATTTGATGATCGAGCGGCGCTTCGTCCACATCCACAATCTCGTCGCCGGTGGCCAGAATGGCAATCTGCGGTTTCTGGAACACCGTTACTCTCGGTCGGCCCACCGTGGCAAGCAGCGCGATGTCGGCGAACCCCAACTGTCGCCCCGGCTCCAGCAACACTTCCCCGCCCCGCGCTTCGCATGCTTGCGGGCTGACATTCTCGCCGGCCCGGAGCGTGCGCGGAACATTCACCCGATCGCCCGAGACCGTGACGTGCTCTATCATGGTCACGGCGTCGGCTCCATGCGGCAGCGGGGCGCCAGTCATGATTTCAACCGCCTCGCCCGCCAGCACTTCCCCCGTGAACGATTCGCCGGCGCGCACCTCGCCGATAACGCGCAGCTGGCCCGGCAGGTCGACGGAACGCACCGCAAATCCATCGCGCACGGAGCGGGCTAAAGCCGGATAATCGCGATCGGCGGCAACAGGTTCGGCCAGCACTCGTCCAGCCGCTTCCAGCAGACTGACATCTTCAGTGGACGGCGCCGGACGGGATTCGGCCACTCGCTCAAGCACGCATCGCCGAGCTTGCTCGAATGTGAAAGTGGCCACAACTGCCATTGTACGCGTCAGCACCTAGAATAAATTGATGCCCCATCGCTTCACGCTGTGCCAGATGACGGAGTTGATCCGTGCGCGCAAGCTTTCGCCCGTGGAATTGATGGACGCCCATCTCAAGCAGATTGAAAAACACAATCCCGCCGTAAACGCGTTCATTCGCGTCTTGGAAGAGCCTGCGCGTGCTGCGGCCAAGGCAGCCGAACAGGCCCTGTCCACTACCGGTCCCGTACTGCCGGCGCTGCACGGTATCCCGGTCAGTATCAAGGACAGCTTCAACATGGCCGGGCTGCCCACCACTTGCGGCAGCCGTTTCCACGCCGATTCCCGGCCGGCGCACGATGCAACCGCTGTCGCGCGCCTCAACGCGGCCGGGGCAATTCCTATCGGCAAGACCAACTGTCCTGAGTTTCTCTCCAATTACGAATCCGACAATTTTGTCGCTGGGCGCACTAACAATCCGTGGGACCTGGAACGCACTTCAGGTGGATCGAGCGGCGGCGAGTCGGCTGCCATTGCCGCTTTCTTCTCGGCCGGCGGAATTGGAAGCGATGGCGGCGGATCGATTCGCGTTCCCGCGCACTTTACGGGCATCGCCGGACTCAAGCCAACACCTGGGAGGATTTCTGCCGCGGGTCATGTGCCGGAGATGAATCATCCCACCGGATTGATCGGAGTGGCCGGACCCATGGCGCGCACGGCCCAAGATCTACGCCTGCTGTTCCGCGTGCTGGCCGGTTATGATTCCGAGGATCCGTTTGCTGCGCCAGTTCCGCTGCGCGATCCGGATCTTAGTAGCGTACGCATCGGGTTGATGCCGCAGTTTTATCGCGTGCCTGTGGAAGCGGGCGTGGCACGCGCACTCGAAAAAGCGGCCCGCTGCCTGGCGAATCTACGATTCCCGGTGGAGCCGTTTCAGCCTTCCGGACTCGAAGCCGCTCCCAACTTGTGGTGGTTCTTTTTCGGCGAACTTCCCGCCCGCATGACGGCCGAGATCATTCGCGGACGCGAGGATCAGGCGCATTGGACCGGAACTGAATTCATGCAACAGGCGCTGGCGGAGCCGGAGCCGACAGCAAAGAAGATCCTGCAGAATCTGGCCGTGCGCGACAAGATGCGTGCTGCTTTGTTACGCGAGATGGTACAGTTCCCGGTGATCCTGTTGCCGCCGTGCGGCATCGCCGCGTTCCCCCATCGCCAACGCCGTTTTGAAACGCCCGCAAAGACCATCGGATTGTTCGAAGCCATGATGCCCGCCACGCCGATCAACTTGTTGGGACTACCGGCAGTGGTAATTCCTTTCGACATCGATGAGCGCGGGCTGCCGGTGGGAATTCAATTGGTGGGGCGTCCGTATGAAGAAGAGTTGCTGTTGGCACTTGCCATTCGGATGGAGGAGGCGCGCGGTCCTTTTCCGGGGCCACCGATGTAGTTTCAAGACAGTTGGTTCACGATTGCTGATTGTACTCTACGCATTTCTTCTTCATTCCGATATTTTTGACGCGGCCAAAAGAATCCGCGCAGGCCGTCTCCCTTTCTTCTGGGGACGATGTGCACGTGCAAGTGCGGGACGCTCTGACTTACCCGATTGTTGATGGCCACGAAGGTTCCTTCCGCTTGCATGGCTCGTTCCACCGCGCCGGCCAGCCGCTGCGCGTTGCCGAAAAACGGGCCAATCAGATTCGGCGGCAGGTCAGCCAGCGTCGCATAGTGATCTTTCGGGATGAGCAGCGTGTGGCCGGGGAACAAGGGCCGGTGATCCAGAAAGGCTAGCGAGATGGAATCTTCGAATACAACGACGCTTTCGGATGCAATCTCGCAGAATTTGCAGGCCATCTTAGCTTTGGACCAGCCCATCGCCCTGGCTGAGCGCGGAGATGATCTGCTCGGTACGCTGCGCCGCAGTTTTCACGGCCGATTCCATGGAGAACCAGTAAGCCACGCCGCCCAGTGCGCCGCCGAGCAGCAGCACGCCGAAAAATGCCCATTCCGATTCAAAAGCGTAGCGCGCCAGATAGGCGAGCGCGACCGGTGTGAGAGTTACAGGGAACAGCAGCATCAACATGGCCTGCATGCGCGCGCCCGCGGCCGTCCGGAACGATTTCACGGGATTCACGCCGCGTGGATTGTACAGGGAGCTGAGGTTTCCTATGGCCAAAAGAAAAGTGGTGATCACTAGCGTTACTGAAACTGCTTCCAGAATACGAAGCCCGGTCACCGGCAGGCGCAGCAGTACGCAGACCAGCGCGACAACGCTGATATCCAGCAGGACAAAAAATGTCGCAGCCAGGTTCTTCCCAATTAGAACCGTGGACATTTTCAAAGGAACCAGGAAATACACCTGTGTCGCGCTACGATCGAATCCGAACACATTCCAGAACAAGGTGTCGCTCAGCAGCAAGAGGGCATATACGCTGACGAACGTTAGATAGTTCTCGCCTATCAGGGAGTGTGACCTAGCTCCGCGATCTCCAAATGCAATCGGAAACCAGATCAGAATGCCAAACGAGAAGCCCATCAGAAACACCAGACGGAAGCGGGGAGCGCGGCTCAGGAATCGCAGCTCTTTTTCAACTAAGGCCGCCAGCGGATCAGGCAGGATCGCATTAGGCAACTGGTAAAACCAGTCCAACCGGCTGGCGGTGCGGCCGCGAGGAGCGCTTTTGGCAGCGGCCTCCCCGAAGTCGAAGGCGAGGCCGCGCTCGAATTGCCATCGTCCAAAAATATAGGCCACGGCGGTCCAGCCGACTACCACGCCCGCGTTGATCCAAGAGAATTCTCCCTGGGCCAGGCGCGCCGCAGCGGTCCAGAACCAGTAGGGGGACGCCTCGGATGCGAACACTCGCCGGAGCTGTCTTTGGAAGCCGCCCAGCAGCATCAACTGCGGCAGCGCCGCGGCCAACACGAACAATAGCGTGGTGATTTCCCGCACACGCTTGCGCGCCAGCAACCGAACCAGCAGGTCCCGAACTCCAGCCGAGCACAGCAAATTGAACGCCACGAAAAAGGCCAGCGTCCAGGGCGCCCAGAAAGGCACCTTCGGATTCAACAACAAGCCGATTCCCGCGCCTAACAACAGCAGAAGCATCTCGATCCCGGTAGATATCCGCAAAAGAACTTCCAGCGCGAACAACTGCCGATGCGGGATGGGATAGACCAGCAGCTTTCTTATATCGAGCGCCGATCCAGTGGACGCCATGAGGATAGGGATGAGCTGCCAATATAGAAAACACAACAGCAGCACAGTGGGAAAGACGCGGCGGACGAAATACACTTCGTCCGGATTCGCCAGAAAGATCGCAGCCAGTACGGCCAGGAATCCGAAGCCCGCGTACCAGAACGCCAACAGGACGCCGGAGAAAATGAGGCCGGCTTTGTTTGACCGCGGAATGTAATTCCGCGCGGTCCGCCATTGGGCCCAAACGATGGCGCGCGCCTGGTTCCACATTGGCTACAACCAGTCCAAGCTTTCGGCCGGCCGTTCCGCACCCACCACTCGAACGAATACGTCCTCCAATGTTTCCGATCCCGTTCGAAGTTCAGCCATGGTACCTTTCAGCACCAGCTTGCCCTGATGAATAATGGCCACTTGGTCGCACAGGCGTTCCACCACTTCCAGGACGTGCGACGTCAGAAATACGGTGGCGCCGTGCCGCACTTGTTCGAGAAGAATCTCCTTCATCAGCCGGGCGCCCACGGCGTCCACGCCTTCGAAGGGCTCGTCTAACAAAAACAGCTCCGGGCGATGGATCAGCGCCGCTGCCATGGCTACCCGTTTGCGCATTCCCTTGGAATAGTCTCCAATGAGCTTCCTGACATCGCCATCCAGTTCAAATAGCGCCAGCAGCTCCTTAGCGCGCTCGCGCGCCATGCTGCGCGTCAAGCCGTACATCCGTCCGACGAATTCGGTGAATTCGAAGCCGGTCAAGTGATCGAATAGCAGCGATTCGTCGGGGACCAGGCCGATCTTACCCTTCACTTCCAGTGCGTGCTCCGGCATAGGCAGACCCAGCAGCTCAATGCTGCCGGAAGTGGGTGGGGCAAGACCCATCAGCATCCGGATGGTGGTGGTTTTTCCAGCGCCATTGGGGCCCAGAAAGCCGAAAAAGCTGCCTCGCGGGACTTCCAGATCCAGGCCATCCACCGCAGCCTTGGTGCCATATACCTTTCGGAGGTTACGGATGGAAATCGCTGCAAACATGGACCAGTCCCATGGTACAGGATGGGGCAACCTCATACTTTTTCGCCGTTCTACCGATAAGAGCTTGTGACCGGTTCTGCGGCCCCTTCCAACGTCAACGCTAAGGAGCAGGCGCTCCGTGCCCTAGCCCAGCTTCCACCCTTTTCCCCGATCCTCAACCGGTTGATTGCGAGCCTGGCCAATGAGGACGTTTCCTTCGCTAAAATCTCGGATCTCATTGAGAAGGATACGGCCTTGGCCGGTAACGTCTTACGGTTGGTCAACTCGGCTCTCTATGGATTACGCGGGACCGTTAACTCGATCCGGCACGCGGTTTCACTGCTGGGTATCGCCAAGCTCCGCAATGCGACGTTGAGTATGTCGGTGGCGCGTATGTGGAGTCAGGTGAAAACACCGCCCGGTTGGTCCATGGCACGATTCAACCTGCACTCGGTGGGTGTGGCGATTTTGGCTGATTTATTGACGCAGCAGCGCGACGTGCAATACGGGGAAGGCGCCTTCGCGGCGGGCTTATTCCATGACTTGGGCCTTTTACTGGTAGCGCTCGGGTTGCCTGAGGAGTACAAGCAGATCACTTTGCTACACAAGCAGTCCCCCAAGTGGATCATCGAGTATGAGCAGCAGGTTTTGGGGCTCACCCATTTGGAATTGTCGGCTGAGGCGCTGGCCGTATGGAATTTGCCCGAGCCCATCCAAACGGCTGTCCGATTTGCCGAAACGCCGGATCTCGACCCGACGGTTGTACCGCCGGACGGAATCAGCCTGAGCCGCGTTCTGAACATAGCGGATCGCTATGTCAAAGGTGCCGGAACCTCACTCAGCCTGTTTGAAGGCACGCCGGAAGATGGCCAGCTCGCGCTCGAATCCCTGGGCCTCGGCGAACGGTTACCAGAGGTCTTAAGCGAATTCGAAACCGAGTTTTCGACCATCCAGTCCTATTTCTAGGCTCGAAAAAGTCACTTGTTTCGAGAGCGTTACAAGCCACCGAACCGATTAACCGAACAACCGATTTAACCGAGGAACGCGCGCGCCGAGGCGCGCGCTCTGTAAAGCTTCGCAAAGATTGTACAACTGGCGTAACTCGTAATCGATTGCCAGCGTTATCTATTCAAATCCCCGTTACGACGGCGGGCGCTCCACCCTATCACCCCAAAGAGCGCCCGCCTTTTCTATTTCAGTCCGCGGAGATCCCCTCAAACAAGGCCGTGCTGAGGTAGCGTTCGCCGGAATCTGGCAGGATTGTCACAATCGTTTTTCCAGCCATTTCGGGTTCTTGAGCGACACGAACCGCCGCAGCAGCGGCCGCGCCACACGAAATCCCCGACAGTATGCCTTCCTCGCGTGCCAACCGGCGCGCCATCTCGATGGATTCCTCGTTTGTGACAAGCTCCACGCGGTCCACTAATCCGAGGTCAAGGGTGCCGGGAATGAATCCAGCGCCGATGCCTTGGATCTTGTGCGGACCGGGCTTCAAGGGGACGTGCTGGAGGGACTGCATGATAACCGGGCTAGCAACCGGTTCCACCGCGATCGATAGAATCTTTTTTTTCTGCACGTTCTTGATATAGCGGGAGACACCCGTGATGGTGCCGCCGGTGCCCACGCCCGCGACGAAAACATCAATCCGGCCTTCGGTGTCCTCCCAGATTTCAGGACCAGTGGTCTTGACGTGGATCTCCGGATTCGCGGGATTCTGGAACTGCTGGAGCAAAACGTAGCGGCCGGGATCGGAAGCCACCATTTCTTCCGCCTTCGAGATAGAGCCTTGCATGCCCGCAGCGCCGTCCGTGAGGATCAAGTTTGCGCCGAAGCCGCGCAGGATCCGGCGCCGCTCCACCGAAAACGTCTCCGGCATGATTAGCGTGATGGGATAGCCGCGCGCGGCGGCCACAAAGGCCAGCGCGATGCCGGTGTTGCCGCTGGTGGGCTCGATCAATTCCTTGCCCGGTCCCAACAGGCCGCGCTTCTCGGCGTCCCAGATCATGGCAGCGCCAATGCGGTCTTTCACCGAATAGGCGGGATTCCGCCCTTCGATTTTGGCTAACACAGTAGCGCGGGCGCCATTGGTGACGCGATTGAGCTTGATAAGCGGAGTCCGCCCGATGCTCAGCGAATTGTCTTGAAATAACATCAAATCTCCCAGTTGGGCACGTATTTGGTTTGCCGCTCGCGCCAATTGCGCACCAATTCCGCGAAGGTGGTTTTATCCAGCACGTTCGAGATAGCCGATTCAGCGCGGCGCCAGGTTTCAGTAAACGGATCGCCCGCGGATTGCTTGCGAGCCGGCTTGTTGCTCTTCGCGCCCTCCACATAACGGAGCACGTCGCCCACGGTAATTGCATCCGGCGTCCGCGACAGCAGGTAGCCGCCTTCGGCGCCACGCCGCGATTCCACGAATCCGCCCTGCTTCAATCCCGCCAGGATCAGCTCCAGAAATTTCTGTGGGATCTTTTGGCGCTGAGCGATGTCGGCGATTTTGATGGGTTCACCAGGCTGCTGCAGCGCCAGGTCAAAAATGGCGTGGAGTGCGTAGTCGCCCTTAACAGAGACGTTCATGCTGGAGTATTCAATCTCCTTATTCCCACTAGAGATTGTACCCGGCCTTTAGTTGACTTTCAAACATTGCCTAACATAACCTCAGCCCATGCGTCTTGAGATTCTGGTTCTGGCCGTGATCGCCGTACTACCCGCGCTCGGTGAACTGAAGTCCGGTCCACCGCTGCCGCATCACGTGGTGATGGACTGGGCGCAACTCCCGGCCGGCTGGAATTTCGGAGAGTGCTCGGGCGTGTCTGTCGACAAAGACGACAATGTCTGGGTATTCAATCGCGGCGCGCATCCGGTGATCGAATTCGACAAGTCCGGCAAAATGCTCCAGGCCTGGACGGAAGTCCCGGTCACGGCCGCGCATGGCCTCCAAGTCGACCAGGACGGGAACATCTGGACAGTCGACGTGGCCGCGCACCGCGTCATGAAATTTACGCCGCGTGGCCATCTGCTGATGATGATCGGCCAGGTGGGCGGGGCTCCTGGGACGAACGACACCAAGGACGGGTTCAATCGTCCCACTAATCTCGCGTTCGCGCCCAACGGAGATTTCTTCGTTTCCGACGGCTACGTGAATTCGCGCGTGGTCCGGTACAACAAGGACGGCGAGTACATCACACATTGGGGCCAGAAAGGAACCGGCGACGGCGAGTTCAATCTGGTGCACGACGTCACGCTGGATAGCCAGGGCCGCGTGTACGTGGCGGACCGGAACAATCAACGCGTCCAGATCTTCGATCAGAACGGCAAATTTCTGGGCAAGTGGACGGATGTAGGCACACCGTGGGGCCTGGATTACGTCGCGAGAGAGAACGCCATCTACATGTGCGACGGCGTGAACAATCGCATCGTCAAGCTGAATCTGAATGGCCAGATTCTGGGCGTGCTGTCATCCTATGGGAAGGTGCAGGGCAAGCTGGATTTCGTGCACAGCATTGCGGTGGACAGCACGGGCGCGATCTACGTCGCGGAGATCAAGAATTGGCGCGTGCAGAAATTCGCAAAGTGATCAAGCATGCAGGGATTTCTCAATCAATGCCAGCACCTGGCTCCATGGCATCGGTCCCTGATGCATGCCGAAAACAGTGTCCACGTTGAGATTCGCGCGCTTCACCGCTTGGGCTACTTCATGCATCAACTCGGGATCGTACAAGCTGCCGTCTTGGTTTAGCGCCAACGTGTCGCTGGCATAGAGCAAACGGGATTCCGGAAAGTAGACCATGTACTGCCGCTCGGTGGATGCGCCGCGCAACGGGTAAAGCTCCATGCGATTTTCACCGGCGCCAAGCTCTTGCTTTCCGGAAACGATTTTCCACTTTGGATCTTTCGAGTGCTTCGATTTTTCGAGCGCGTCGGGATCTAACGTGTGCGGGGCGCTGATCGTCCGGTCGAGCAGTTGCTGATTCAGATCGAGAATATAGACCGGAAGGCCCTCGGCAACGGCGAATCGGACACCTCCGGTATGCGGCCATGAATCGGAGGTCGAGAGTACGGCTTTCACTGGCGTTCCGGGATAGCGCTTCCTGGCCTCCTCGATCACTCCTTGCGTGTACGGCTCCGAAATTGGTGATTCCAGAATAACGATTCCCTCCGGCTGCTTCACGATGGTGGAGTTCCACGCCCCAGCGAAGAGGTCTACGCCGGGCGCGAGCGTGGTGGCCTTTTGAGCGCGAAACGGAAACTTCCAACCGGGAGCCCCAGCGCTTTGTTTGGCGACTTTTGTGTCCATGGCGAACGCCTTAGGATCAATCGGGACGTTGAACTCGACGTTGAGCGCCTGGCTGGAACTCCACTCAACGCCGTTGCGCTCCTCCACCAGGTTGGTGGGAAACACGATGCCCTGGGAGAGCTTGAAGTTGTCGAAATAAATGCGCTGCTGGACATCGCCCCAGAAATACCAGAAATCGTGAAATTCTTGAGTGGTCTCCACGGCATCGGGCAGATGGTTGGACGCATTGAGCAGTACGCGCACCGGAACCTTCCCCCAAGTGAAAGCCACAACCGCGTGGGATGTGGAGCGCAAAGTCTCGGGCGCGTCGAAGTGCAAATCCGGCGCATCGGATGCGGTGAGCAGAACGCGCGCGGGCCCCAGCGCCAGCATTTGCCGGGCAGCATCCAGCGCGCCCAGAGAGCATGGGAAGTCGCGGTCCTTGGAGCGGGTCACACCGCCGTCAGGGCCCACTACCACGATGGAATCGGAATCCGACTGATTAGCGTCAGACTCAGGCCATGTCGATTTCATTTCCGTGAGGGCTCCCTGATTGACTAGGTCATAGGTCACCTGGCCGCGCTCATACGAAGTGATGAAGGGCGCCTGGCGGTACGACTGTTCCGTCAGCAGCGTGTGGCCGATGATCTGCAGGCGCAGGCTCTTCACTTGCTCCAAACGTTCGCGCCCGCCCATCGCCTCCAACGCCAGGCCCACGCATTGCTTGGCAGTTTCTTGGGGGCAACCTGGATTTCGCTGCGCAAGAGCCGTGCCGGCCATCCATAGAATTGACAGGTAGCGCGATATTTTTTGCATTTCTGTTTAGACGCGGGAACCACGGAAGGGATAGATGCAACTCTGCCATAATGATTTTTCCCATTGGCATATATGAAAACCAAACTGATCTTCCTGATTTGCGTGCTACCCCTGATCGGCGCTGAGCCGGCCGGATATAAATACTGGAGCGCCGCGGAGTTGAAGGGCTTCTCGGAAGCTCTCGCGCCGAAAGTCAACGCGCAGAAGTTCGTGAGCCAACGATTGACCGATTATGGCAATCACTACACCATGGTCGCGCACCGGGAGGGCAACGGCGAGGCCGAATTGCACGAAACGGAGTCGGATCTTTTTGTGGTTACATCAGGCACCGCAATGTTGACCGTGGGCGGAGTCTTACAGAATGCCAAAACCACTGCGCCGAACGAGCTTCGCGGACCGTCCATCGACGGGGGCACAAAGCAGAAGCTTTCCGCCGGTGATATCGTGCACATTCCGCCGAAGACGGCGCACCAACTGCTGCTGGAACCCGGCGCCGAGTTTACTTATTTCGTAATGAAAGTGAAAGAGTAGGGCCCATCTCGGCATCCGAGCGTCGGATGTAATTGGCGTCGATCTCCGCCGGGTCGCGTGCGTGTCCCGCTTGGAACTCACCCCAGGCGATTTGGCCGATTGCGGCAGCTAACGCGCGCGGCGCAGTGACCACCGGAACACTCGCATCCACGAAACTCTGGAACGGCGAGAAATCGGTAGAGACGAATTCGAAGTCAGCCGGTGGCAACGTCTCGAGCCATGCCGGAAATTTCATCACTGCTTCTTCCACTACTTGCTCGAGCGTAGCGTCGTAAACGGCTCCGTAGACTTCACCACGCCGCGCGTCCAGTACGGTTGCGCGCAACTGAGCTGTCCCAAAAAATGCCAAGGCCCGTAAATTCGAAACCGCAACTACAGGCTTCGATACTGCCTCAGCCAGCCCCTTCGCCGCAGCCAGGCCGATCCGTACTCCGGTGAACGAACCAGGCCCCGAAGCCGCCGCAAAGCAATCCATTTGACTCACGGAAACACCGTGCCTCGCCAGCAGCTTCTCGATCTGCGGAAACAGAATGTGGCCGAATCCGTCGGGGGAGTGCAGCAGCACTTCTTCAACAACAAGGCCGCGATCGGTAAGCGCGATACTCCCGAATTCGGATGTAGTGTCGATGGAAAAAATCACTTGGTGAGCTGGTACACCTTATCCGCGGCGTAGGCTTTTCCATTCGCATTCAGAGCCGTTAGGTGAATGCTGAGAACGGCCGGGAAATTTGCTGCCATGCTGGGCGAAATCACAAAAGTGCCCGGTGCGCCCGTGCCCAGCACGCGGGACCCTCGTCCGTCGGCCGCCACTTCGCCGGTCCAGAGATACATCATGGAACGCGTGGCGCGTGTTTCCCGCGTCAATTTCACCGAAAAGCGAACCGGCCTGCCCGCCGCGAGAGTGTCGGCGGCAGGATCTACGATGGCGTATGGCACCTTCTGCGGATTTGTCTCGAGCTCCTGTACGGGCACTTCGCGCGAGTCGAACTTGACGGACTTGAGCATCGATTCCTTACGGCCTTCTCGACCTACCAGCAATACCCAGGGGTGGCTCGAATCCGGAACCTGGCCGGTGAAGTGTTCGCCTCTATATTTTTTCTGTTCGAGATACTCGCCGGTGACTGGATTGAACCAATAAACGTCGTATCCGTGCTTCTCCACCGACAATTCTATGGGAGCGCCGGGATGCTCGATATAGTTCACATATTCGATTTCCTCCAACGCCACCGCGCGGCCGCCATCGATGTCGAAATACGGCTCCAGCTCCCAGTGCCGCGTGTCGGCCATGAAATCGAACCAGTGGTGGCACAGAGCTGCGCCATCGCCGCGAAACTCGGGATACTCGCCGTCCATAGTGGAATTCCAAAGATGCTGGGCATCGGTGACGCCGACGAATGGAACTTGATAAAGCTGATGCTCGACCGATCCAACCACATCATCCGTGGAACCTTCGATGATGAAGTCCATCCAACCGTCGGCCACGAGTGGCGCGGAAGTGATTTTTGCGTTCGAAGAGCGGGGATGCTCGTAAGGATCAAGCTTCTTGAGATTGAGCCCCAGCTCCTTCAGCAATGCGCGGCCGTCCGAGTATTCTTCAAATTCTTCCAATCCCTGCCAAGTGACATTGAACGGTGCATAGCGCGCCACGATGTATCGAATGAAGCGCGCGCGCGATTGCCAATCGGGAAACAGGCTGGTGACATAGGCTGGATCGGAGGCCAGGATCAGATCGATGGTGAGCCCGCGCTTATGGATGGCAAGCATCCGGCGGTCGAGTTCATCGAAATACGCTGCATTGGGGTGGTCCGGGCCAACATAAACCCGCTTGCCGTCGGCCGCGTTTCCCAGGATAGAGCCACGGAAGTGCGTGAATTTGTTTTCGACGGCTTCGTTGAGCTTGCGCTCCAGCTCCTCGGGAGGGTCAAATGCGAAGCGGTCGTCAATGTAGCCCATCCATAAATGCGCCTTCTTATTGTCAGTTGCCCAGTGGTGTACATTGGCGGCTTTCACGTATCCCGGCGATTCAGACGCGGCCGCGCTGAAAGCGCCTTCCTTGCCGTCCAACGCCGGGAGGCTGCTCGTGATGTGGTAACTCCATTGGCCGGCTTCGGTGGGGGAGAAGCGGATGGTCATTTTGCGGCCGCCATCCCAGAACGCCGGCATCGCGTAGGTGTGAAATCGCGGGGATTTGAACTCCACCTGGAGCTGTATATCGGCGTAAGGGTTGCGATGCGCGGCAAGATCGGCGGCGGATAATTCGAATGTCACCTCGCACGGCGAATAGGCGGGCGTCCCCTCGCACGGGGATTGCGCGAACACTGGTGCGGCGATCAGGACAATGAGCGGCAGACGCGCCAGCATTATTTTCATCGTAGCGCATGCGTTGAGCGCCACCATGAGCGTGATGATTATACTCGCTGGCTTCATCAGAGAATCTGATAATCTGAAGTGGCATGAGCAGGAAGACGACAAGTCAATGCGGGAATCAGTCGGTCGTGTCGGCCAGCGCCGTCAGATCGTTATTCCAAAGAAGATGTTGGAAACGCTTCGGTTGCGGGAGGGCGATTTTGTGGCCCTCACTCAGCAGGCGAATGGCGTGCTTATCAAGCTTAAGAGACTGATCGATCCCGACAACGTACTTAGCCGCGAGGAGAGCGCGATGATTTTGAAGGCCCGCCGAGAGATGCGCGAGGGGAAGTACGTCACTTTGGCCACGTTAGAGCATGACCTGGCACATAAGCGTCCACAACGCCGCCGCAAAACAGCTTGAGGCGATACCGCCGGACCGGCGGAAGCGTATTCTCGATGATGTTCGAGAGCTTGCTGAGGATCCTTTTCGAGGCCTGGTAAAGGCGCTAAGGGGCAAGGCGCACAAAGGTCTTCACCGCAAGGTGTCAGGGCGCTATCGCGTCATTTCGAACCTATACATGCTACCGGTACGGTCGAAGTATTGGGGGTCTTCCTCCGGAACGAACGCACATATAAATAGCGCGACTGAATGCGCTCCGGGTGCCTTCCACCTAGAATGAAAGTAATGTCTTCGGCGGCCAAGGCGCTCACGGCGCGCCAATTCTTTTCCCGGCACGGGCTGCTATCGAAATGGCATCCGCATTACGAGTTCCGGCCTGGACAGCTCGAAATGGCCGAAGCCATCGAATCGGCGCTGGCCGAAAAAAAGCATTTGCTGGTGGACGCGGGCACCGGGACCGGAAAGACGCTGGCCTATCTGGCGCCGGCCATCCTTTCCGGCAAGCGTGTAGTGATCTCAACAGGAACCAAGAACCTTCAAGAGCAGCTCTTCTACAAAGACATTCCGTTTCTGCAAAAGCATTTCGACCGGCCACTCGAAGTGTGCTACATGAAGGGCCGCAACAACTTCGCTTGCCGCCAGAAGATCTACGATGCCGAGAAGCAGCCGATGCTCAATGGTCTCGAAGAAATCGCCGATTTCCAGATCATTCGCGAGTGGGAGAAAACCACCACCACCGGCGACCGTGCCGAGATCAAGACGCTGCCGGAATCGAGCTCGGCCTGGCAAAAGCTGGATGCACGCCGCGATTTGTGCAGCGGACAAAAGTGCCAGCAGTTCGAGCGCTGCTTTCTCACCCTGATGCACCAGCGCGCGCACGAAAGCGATATCATCATCGTCAACCATCACCTGTTCTTTGCGGACCTAGCGGTGAAGGACGACGATTACGGCGGCATCATCCCGGAATACGCCGCGGTCGTTTTTGATGAAGCGCACGAGATCGAAGACGTGGTGGGAAAATACTTCGGCGCGGGCGTCAGCAACTACCAGTTTCAGGAACTGGTTCGCGATATCGCCGCTGTATCGCGAGCCAAACAATTTGGATCGGGCGAGCTGGACCGGATACTCGAAACTCTGGATGATCGCGCCATGCAATTTTTCGCGCTGTTTGGTGAGTCCGAGGGACGCGTGGGTTTCAAAGGCCACGTGGCGTTCTTCGAGCGTCATCAGGACAAGCTGGACGATGTTTTGCGGGCCTTGGAACTGGTAGCCACGCAACTTCAACTGGTGAAGAACGCGCCGGAGGATGTCCTGCCGCTGCACCGGCGTGCGCTGGAACTGAGAGTCCAACTAGAATTCTGGAGCCGCGGCGACAACCGAAGTTTCGTGTACTGGATCGAGCGCCGCGGCCGGGGATGTTTTCTCCAGGCGACGCCTATCGATGTATCCAAGATTCTCGAAGAGAAGCTTTTCGATGCGCTCGACACCGTGATTCTAACGTCCGCCACGTTGGCCGTCGGCGGAACTTTCGAATTTGCAGAAAACCGGTTGGGCATTCGGCACACGCGATCGCTAGTAGTCCCCAGCCACTTCGAATATCAGAAGCAGGCCCTGCTCTACGTGCCTCAACATATGCCGGACCCGCGCACGCCGGCATTCCCGAAAGCCGCCGCCGAGGAGATCACTCGGATACTGAAGCACACGCGGGGTCGCGCCTTCGTATTGTTCACCAGCTACCAGCAGATGCGCATGGTGTACGATCGCGTGTCGCTCGAAATCGATTATCCGACGCTATTGCAGGGTACCGGGCCACGCAGCGCGCTGTTGGACGAATTTCGCCGCACGCCGCACTGCGTCCTGTTCGCTACATCCTCATTCTGGCAGGGAGTGGATGTGCAGGGCGATCAACTGAGCTGCGTTATCATAGACAAGTTGCCGTTCGCGGTTCCGAGCGATCCGGTTGTGGAAGCCAGAATCCAGCGCATACGGGAAGACGGCGGCAATCCGTTTTACGAATATCAGATTCCCCAGGCGGCGCTGGCGTTGAAGCAGGGATTCGGACGGCTGATCCGCAGCAAGACAGACCGGGGGGCGCTGGTTTTGTTGGACAATAGAATTACCAAGCAGCGCTACGGGCAGGTATTTTTCGACAGCCTGCCGA
>JBEKJJ010000129.1:0-28895 GCA_050011295.1 Bryobacteraceae bacterium
TTCGCGCACCAAAGCTCTTGCCCTCGAAGACCGTTCCGTCCTCCAGGGCGAGGATTGCCTGATTCAATTCGGATTGACCTCCAGTACTCGGGAAGGAGTGTAACTATTATTGAAGCATGGTTCGGAAGGTCGATTCAACAATCTTACTCGTCATTCTTGCTGCGTGCGCGCTGGCGCCGGCCCAGCCGCAGAACGCGAAACCCTGGACCGGCATTCTTCGCGACACCGCGGGCAAGCCCATCGCGGGCGCCGAAGTGCATCTACAGTCCGGCAAGGCTACATCCTCAACCAAAACGGAACCAACCGGCCGCTTCACATTTCCCGCAGTCACGCCGGGCGAGTATTCGATCTCGGTGGAACATAACGGCACCACGGCGATCTACTCTCGCAAAGTGCAACTGCCCGCCGCAGGTCTCGACGCCGTTCTCCAGTTGTCAACCGACGGGAGTCTCTCTCTTCTCGAAGACCAAGGCTCGCGCCAGAGCACCGGCGGCCAGCAGTTGTCGAACAAAGCTGTCTCCTCGCTGCCGCTCAACAAACGCGATTTCAGCCAGTTGCTTTTGCTCGCCGCAGGCACCATGACGGACACCAACGGCGCTGCAAATTTCACGCAGCAGTTCGCAGTGAACGGACAGCGCGGAACCGCGGCCGTGTTTGCGATGGATGGCGCTGACAGCACCGATCCGGAAATGGGCGGGGCCACGTTCACCAATTTCAACGTGGACGCAGTCCAGGAGATTCGTTCCAGCTCCGGTTGGATGCCCGCCGAGATCGGACGCGGCGCGGCCGGTTTCACCGATATCATCACGCGCTCGGGAACCAACGCCGAACACGGCTCCGCATTCGAGTTTCTTCGCAACTCAGCGCTGGATGCGCGCAATTTCTTCGACCAGCGCTCCATCGCCGATCCACGCCGCATCCCGCCCTTCATCCGTAACGAATTTGGCCTGACCAATGGCGGCCCGTTGATCGTGCCACACCTCTACAACGGCCGCGACAAAACTTTCTACTTTCTGGAATATCAAGGCTTCCGGCAAGTACTGAGCGCCACCGAGGTGATCCCGGTTCCCACGGCTGCCGAGCGCTCGGGCCTGGACACCACGGCTTTTCCCGGCGACACGCTGATCGTCCCGGTGAACCCGAAAATCGCGAAACTTCTGGCGCGCTATCCGCTGCCCAACGATACGCAGGGCCCCTACGGCGCACGCACCTATGCGACATCGTCGAAAGTGACCACAGTCTCCGATCAGTTTTCAGCGCGCCTGGACCATCGCATTTCGGATAAATCGCAATTGTTCGCGCGCTTCACCATGGAGAATACTGTCGGGCCAACCACCAACCCCAGCCAAACCGCCATTGATCCGAATTTCGCGATTCAATTCACCGATCAGCAGCGTAACGCGGCTATCTCTTACACCCACACGCCCTCGGCCTCACTCACTCTGCAGTCTTCCCTGAGCTTCACCCGCGCTACGCCCGGGTTTCCAACGCTTGATCGCACGGATCCTGCGTTGACGTTCGGCGACGGCTTGTACGAAGCGTTCAACGCAGCCGCTGGATCCGTTACTGCTTGGTTCGGCAATCTATTGCAGCTTCGCCAGACCGTCGCGTGGACACACGGAAAGCACAGCTTCAAAGCCGGCGGCGAAGTTCGATTGAACCGCGATACGTCACTGTTCGGAATCAGCCCCAACGGCCTCTACCAATTCGGCGGCGGCGCGGCGTACTCACCCGTCGCAATCAGTTCGGTGAGCGGCGCACACGACATCCCAGTCGGCGGTCTCCTGCCCGACGCCCTTACAGGACTCCTCACCGCGAGCGCGTTCACTTACACCACCGCCGTTGCGCCGCTGCTGTTTGCGCAGGGCCCCCGCATCGGCGATGCCGCCATCCACCGCGATGCATACAACGTGTTCTTCCAGGATAGTTGGAAGATTTCGCCTCGCCTGCTGCTCAACTACGGCTTGCGCTATGAAATCGAATCACGCATCCGCGAATCGAACCTCGAAACATCCGCTCCCGTGCTGGGCGGCTCCCAGCCGGGATCCACGCTGCTCATCAATCCCCAACCCCCATACTCGCTCGACAAGAACGGCTGGGGTCCGCGCCTGGCAGCGGAATGGCGCGTGGCCGGAAATACCTTGCTGCGCACCGGCGCCGGGATCACGACGCTTCTTGTCAACCTCTATCAGGACGACTATCTCACCGCAAGCACGCCCTTCGTGGTCTATCCGCGCCTCACTGCGGCGCCCGGCGAGTTGATTCCTTTCGGCCTCACCATCACACCCCAGCAGTTACCCACCGTTTACACGCCCACCGGATCGCCGATATTCGCGTCGGGCAATTCGAAACAAGTTCCGGGAAACACTCTTATGGATGTGCTGCGCTTCGAGCAGGACCTCGCCGCGCTTTCGCCCAATCATCAGATCACGCCGCTGGCCATCGCCGGCATCGCGCCGAATTTCCAGAATGGTTACATCGGCACCTGGACCGCTGGCCTGGAACAAAAACTGGCCGGAGCCACGCTGACCGCGGCCTATGTCGGCACGGCTGGAATCAAGCTGCCCGTGACGGATTATCCAAACGGGTTCGCCGGCGCCGATCCTGGATTCGCACCTTATACGCAGTTCAATTCATCCGGAGCAATCACCGGCGGCTATGGACCGATCAATCTGATGACCAATCGTTCCCATTCCACCTATCACTCCTTGCAAGTTTCCGCGCAAAAGGATCTGACTGCTTCCGGCCTCGGATTCCAAGCCAGCTACACGCTTTCGAAATCCATTGACGATACGAGCGCGGTCTTCGGCGGATTCGTCTCCGGATATTCGGGCGCCGTGGTGCAAACCGCGCCCGAAAACCCGTTCGACACTCGCGCCGACAAAGCTGTATCAAACTTCGACATCAAGAACGTGCTCGCTTTCAGCCTGTTCCAGGATCTTCACGCGGACCGCGCGCCCCTCCTTCGGGTTCTCGGCAAAAAGCTGACCGCTGGTTGGCAACTGCTGGGCATCGGGACGCTCATGAGCGGCCTTCCCTTCACCGTTTACTCAGGCATCCAGCAGACCGGAGTAGGAGCGGCTGGGACGGACCGGCCCGATCAGATCGGCACCCCGGATCTTTCCACCAGCCGCACCGTGCGCGAAGATTATTTCGGAATGGGCGCGAACAACGCGTCGTTCTTTTATATTCCAATCAATGTCCCGGGCGGCACCGGCCCAAATCAGGGAGTCTTCGGAACGCTCGGCAGAAACACATTCCGCGGCCCAAGCCTTCATGACTTCGACATGGCGCTAATCAAAGACACGCCACTCGTAACCAGCGCGCAAGGCGAAGTGGCATCGCTCCAGTTCCGCGCCGAGTTCTTCAATATATTCAATGCCGTAAATTTCGGCCTGCCCTCGAATATCGTCCTGGGCCCAGGCTTCGGCGAGATCAGCCGCACGGCGGGAACGTCCCGGCAGATTCAGTTTTCATTGAAGCTGATTTACTGAAGCGCGCGACTACCACAGGTCTCTTTGTCCATTTCTCATTCACGGCGATGGTCATCAACTCCGGAAACGGCAAGTCGCACACTTCAACCCCGATTTCTGTTCTCAATTTGAGCAGGACATCTTGAGAGCTCAGCGTAATCCTACCAATCTCGTGCAGGTATGCAAGTTCAAGGGCCAGCATGGGAGATACCAATAAGTTGGAATTCCTCACGGAGTCCAGGGCGGCCGGTGTGATTCTGGACAAATCGCCTTGCGCCAGCCACACGGCAACGTCGGTGTCGAGGTATGCAGTGCGCGCGTTGGCTGTCAAAGTTTGCTCCAGTCCTTTTCCATTTCTCTCCGCAGTTCGATTGTCCCCGATTCGAGGTTATCGCTATACGCCGGATCGATCACCTCGAGCGGAGTGATGTTTCGAATCTTGTCGGTAGATTGTTCCGGAATCACTCGAAAGGTCACCCGTTTGTGTGTGAACTCGACGACCGTCCCCGTGAGAGCCGCCTCTGCGAGGGAGAAAATATCCTTGCGAAATCTAGAGATCGGCACATGGGCATGCAGCAAATATTTCCGGTGGGATTCTCTTCTGGAACGGCCGGAACAGACCGCCTTTCCCGACGTCGAGTTGCACGCCGGCAATCTGGTGATCGTGGTAGGCAATGCTGCCGATATGGCCGCCGGCGAAATTACGCTCCGAAAATTAGCGGCGCGCTCCACTTCCCATCCCCACGCGGTCTTTGTTATAGTTGCATAACACCGCGTTACATAACGCCACGAAAGGGGATTTTCATGAAGACGCTAAAATTCTTTATTCCGTTCTTATGCTTGGCGCCACTCGGCTTTGCACAACTGACGCCGGACCAGAAGAATTCGGATTTCCTGCAGCTGGTTGGGCTCTATGCCAAGAACTACGGGCCTTATGAGGAGAAACGGGATGTATTTAATTTCGATCTCTACAAGATCACGCCTTGGCTCGCCCAGGTGCAGGCGTCACAAACCGACATCGATTTCTACGACATCTGCGTAAAGTATGTCGCCAGTTTGCAGGATAGCCATGATGAGTTCACCATTCAGTCGGATTTCGATGCCTGGCTGCATTTCAACGGCGATATCTATGGCGGGAAATTCCTGATCGACTTTATCGATACCGGCTATCTGCCGCCCAGTACATACGGCTTCAACATCGGCGATGAGTTGGTTTCGGTGGACGGCGTGGCCGTGGCCGATCTGCTGACGCAATTCGTCCCGTACTCCGTCAATGGATCCAGCAATCCCGTAAGCCAGGCACGGCTGGCGGCCGCAACCATCACCGAGCGCTATCAGGGATGGTATCCGCGCGCCACTAACATTAGCGCCAACGCAACGGTGGTGGTCAATCAGCAGAATGGAAAAACCGTGACCTACAGCATTCCTTGGGACGTGCTGGGTACAGCGGTGACCGAGGAGGGCCCGGTGCAATCCCCGGTTGCGGTCACACAAACCAGCGCCGCATTCAAGAACAGGACGTTCCGGCGCGGCGTTACTGCGGCTACGGCCCATGCGGAATCCGGGCGAGAGCTGAACCCCTGGGGAGTTTGGACTGGAGCTCGCGCCGCTAAGGTGGAAACGCCCCAGCCCGATTACATGGCGCCGCTGAAGAAGCTTCGCACCATGCGCGCGTTGACAACGCCATTCGTAACCAGCGGCCTGGAACCTTTCGGCAACTTCTCGCCGGTGTTTAACCCTCCCGCGGGATTCAAACTGCGCCTGGGAGCCGGCCAGACGGACGAATTCGTGTCCGGTACGTTCCCGATTGGAAAACTCAACATCGGCTATATTCGCATTCCCTCCATGGAGCCGAACAGCTTCAGTAACGCGCAGACGCAATTCGCCGGTGAGATGGCCTATTTCCAAGCCAATACCGACGGCCTGGTGGTGGATATCATGGAAAATGGCGGCGGCGACGGATGCTATTCGCAGACCTTGGCGTCCTACCTGATTCCCCATAACTTCCGAGGTCTCGAGTTTGAGCTTCGCGCGACACTGAGCTGGCAGGTTGCGTACTCAGAGAACATAACTATCGCCGAAGAAGAGGGCGCGCCGCAGTGGGTGATCGCTCTTTATACTTCGCATCTCAACGCGGTAAAGAAAGCCTTGGCTTCGAATCGAGGGATGACGGGAAGTTTGGCAGTCTGCGGCCCCACCTTCGATACGCCGGCCGCTACCGATAGCAACGGGAATCTTGCAGCGTATACGAAGCCGATGCTGGTTCTGGTGGATAACTTCACCTTATCCGCTGCTGAGATCTTGGCCATGTTCCTGCAAGACTCCAAGCGCGCCACGCTTTTCGGAACTCGCACCGATGGCGGCGGAGGCAACGTGGTATCGTTCGATGCCGGTGCTTACTCGGAGGGTTCCACCAGAGTCACCGAGTCACTCATCACGCGAGCGGCGCCCGTCCAAACACCGGGCTTTCCCTTGCTACCCTCTTACGACGGTGTAGGAATTTACCCGGACATCGTCCAAGACTACATGACTGCGGCCGATCTCGCGACCGGCGGACAACCGTTCCTCACGGCGGTAGGCGCTGCGATAGTGAATTTGATCTCAGGCGGGAAGTAAAGAGTTCTTCGGTTTATCGGTTCTTCGGTTCGTAGCTCCTTGCGTTTTACCGTTCCCTGACGGAGCGCGAACCGATGAACCGAAGAACCGAGTAACCGAATAACCGTTATGATGTTAGCGATGAAACCCGATCAACAACGCGCCCTCGTCGAGCGGTTAATGGCGGTCTGCGGAGGCGCTTACCCGCCTGCCACTCGCCGAAAGTATTACATCACCGGGCCGCAATGGGCCGCTGCTTATCAGGGACAAGCGCTGTTCCACGCACCGACGCGTGATGCGATTGGTTTTGAAGACGTGATCCGCGAATACGGCAAGCTCGGCATCGGCCACTGGTGTACGCACGATACGGACGTAATTTCCACCGAGTCGCTCGGCAAGGATGAGCAATCGAAGATTGTGGATCGCATCAAAAAGGCACTGAAAGAGCACGGCCTGGAATGTTCCATGGTGACCACAGAGACGTTCTTCCACGCCGTGTGGGCCGCCAGCCCGGCAGCGGAGGCGCCCGAGGTCAGGAAATATGCGGCGTGGCGATTGGCGAATACGGTCGCGATCGGACATGAACTGGGGGCGAAGTTCGCAGTCTACTGGCCGGGCTCACTCGGCTACTACACGCAGGGCGCTGTGGAAGAGACCCAAACGTTACGTTGGTATGCCGACGGATTGAATGCGGCGTGCGAAGCGGATATCGAGCTTGCGAAAAAACTCAATCGTCCCACGCTGAAACATTGCCTCGAAGCCAAGCCGTTCGAACCGCAAGCCGAAATATTGCTACCGACCAGCGATGCCATGCTGGCGTTCATTGGCTCCGGATTGCTGAAGCATCCGGAAATGGTGGGCCTGAATCCGGAATACCTGCATGAGCTGATGTGGGGCGGCGCGCCTCGGGCAGCGCTGGCGCGGGCACTGCTCGCGGGAAAACTATTCCACTTCGACATTAACGACGGCTATCGCCTGAAGCACGATGTCGATATCGCGGTAGGGTTGGTGAATCCGCTGGATTGGCTGAACGTACTGGTGCTGCTGCGCAGCCACAAATACGCAGGGCCCTTCAATCTGGATTACAAACCGCCGCGCACTACCAGCAATCACGGCGTATTCGCTGTCAGTTTCCCTACCGCCGTAGATCGCTTCATCACGCTTTGGGAAATGGCGGGCGACGTTATCGCTGACCCGATCATCCGCGAGGCGACGGATGCTCTGAAAGCAGGCGGCGGGCCGGCGGATCCACTGGACGTCGAGGCCATCACGGCCGCCAATCGCGAACTGCTGACCTTGCATGAATTGATCGCGCATCGCATGGTGCAAATCCTGCTAGGGCAGCATCGCGGACGAACATACTCGGTGTGAACCTATTCAGTGTGAATCTGGGCCGAACGCTGATCGCGCTAGGGATTATCATTCTGGCGCTGGGGTTGATTCTCACGCTCGGCGAAAAGCTGCCCATCCGTTTAGGCAGGCTCCCCGGCGACATCGTGATCCGCGGCAGGAATTCGGTATTCTATTTTCCGCTGGCTACTTGCCTGCTGGTCAGCGTGGTGCTGTCGTTCCTTTTGTGGCTCTTCGGCAAGCGCTAAGCGGCGAGCCGGAGGCTCACCCTACTTCCGTACTACGGCGACTCACGCAGTCACAGGCCAAAAAACCATTAGTTCGTTGATCCAGCATGCAGCAGCCACCGCGCCCATCCGATATTTACTAGTAGCCGATGTACTTCCTTCGGCAGCGGTGAACACCTGGGGGCGAACAGGGCGCTACTTCGATGACATCAATCGGTAAATACAAGCTTCTGGACGAGATGGGCGTGGGCGCCGTAGGCACAACCTACCGCGCCACCGACACCTTTCGCAATCGCGAAATGGTGTTGAAGGTTCTGAATCCGGCCATTATCGCGACGCCGGAATTGCGCGAACAGATTTGCCGCGACCTAAGCGCCTCGGCCGAGCTACGCCATCCGCATATCGTAAAAGTGCGTGATCTGGGCGAAGTGGATGGCGCAATTTATGTCGCTACTGAACTTCTCAACGGTGTCGATCTGCGCTGGCATATCGACCGCCGGATTCTCTCGCTGGCGGACAAGATCGACCTCATGGTGCAGGTCTGCGGCGCGCTGGCATTTGCCCATTCCAAGGGAGTGGCGCACGGAAATATCAAGCCCGGAAATATCTTCGTCACGGGCAAGGATGCCACCATTCTCGACTTTGGCATCGGAAAATGCCTGGCGTCCATTGTGGAAGCGGGAGGCCGGCCGGGCGCGTTGCTGCCGAACTATTTTGCACCGGAGCAAGTGCTGGGCAAGCCCTTCAAAGCCAAGTCGGATGTCTTCTCGGTTGCGGTAGTGCTGTATGAGCTGCTGGTGAAATATCCTTTCCCGGCCGACGCAAATCTGATAGCGCGCGAGATTGTGCACACCACGCCCGAACTCCTGCGCAAGCTGGACCCCGAGATTCCCGGCGAGCTGGAGCAGCTTATGGTGCGAGCGCTCGAGAAAGATCCGGAGAAGCGCTTGGAACGGGCAGACGAGTTTGCAGCCGGCTTGTACCTGATTTCGCAGAAACTGCGGGGGCCGGGCGCAGTGCCTGCACCAATTGCCGGCGCTGAACCTCCCATGGAACTGGCCGCTCCAGCCTTCGCTCCAACATTTGCCTCAGCTTCGCCGGCTCCGGTTGTAGCCGCTCCGCCGCCGCTTCCTCCGGTAGTTGTAGCACCTGAGCCAGCCGTGAATACTGCACCGGACGTGACTCCCGCGCCGCCGAAAGTAGCCCCGCACGTAACTAAGGGGACGCCTGCCGCCGCTCCGCCAAAAAGTTCCAAAACGCGTTGGATTCCCTACGCGATCGCCGCGGTGCTGACGTTTTGCATCAGCCTGACTTTCTTTTCGCGCCAAAGCATGCATGCGTCCCAGACCAAGGCACCCGCTTCGGCCGTGGTCCACGTGCCCAGCCCTGCTCCAGTTGATCAACCTGTTGCGACGCCCCAGACTCCCACGCCCGTTGCGGCGACGGAAGTCCCGGCTAGCGAGCCCGCCCCTGCCAAGCCCTCGGACGAACAAGTTCAGTTGAACCAGGTGAAAGCGCTGTGGGCTTCGGGCAAATACGCCCAGGCCATGGAAAAAGTGGACGACCTTCTGACCGCCCATCCGGACTACATGGAAGGACGCATCTGGAAGAAGAAGATCCGCGCCGCGCAAGAAGCGGAAGCGGCCATGAAGTAGGTGTGCATGAGACCATCGAACCTCGCGCCGCGGATTGCCGCCGAAGACCCCAAGCCGGCGTCCGCCCCGCATTCCAAGAAAACCGAAGACCCATTTGTCAATGGCGCCCCGTTGACCTTTGAGCAGGTGCTCAAGTTCGCCGGCCTGGACGCCATCCCGCTGCATCGCCGGAAGGAAGCGATTCTAAACCGCGGCGTGGATTTTTCGCTAACGTCCGACCAAGCCGAGAAGCTCAAGGCCGCGGGCGCATCCGACGAGATTCTGAAGGCCATCCGGAGCAAAGCCAAGCCGGTGGTGGCTGTCGTTCTTCCGCCTCCTCCAAAGAAAGATCCAATGGGCACGGTGTTGCTCACTTGCGCACCCGCCGAATGCGATATCAGCCTGGACGGCACCGCCGTCGGGACTACCTTGGATGGACGGCTGGAGCTTAAGAAGAAGCCCGGCAAGTTGGTGGTCGACTTCAACGAGAAAGGGTACATCGGCCATCAAGCCACGGTCGCGGTGGAAGCGGACCGCACCCTTCCGGTTTCCGCGGTGCTGGAGCCCAGCCGCGCCACGCTCGAAGCTTTCGGGGCTGATCTACTCAAGAAAGTGGTCCAAGCCGTGGCCGGTCAAGATGGGCTTCGCGAGCTGACCACGGTGCAAGCTACCGGCAGTCTCACGGTCTGGAGCAACGGTGGCGCCAGCGTACGCTGGACGTTGTTCATGCGCAACAATCCGGACCGGGCGCTATTTCAAGCCAAAGCCGGAGCTATCCTGCATGAAGTCGCTTTCACCGGCAGCGAATTCACGGCCAGCAAGAATCTGAAGGGGCAAGACGCGTTGGATCTCCCCACTGATTTGGGTTTCATTCGTGATTATCAGGTTTCGGCCGTGCTGGTCAGGATCAGCAATCCACAATTCAAGATTGTCGCGAACCATCCGGCGCCCGTCCCGGACGAAGAGTATCCGCTGGTCGCCGAAAACGGCACCGAGAAAATCTCCATCGGCCTGGACAGCAGCTTGCGTCCACAAAAGGTGCAGATCAGCACCGCCACTGGAGTAGGCTCCGCGCTCATTAGTTACTCCGACTATTTCAAGGGCGAAAAGGCGTTCTATCCCAAGACGGTGCAGATCAAGCCGGATGGAGCCCCACATGGCATCGACGTTCGCTTCGATACGGTGGATCTCAGTCCCAAGCTCAACGCGGCCGATTACAAACTACGCGGCAAGCCCCTAATGAACCTCGGCAACTGAACGTGGGGCAGGCGCTTTCGCCTGCCAACTCGGCGTATAATCAGCGTTCAAGCGCATGCGTCACTTCTCCGACCGCTTGGTGGAATCCATCCGCAAGACCGACAGCCCCTGCGCCGTTGGTCTAGACCCGCGCATCGACCTGATGCCGGCCTTCATAAAATCCGGCCGCGGCGCGCCCACACCCGCCGTCATCCTTTCCATCATTCGCGATTTTCACGAACTGGTATTGGATACTATCGCCGGACTTGCGTCCATCGTCAAGCCTCAACTGGCATTCTTCGAGCAATACGGATCCGCAGGCATCCAGGGCTTCGAAGATACCATCCAAGCCGCGAAACAGCGAGGGCTGCTGGTGATCGCGGATGGCAAACGCAACGACGTCGATTCCACGGCCGAAGCCTACGCCGCGGCCTACCTCGGTAAGAGAGCATTCGATGTGGACGCCCTCACCGTGACACCCTATCTCGGTCGCGACAGCATGTTGCCATATGTTGACGCCTGCCGCGAGCACGGCAAAGGAATCTTCGTTGTCCTCAAAACTTCAAACCCGGGATCGCGAGATTATCAGGATCAGGTACTCGAAAGCACCGGCCGCCCGCTGTACGAAACCATCGCTCAAACCATCCGCGAATTCGGCGAAGATCTGACGGGAGAATCCGGCTACAGTTCGGTCGGCCCCGTAATCGGCGCGACCTTCCCCGAAGATGCCCGCCGCTTGCGCGCTCTGCTGCCGCGAGCATTTATTCTGGTCACCGGATACGGCGCGCAAGGAGCAAGCTCCGAAGGCGCCGCCGTTTGCTTCAATGCGGATGGCTTAGGCGCAATCGTAAACTCGTCGCGCGGTATTACCTATTCTTTCGGAAATGAAAACGTGACGAAGGAGCAATTCGTAAAATCAGTCCGCGAAAACACACTGCGAATGCGCGATGAAATCACGGTCGCGCTAAAGGCATCAGTTGCTGGCGCCAGGTGACGGCTCCGGCTTCACCCCCAGCGCTTTCAGATCATCCAGCGAGCCGTTGAATCGATCCAGATCCACCGGCAGCGTAACCCCCGGCGCCTTTCCCTCGCGTGTGTATTGCCAAAATGTCCACGAGTTCCAAGGCTTGGCGACATCGGGCGCGGCTGCATCGGTGTAATGGGCCAGCCACACCGGAAAGCGCTCGAGCGCGGGAGCGTTGCGCAGGATTTCCGTGGCGAAGGCCGGGCTGAGATAAACGATCGGCGTCACACCCAGCCGGCTCTCCACCGTCTCCAGCCACTGCAAAGCCAAAGGCGCGCAAGCGCCTTGCTCAATTCCAGCCCAAGCGAGCGGCACTTCGAGATCCAGCACTGGAGGAAGATCGCCCGGCTCCAGACGGACCACGGTGCGGATAAACGATTCGACCTGCGTCGACGCGGGAACTGAGGGATGGAAAAAATGATACGCACCGCGCGCGAGACCCGCCGCGCCCGCGCCGCGCCAGTTCTCTAAAAATCTGGGGTCCACGTTGGCCGCGCCTTCGGTGGCTTTGATGAAACAAAACTGGATTCCGGATGCCGCCACGGCGCCCCAGTCCACGGTCAGTTGAAAATGGGATACATCGATTCCAGGGAGCATTTGCGCCAGTACCTCCGACCGCAGAATATAGCACTACTGCGCCGGGAGGCGGTGGCGAAGCCGGCAAAGTGGACGCAACAATCCTGTTTTCAGCCGGAAATAATTTTGGAAGTTTTGTGACCGAAGTGTGGCGCTGAATCCGAGGGATTCAAGAAGGAAGTCAAGGAAGATGGAACGCGTGCCCGTTGGGCCCGCAGGCACGCCTCCTTTATTCCTTGGATTCCTTGACTTCATCGGCTCCCTCGCATTCCCGGCGTGCCTATCTCAGCACTCCCATCTTGTCCAGCGGCCAGTAAATGAATACAGCTTTGCCGTATATATATCGCCGCGGAACCATCCCCCACGCCCGGCTGTCGTTCGAAGAACTGCGATGATCGCCCAGAACGAAATATTCATCCTGGGGCACCGTCCTCTCCGTCATGGAGCTTTGATCGCGATACTCTTCGGGTACATAATTTTCAACCAGCGCCTGCCCGTTCACAATCACCGCGCCCTGGTTCACCTCGACGCGATCGCCCGGGACCGCGATCACGCGCTTGATATAGCTCTTCGTGGGATCGCCTGGGAACCAGAAAACCACCGTGTCGGCGCGATCGATTTTGCCAAAATGCAAACGATAAACAAACTTGTTGATGAAAATGCGCTCCTGATCGTCGAGGGTGGGCATCATGCTGGTTCCTTCCACCTTCACCGGCTGATAGAGGAACAGAATTACGATAACGGCCAGCACCACGGAAAAAATCAGGTCGCGCGCCCAATGCAGCAATGCACCCAGCACGGAACGCTTCGGCGGCGGGAGGGCGGCCACGGGATCAGCTGCGTTGACCTGGTCCATTACTTTCGAGCAATATTCGATCTATTCTTGCATCTCTCGATTGATTGAGGCAACTACCCGATAGACGTTGCCGGCGCTTTTGCGGTTCCCCGCTCACTCCGGCTTGCCCAATTGCTGCAGGATCAATTTAGCGATCTCCTGCGCGTCGCCGAAGGCCTCCAGGTACGTTTGGAACTTGCGGTTCAGCTCCAAAGCCTGATCGGGCTCGAGCCGCGCGCGAACAATCATGTCGCGGATATGCACTGGGTTCGGCAGCACAGCGTCTTCCTGCAACTCCTCTAACGCCGTCGCGGGATCGTAATGATACATGCACGCCCCTCCCTAACCATTATCCTGCCGGCTGCGGTGGGGCAGCGCCATGCGCTGCCAAAATCGCCAGCTCCAACTCCTCTTCCTCCCCAGGAAAAACCGTCCGAAGATCAATCAACAGCCGGTCTCGCTCAATCCTCGCCACCACCGGCGGATCATTGAAACGCAGGCGCCGCTCCGCTTCCACAACATCCGCGGAGTCCACCGCGATCAGCCAACCCTTCAGCGGCTGCTCAGGCGTAGCCCCTCCACCGATCAGCGAACTTCCCTCCACAACCTCCGCAGACACACCAACCAGCCGCTCGGCAAAGCGCTCTGCACGCGCGCGCAGGTCATCGCTCGAAAACGAAATCATGCGCAGTGCCGGAATCTGATCCCAGCGTTCCAGCAAAAGATTGCGCAGCGTAGTCTCGAGCGCCTGGTAAATCAACTTGTCCAACCGCAGTGCGCGGAACATTGGATTGCGCCGCAGCCGCGCTACCAATCGATGGTCGCCCGCCAGAATCCCGGCCTGTGGACCACCCAGCAATTTGTCTCCGCTGAACGAAACCAGGCTGGCGCCGGTGCGAATGCTGTCTCCCACCAGCGGCTCGTCCACGCCGAACGCCCGCAGATCCGCGACGCATCCGCTGCCCAGGTCTTCATACACAGGAACGCCGCGCTCCCGGCCCAGCGCTACCAGCTCGCGCAATTCGGGACGCGCCGTAAATCCCTCAATCCGAAAATTGCTGGGATGCACGCGCAGCAGCAGGCGAGTGCGCTCGTTAATGGCATCCCGATAATCCTCGATGCGCGTGCGATTGGTGGTCCCTACCTCGCGTAGAATCGCGCCTGAACGCTGCATGATTTCGGGAATCCGGAACCCGTCGCCGATCTCGATCAGCTCGCCGCGCGACACCACTACTTCGAAGCCCGCCGCCAGTTCGTTCAAGGCCAGGTAAATCGCCGCCGCGTTATTGTTCACCGCGATTCCCGGCGCGCCCACCAGCCGCTCCAGCAGTTCGGCCGCGCGAACGTCACGCTTCCCGCGCGTGCCTTGCGCCAGATCGTATTCCAGGTTGGAATATCCGAATAGCGGCTGGAATTCAGCCAGCGGCGCGCGGCCCAGGTTGGTGTGGAGCACCACGCCAGTAGCATTGATCACGCGCCGCAGGGACGGCGCTTCAAATCTTGCCAGGTTCCGTTCGACGCGGTCTGCGACGGATTCCCTGCCAAGCGGAACCCCGGCGCGGATTTCGTCGCGCATGGCCTCGATCGTCCGCCGCACCTCATCCGCGATCAGCGCACGTGGAAAGCGGACTTCCAAGTGGGATAACCCGGCCAATACCTGGTCCACAGCCGGCAGCTCGCGGAGCTGTTCCTTATCCACCAACCCACGATGTTACCCTATCCCGGCTCTACCACCTTGCCCACTGCCCACCTTGCCCACCTTGCCCACCTTGCCCACCTTGCCAGTCCCATTCTGTGCCACCACTTCCTCCACCACATCGCGAACCACTTCCCGTACCGCCTCTTTCACCGCGTCCTTCACGCTGGCTTCGAGCTCGGAAGGATCCATGTCCATATCTGCCCGCGCGCCGACCATCTCTTTCACCATTATTTCCAGCACCGGCGCCACGGGAGGAAGATCCTTTACTACCGCCTTAGCTATCTTCTTGGCCACCTTGGCGGCCGGCTGGGCATCGTCCTCGGCATTAGCCTGCTTGGCTTGTACCGTAGCTTCCCAATCTTCAAGGAAAATCTTTGTCAAGCGGGCCACGAGCCTAGCATCGCGAAAAATGAGGCCCACTTCCCGGCGCGCGCCCAGCTCGATCTCCCGCAAGCTCTGGCTTCCGACGAACGCCTCATGCCCGTCCCGTATGATGGTGCGCGTGTGCAATCGCATGGGACCCAGTTTGTGCCAATCCAGCTTGCTGCCCTTGCGCGACAAGTGGCCGATGATCTTGATCTCTACACCGGCCTTCGAAAGATCTTCCAGCAGTCGAAGCATGGCTGCGTCGCTGATCTCCGGATCGTAGATCAACAGGCTTTTCTTCGCTCCTTTGACGAAGCTGGAAAGTTCCTTGCGCGCGTTCACGGGACTCACGACAAATTCCGGAACGCCCGCCACGTAGGGCTGGCGTTTAGTATCCGCCTCGAAGAGTTTTACCGCCTCCTCCACCAGTTCGGGTTCCGATGTTACCAGCCCGAAGCTCCGGCTATGCTCGATGTCCAGGTAAGTGAAATTGAATGCCAGGACATACAGCTCACGCCGGTCAATGATCATGAACTTGCCGTGATACCGCGCCAGGTCGTCAGCGCTACGCGCCACCGTGACGCCCGCGGCCAACAATCGCATCTCCAGTTTCCGCAGATTCCGCTCTCCGCCGCGGTTGGTATATGCGATCAATGCGTGAACGAACACGCCTCGGCTCACCGCGCTGGCCAACGCCTTTTCAACTTCGCTGCGGTCGAAACGGAACACCACTATCTCAACGCTTTTCTTGGCGTTATTGATGGCCTGCACTAGCGGCATTACGCCATCGCCCGGCTGCACAAAAAGTTTCATGTTTTTTTGAGCTCCTCGGATTGCGGCGCTGACTTGAATGGCACACATGTTGCTCTTCAGGCGGGTGGCCATTCCGGGGTGGAGGATTTCTATGTTCAACAAGAAAAAGATTTTGGGCCTGTTTATTGCGGCGTTGGTCCTTAGTGTCCCGGCTCCCGCCGGTTTGAAAAAAGGGGACAAAGCGGCGGCCGGAGCAGGAGAAATTACCGGGAACGAATTGGTCAACGTGTTGTGGCGCGAGCCCACCGACATCCGCTCCCGCAACTTGTACTACGGCCCGGGCGGCGCGGAACCTCAACCTCACAGTATCTACACTTTTGAAAAAGAAGACATGGACGGCACCAATCCGAAATTCGTGGTTCGAGATGAAAACGGAGTGAAGTGGAAGGTGAAGCTGGGCGAGGAAGCCAAGCCTGAGACCGTCGCATCCCGGCTGGTGTGGGCCGTTGGCTACTACACGAATGAAGAGTACTTTCTCCCCGAGCTTCGTGTTAAGGAAATGCCCGCGCATCTGCAGCGCAGGAGTGCCGCGAAGTTCATCGAAGCCGATGGATCCATGCGCAATGTGCGCCTGAAAAGATATCTGGAAGGCGAGAAGAAAGTCGGTAGCTGGAAATGGCGTAGCGATCCGTTTGCAGGATCGCGCGAGTACAACGGATTGCGCGTGATGATGGCCGTGATCAACAACTGGGACCTGAAGGACGTGAACAATTCTATTTACGAGGAGAAGCGTTCGCGCGGTGAAGAAGGCAATGAGCGCGTCTACATGGTGAGCGACCTTGGCGCGAGCTTCGGATCGTGGGGGCTGGAACGCACCCATGCCGAATCAAAAGGCAATCTGGACCAGTACAAGCGCCATAAATTCATCCGCAAGATCGGACCCGAATTCGTGGATTTCGAAGTTCCCCACCGGCCCACGCTGTTCGTTCTCTTGAATCCGCATGAATTCTTCATGCGCGTGCATTTGGAATGGATCGGCCGCCACATTCCCCGGACCGATGCCAAATGGATAGGGCAAGAACTGGCTCAACTCTCGCCGGCGCAGATTCGCGATGCCTTCCGCTCAGCCGGCTATACGCCTGCGGAAGTGGAAGGCTTTTCGACAGTGCTCGAGTCCAGAATCGCGGAGCTGAATAGGCTGTGAACGAAGTTCTGGAAACAGGTCAGTGAGCTTTTTCCAGATACTTCCCCGTGGACGCATCCACGAAAACCGAATAATCGCTCGTGCTGACGGATTCGCCCCAGATCACGCGCCAGGTCAAGTCAGGAAACCGGCGGGTCTGCTCCAACAAGTACGTGATGGGCTTGTCGGGATTCTTCTTGATATAGTCCGCGCTTTTCTCGGCGGCGGCGTCGTAGGCTTGGTCGGAATCGAACTTGATGGCCGCGATCGGAAACGGAGCGGCTGCTCCTTGGGGCGTGTAACCCTCTTCGAGTAGCGCGAAAACTCCCTGATGCAGGTTCCCTTCGGCTTCCACGATCGAGTAAGTGAAGGTTTTGGATTTTCCAAGCGATTGCGATACAAAGACTGCTTCCCACGCATCTGCCTTGCCCTTTTCCGGTTTGGCTGAGAGACGCACGCTCCGCAATCGCAGCGGCGTCGCGTTGAGATCCCAATTGCGCGCCATCGGATACATTTTCTGGAACGCCTGCCGGCCGGTCACGGGCTCGGGCGGTTTCGCGGGTTCTTTGGCTTTATCGGTCGAGGGCGCATCCGAACATGCGGAGAGCAGCATCAGAATCGGAAGCACTAACGGAAGACGAGAGGTTTTCAGCATCCCTTACATTCTGCCCCAGACAGCGACAACTCACAACTCGGCAAAAGCTACCTTGCGTTCTGGTCCACGTGGAGCCCGAATTCAGTCAAAGCCACACCCGCCAAGCTGGGTTGCGATTCCAAAAGGGCGACGCGCTGGCGACGCAATGTCGCAGTCTCTTGCGCTACAAACTCAGCGGGCGGGAACGGCCGTCCGAGCGGCTCTTCCGGCAAGTTCATCAGTTTTCCGGCCATGGATTGGTAGAGACCGCCTCCTATCTTTTGCTCGGTGGGAAGATACCAACGGCGCACGGAATTCGCCATCTTCTCAAACTGCTCAATCAATTTGTCTCGGGGCACATTGTGTCTGCCGGCATCGGACAACGTTTCGAGCGTCGTCTCTACCGCTAGAAGCATATTGCTTCGCCTCAGCATCAGCCGAGTAAGCAAAGCCGCTTCGCCAATAGTGGTGCCGTCGGCTGAAATTCCCGCCGCGGCTATGGGCTCCTCCAAGACATGTCTGCGAACCGCACCTCGCAGTATCACGCGGACCTCGCTCGCCAGCAATGGTCTGCTTGCCGCATCAATCAAAGGATCGGAATAGGACACAATCGGGAGATTGCTAGAGGCGTCGCTCCCAGGCGCTTGGCTTACAGTTACTACAAATGCCGCCAAACTCTTCGCGGAATTGTTCCGAATGCTGACTTCTACGAGGCCCTTGGGCAGGCGCTTTAGCGTGGCGGCGATTTGTGCATCCAACGAAACGGCGCACGCCAGTATGGACGCAATTGAGATGGCGGTATTCATCTCGGTTTCTCCCTTGCCGACAATTCAAATTATCCCATCACTCACAACTGACTCCGATTCCCTCGATAGCGTGCATGATAAACTGAGGCATCGCGTCCACGACCACCTAGCGGAGTTCTGCGCCGTGCGACCAAGTTTACCTACCCTTCCAATTCACGCATTCATCCTCTCGGCCGCGTGCCTGTCCGCCCAAACTCTCACCACGCACACCTACGGCGGTTCCGGCTCGGATGCCGCAAATCGAGTCACCACGGACGCCGCGGGAAACATCTATGTCGCCGGCACCACCACCTCTTTCGACTTACCGTTGCTCAATCCCGCGCAATCCGTCAATTCCGGCACTCAGCTCCTGTTTAGTACCGATCACGGATTCACCTGGATGCCGCTCGGGAACCTGCCCAATCCATATACGCAATATCAGCAATCGCAGCCGCTGCCCATCGCCGTGGATCCCACGAACGCCGCGGTTTTCTACGTGACCTTCAACGGCATGATCTTCAAGACCACCGATAGCGGCCAGCACTTCTCCTCTACCGTTTTGGTTCCACTCGGCGACTTTGAGCCGATCTCAATAGTAATCGACCCATCGAATCCGTCCACCTTTTATGCCAACACATTTTCACCTGGCGGGTTGTTCAAAAGCACCGATGCGGGCGCCACTTGGTCCCCCGCCATCGCTGGACTTCTGGCAGCCGGTCTCGGGACATTGGTTATTGACCCATTCCATCCAAAATCGCTTTGGATCACGGCCGGGGGCGATGCATTCATGTCCACCGATGGAGCCAACACCTGGTCGCAAGTGTCTTTGCCGCCGCCCGCCATAAACGGCCAGATCTTCGGGTTCATTTTTGATTCGGTAACGCCGGGTACGCTCTATGTGACCGGAGAAGCCAACGATAGCTTCTATTTGCTGAAAAGCACGGATGGAGGCCAGAAGTGGGCGCAGCTCAACACGCCATTCGACCCGGAAGTGCTGCTGGCTGACCCGGTCCGTGCGGGATACCTGTATGCGCTGGCGGCGGCAGGGTCGCAAGGCGCGTCCACTCTTTTCTATCGCAGCACTGATGGCGCCGTTACTTGGCAATCCTTCCCATTTCCCTCCAACTACGCGACCTCCATGGCAGTGGATCCGGGAAATTCGAACATTATCCTGGCAGGATCGTATCGCAGCAACAACGGCGGCGAGACCTGGTCTCCCACCGCGGTGTCACGCGACATACAAATTGCTTTCGCACCTACCGGCGGAGGCGTGGTGTATGCCAGTGGACCGATCACGTCCGACATTTTTCTCGCCAAGTTCAAGCCTGACGGAAAGACGCTGGAATTTGCGACTTATTTCGGAGGCATGGGAAATGAAACGGCTACCGGCGTTCAAGTAGACGTGTCGGGAAACATTTGGACGGCGGGAACTACCGACTCCTTCGATCTGCCGGTGTCCAAACACGCGATGTTGAAACAACTGAAGGGCAGCACGAATCTATTTCTGGCTGAGTTCAGCCCGCAGGGACAGTTGCTCGCCTCTACATATCTGGGGGGATCCCAGATCGACAGCATCGCTGCATTGAAGCTGGATGCAAATGGCGATCCTTGGATCTTCGGTCAAACGAGCTCGCCTGACTTCCCGCTCACCACTGGGTCGCAACCTGCATTGCAGTCCGGCGCGTCTTACGTGTTCCTGGCCAAAGTCGATTCGTCCGCATCCCAGCTTCTCTATTCCGCGCCGATTCCCAACGTCGATCAAGCGGGCGGAATGAGTATCGACTCAGCCGGTAACATCCTGTTGACTGGCACCACAGATTCCTCCGATTTTCCTGTCACCGCCAACGTGGTTCACGGAAAATTGCCTCCTGGCCCGTCTTCGCCGCAGGCTTTCGTTCTCAAACTGGATAGCGGAGGAAATACAACTTTCTCCACCTACCTCGGGGGAAGTATTGGAGCGGGCTCGTCGGGAATCGCAGTGTATTTGAATTTCGGACCATACAGCTACGGTGTCGCTGTTACGTCGGACGCCTCTGGAATATACGTCGCCGGGAACACCAACACAACGGATTTTCCCACCACACCCGGCGCGTATCAAACTCAATTGAAGGATGCTTGCACGTATCCCTCTTCCGCCATTGATACTGGGCTCATCGGCACCATATATTTCTACGCCGTTGACGACGTTTTCGTGACCAAGCTCAGCCCGGATGCGAAGACGATACTTTACTCCACGCTCCTGGGAGGATCCTGCTACGATCGTCCCACCGATATCGCCATAAATCCGGCGGGCGCTGTTTTTGTAACGGGTGAAACCAACTCCATCGACTTTCCGCTGGTGCATTCCGTAGAGGCCGCTCCGGCCATCGAAAACTACGAGTCATTTGTCTCCATGCTCGATCCGGCGGGCGCAACTCTGCCCTACTCCTCGTATCTCTTGGCGGGTTCCGCGCCCACTCTCGCAGTGGGTCCGGACGGAATTCTGTATATCGCGGGTGATATGGGTTTCGATGCCCAATCTGTGACGTTCAGCGGCTTTCCCTACCCCGCGTCAAACCCCATGACGAAGGCCTTGCTTGATGCCTTAAATGTTTCCGCCGCTCCGGCTGGGTTGAACTTGACCGGTGCCACAAACGCTTTCAGCCTGCTGACCGGCCCCATAGCGCCTGGCGAAATCGTCGCGCTCACCGTGCCCGATTTCAAACCCGCGCAAGATATTAACGTGGGAATCAACGAACGGCTTCCGCTCGGCACAACGCTTGGAGGCACTCAGGTTCTGTTCGACGGCAAACCGGGTCCGGTAGTGAGCATCGCCCAAGGAAAGATTGTGTGTATCACGGCGCAGGATTTCGGCACAAACCAGAGCACCACGATTCAGGTGAATGCTAATGGCGTTCTCTCGAATCCGTTGCAGGCGGACTTCGCGCCAACGGCGCTCGGCCTGCTATCGGCGGATGGCTCTGGTTCGGGACTGGCCAACGCCCGCAACCAGGACGGCACCTTGAATTCTCCAACCAATCTGGCGAAGCGGGGAAGCACGGTAACCGTCTACTTCACTGGAGCGGGCGTCCCTCCCGCCAAAGTCACGATCAATGTGCCGGGGCTTTTCAGAACCTATCCACTGCCAGGTTTCTTGCCAGGTATGTACGCTGCTGAATTCCGGGCACCCAAGGAAACCAGCTTTACATCGCCGCTGAACGTAACACTATCCGCGGCGGGATCGAGCAGCCAGACACTGCTGGTCTATATCGAATAGCGCACTACATAAATATGCCGAGCCGCGACGGGCAGGAAGCGCAAAGGGTGCGGCGCGCCGCCAAACGGACCAAGGGACCAGCCCGCGCCGCTGTGCGAGTTCCTTGGAAGCGTGACCACGAATCGAGAACCATCTAGCAGCCTTGTTGTATCGCTCCCTTCCGGTTGCGGCTCGGTTACGTTTCTTGAGAAGCGCGGCGTTCCTGATGAAGCCGCATGACGGGGCTATAATGGCGTTAGCCGGGGGTGATCAAAATGAGACCTCAACTCTTTCCGCGCTGCCTGATCTGGTTAGCGCTGAGTGCCGGTATGTTAAGCCCCGGTTTGTTTGGACAAGGCGGTCACGCGCCATCGGGCGGCGCCGGCGGAGCAGGAGGGGCCAGGGGGCCTTCGGTGCCCAGCAATCAACCTACCACCGGCACGACAACTCCGGATTTTTCACAACATCCCTTGTTCCTCTCCGGAAAAGTGAGCATGGATGACGGCACCGCGCCACCGGATTCCGCCACGATACAACTGATCTGTCATTCTTCGCCCCGCTCCATCGGCCGCACCGACTCGAAAGGCGCCTTCAGCATCGATGTCAACAATCGCTTGGCCAGTATGGCCCTGGCGGACGCGAGCGAGAACGCATCGCCTTCCTTCGGTTCGCTCGGTGGGGGCGGCACTTCCCCATCGACGTACTCAAACACCGCACCCGGAACCACGGGCACCTCATCTTCCAGAGGCAATAGCGACGTAATGGGTTGTGATCTGCAAGCTTCGCTTCCCGGGTTCCGATCCGACGTTTTGCATCTCGGCGATAGCCGTGACGATTTCAATGTAGGAACCTTGATCCTGCACCGGTTGCTCAATGTGGAAGGGACCACCATCAGCGTTACTAGCGCGCTGGCTCCCAAGGACGCGAAGAGAGCCATGGAACGCGCGCAAAACTTTATCAAGAAGGAGAAGTGGGAGCAAGCCCAGAAGGAACTGCAGAAGGCGGTCGAGATTTACCCCAAGTACGCGGTTGCCTGGGCGGAACTCGCGCAAATCCAGGAACGCTTGAACGATTTCGAAGGAGCGCGCAAGTCTTCCGCGATGGCCTTGGAGGCTGACGGGAAATTGGTTACGCCCTACCTGACGCTGGCTTCGATCGCCTCGCGCGAAGAAAAATGGCAGGACGTTTCCGATTATTCGGATCGCGCGTTGAAACTTAATCCAGTCGACTTCCCGCAGGCATATTTGCTCAATTCGATGAGCAATTTTTATCTGAAGAAGATGGAGGCTGCGGAGAGAAGCGCCCGCCAAGGCATAGATCGTGATGCGGAGCACAGGTTCCCTAGAATGAACGAAGTGCTCGGCGCGGTTCTAATGCGGAAGAAGGATTATGCGGGCGCAGCGGAACAGTATCGGAAGTTTTTGCGCTATGCTCCGGAGGGTTCCGATACGTCGACGGCCAGGAAGCAGCTCGCCGACCTAGAAAAAGAGCTTTCCCCGGAAGCAAAGAAGCAGTAGAGTAGTAAGCAGTAAATAGAAGGCAGGCGGCGCGGATCGCAGAGGGGTTCTGCATCCAGCGGCCTGAATCCTGTCTCCTGCAGCCTTATCCAGTACCAGGTACGGTTCAACCTGAAAGTACCGTTGTTCCGGGTTGTTGCTCCAGTGAAAACTGGTTACTGGCAGATTCATGGACCGAGCCGACCTCGAGCAATGGAAGGCCCGAGAGGTCGCTCGTCTTCTTGGGCTGGTTGAGACCGAACGGCGTTATTACCAGGAGATTACTGCCTCCATTCCGGTAGGCCTGCTGGTGCTTTCGGCGGACTTGTCGATTATCTCCGCCAACCGGGCCATCCGCAAGATGTTCCGGCTGACCGGGTCACCCCTAAGGTCGCGCCTGGACACGCTATTGCCGGCGTGGGTGCTGGATCGTGTCGCGGAAGTGCTGAAAACCAACACGCCACAAATCAACGTTCTTGTTGTGGAGCCGAGAACCGGCCAGCGTCTTCGGATCGGGATTCTGGCGATCCAAAGCTGGGAGGATGAATCGTCACCGGAAGCCTTGCTGAGCATTGAGAATCTCACCGGCCTAGACGATACAGCCGTACCGGTACTACCAAGCGCGGAATTCGAAAGCTTGCACGCAGTGGTCTGGACGCTCGATTTGGCCACCACCAGGTTTCTATCCGTAACTGCGAACGCAACCCGATTGTTGGGCTACCCGGTTCAGCACTGGACCGGCAATGCATCTTTCTGGACGAATCGAGTGCATGCGGATGACCGCGAGTGGGTAACCGAATGGTACCGGCGAGCGATCCAGCGAGGAGCAGCACACTCCGTGGAATTTCGAGCGATGACCGCGGATGGCCGCGTCCTGTGGCTTCGAGAAAACACGCAGTTACTCACCGATGCCCAGGGGCGTCCGCGCTACTTAACCGGCATCACTACGGACGTCACGGAACGGCGATCGTTGCAGGACCAGTTAGTGCAAGCGGAGCGCGTACAGGCTGTTTCTAAATTGGCCGGAAGGATGGCGCACGATCTGAACAACATGATGATGATTGTCACCGGGCACAGCGAAGAGCTGTTGAATAACCTTCCAGCAAACAGCCCACTGCGTGCCGACGTGCAGGAAATCCTGAACGCCACGGAGCGGATGACCGGATTTACCGGCAATCTGCTGGCATTCACGCGGCGGCCACCCAGCACGGCAAGCCCGATTGATCTTCATTCGGTCCTGCGCTCTGTCGAGCGGCGCTTGGACGCTCAATTCAAGCTCTCCACGCAGCCGCACGTTGTTAGAGCCGACGCGGAACGGCTGGAGCAAATCGTGATGTCGCTGATGGAGCATCAGCGACAGGCCACCGTTGAGACTTCGTACATCGAGATCAAGGATGATTTGCGGCAGGCAGCGGAACCGTTGCAGCCGGGAGGATACGCGGTGATTGCCATCACGCTGAGTGAGCGCGCATTTGAATCAGATGAAAAAAATACTTGGTTTGAGGCTGTCCTACCAGCGGAAGACGCAGCGGATGAGTGGCCGTCCAATGTGACGCGGGCATACGCAGCTGTCCGGCAATGGGGCGGCGATATTGTGGCGTCGGCCGCTGCTGGTGGAAGTGGCACTCTGCTGCGAGTGTTCCTCGAAAGCGTGCAGGAACCAGCACCGACGCTTGAGCCCGTAGGCGCGGAGCCTGCTCGCGAAACCATTCTGGTTGTCGATGATGAAGCCGGTATCCGCGAGCTGGTTCTCAAGATGCTGCGCCGGCATGGCTATCAAGTGTTGGAGGCGGCGAACGGCGAGGAAGCTCTCGCAATTTGCCGGGAACACGCCCGAGCTATCGATCTGCTGATTACCGACGTGCTGATGCCGCGCATGGGTGGGCCGGAGTTAGTGGAGCGATTGCAGAAGCAAGGATTCAGTCCGAAGGTTCTTTATGTTTCTGGGTTCACCGGCGACACCAACATTCACGCAGTCCAAAATCTGCCGCCGGGGACGACGTTCCTCGAGAAACCGTTTACGCTGGCGGCGTTGCTCGAAAAGGTCCGGGAAGCGTTAAAAAGACGTTTCTAGTTCCCGTACATCTGGCTATATCCTAGCTGCTGCTTCACGTAATCCCGCGGGTAGGAGATTTCCACTTTGGATATTTTCCCCTGCGCGTCAATGCTCGCCTGGATTTCGGGATTGATGCCTGCCCAATAGGTTGGAAGGTTGAGCTTCTGGTAGCGCGCCACTATCTGATCGCGAACGGCTGGGTCGAAATGAACTCCGTACTTGTCGATCAGAGCTTTGATGGCATCGTAATCGCCTTCCGCCTTGATGCGCATCAACTCCGCCAGAAGCTGGCCCACTCCCTGACGCATTTTGTCGAAGTCGAGGAGGGCCAGATACGTTTTGCCGTTGCGCTGCTCTTCCACGATGGCGCCCGTTTTGTCGCGGATGTAGTTAACGATAAGCTGCCGGTCACGCTCGTGATCCTCTTCGATGGTATCTCCCTGTGGAATGCGTTGCAGTTGGGTAAGAGCCACGCGCACGGCGCTGTAGTACATGGTTTTCGCTACGTCGGGATTCGAAATCAGGCCGAGCTCCTGAAGTTTCGGATCCCAAATATTCCAGAGGGCCATCAAATCCGCGCGGGCCTCTTCAAGCGTGGAGAAATACTCTTTCAGATAATATGCGGGATCGTGCGTGAGCTTGGGGTTCAGCTTGCCGGAGCCGTGGCCAATGATCTCATGCAGCGCGGTCATTAGGGTCTCGGCTTCCTCGCCGTATTTTTTCCCTAGCGAGATTTCTTCCTGGGAAGCAGCGAACTCCTCCAACACTCCATAGCCGGCCGCGCGTGAAATGGCGCGCGAGCTGCCCGTGAACAGGAAGCTCTTGCTGCCGTATTTTTCATGAACCTCGTTCTCGTTGGGCAAGTTGTCGCCGACGGTGGTCACATGAAAATCGCCGGTCTCAATCAAAGATTCCACTGCCTTGGCGAGCGGCGGCTTCACACCTTGCTTCCTGTATTCGGGTTTCCAGGGCGCGCGGTCTTCAAAAAACTGAGCGTTCTCGGCGATCTTTTGCATTAAAGAATTCACGCGCGTATCGGTGACCGTGACAAAGCTCTGCGACGTGCCCTTGGCGCCGCGCGAATCCCGATAGACTTCGATGAAGCCGTTCGCGAAATCGATGGGCGCCTGGTTCTGGACCCAATCGACGCCGAAATGAATCCAGTCCTTGGGATCGCCGGTTTGGTAGAAGCGGATCAAGTCGCGGATGACGCGGGCTTGCGCAGGCTCGGAGGCCGCGGCCGCCTTTTGCAGGAACGAATTCGCTTTGGCCAGGTATTCCGCGTATAGCCCGGGCGGGATTTTGCGGTCCGGAGTGCCGGCGCGATAGACCTCTTCAACCAAGCGGCCGTTGATTTTGGCGAGGCGCGAGTTCAAGGGGTTGTGCTCGGTGAATCCCGTGAGATCGGCCAGCTTGACGCCGAAGTAAAAATTGTTCGCGCTGGCTTCGAGGATATCCTGGCCGCCGCGCGGGCTCTTGGCTGTGATGGTGGGCTCGAAATCGGGATCTAAAAGAGATGGCTTCAACTCTTCCAGCTCTTTCAGAAGCTCTGGTTCCGCGAAGCCGTGCGCGCCGTGCTGCAGCGCGGCCACGCCGGCATCCTTCAGTTCGTCGAAAGTGAAATCGGGCAGGAACTTCTGCGCCGTGGTTTCGTTGTGATTGCCGCGGTTGGCCCAAAACAGTTTGGTGAAGGCCAGGATCTTGCCGTAGCTAGCGGGGTTTACACCTTCGGGATGGGCCACGATCAACTCCAGCACGCGTTTCTGGCGCAGACCGAACCGCGAAAGCTGATCGTAAAGGATGGGATCGATGGCGATGGACGCCTGCGTAAGCCAGTAGCCTAAGGCTTGTTCGCTGGCTGTCTGGGAGCCGAAGCTGGGAGCTTCGAGCTGCAGAAATCCGGTAGAGCCGACGCGATCGACCAGTGCAGTGCGCTCTTGTCCGAAACAGAGGCAAGCTATGAGGAGAGCAAATGTGAGACGCATTCCTTACCAATACACGAAGGATTCTTCATCGCAGACCAGCAGCAGAGGAGGACCGCCGGTGGAAATCTTGGCGGCGTGTGCCACCACTTCCTGGCCGCCTTCGGACTGGAGACAACGGTTGAGATCGTCCATGGTGGAAAAGTGCACTTCGGCGATGCGATAAGCGGTCACTTTTCCCTGGGGCGAATTTAAGACTCGGGTGGTGACAAGGCGCGTCATGCCCTTGAGTTTGGCCTCGGCCATCGGCAAGTGCTCGTTCTTGTAAGCTTTCTCGAAAGCCTCCTCATCGTGAGGCCGCGGATAGATTACAACAATCTTTACGTCGTGCGTTCCCATTGTCCCGAACCACCAATCTTAACATCCCGCGCGGCTCTGCTCGCTAGTGTCTTTGTTATTCTGGCTAGTATCCGTTCGAGGTTTCGCGCTTGACTGACTTCAACCACATACATTCACGAGATGGGGACGACTGGGTTTGCGGCCGAAGCATGGCCGTGCAGGAAGACCAGCTGCTGCAGTGCGAAGGGCGTGACCCGGATGAGGACGAAGCCTGCCGCATGTGCGCGGAGCGAATCATCGGTTTTTTCGGCGAGCCGATGCATGTGCATTGAAGCTCGGGGCTGGGGACTTGGGGCTGGGGGCTGGCAGCCTACGGCTGATGGCGGTCTGGCAGCCAATCCGGCCAGGGAGTGGCAATCCCGTTGAATTTCCGGCTCACTGAACGCGTAGCGTCGTTCGGACGCCAGGCGTACTTTTCGGCCGGGATGGCTTGGGCCAGCGCGGTAAGCTGACGTTCGGCGATCTCCAGCTCCCAGAGGAGCTCGCCTCGGAGGCCCTCCATCCGCATTAGACGAATTTGTAGACGCCGGGGATCGGGAGCGGCGGCACTGGGACGGCGGCCTTGTAATCGAAGGTCTTCGGCAGCAGGTCTAGCGAGGAGCTCAGCATCATTTCCCAGGTGACCTTCTGTCCGGAATACGCGGCTTCGCGGCCCATGAGACAGGTCATGGTGCTTTCCGCCACCGCCATGGCTTCGTTGATGTATGGCCCTTTGCCGAGGATGCTGTTCATCATGTCGGTGTGTTCCTGCACGTAGGGATCGACTGCGAGGTGGCCGCCTCTCAGCGAAGCGCTGTCGATGAGGCCCTTGGTTCCGACGATTCGCTCGCTGACGTTGCCGGGCGCGTTGTTGTATTGCCTGCAGTGGCTGGCCATGTGGACGCCGTTCGCATAGACGAAATCGGCATGCACGTGATCGTAGATGTTGCCGTACTCTTCCTCGCGCGGACGCCACGCTGCGCCGCCGGAGGCGATGGCTTCCACCGGGTGCGTGCCCATGAACCAGTTACAGACATCGATGTTGTGCAGGTGCTGTTCCACGATTTGATCGCCGGAGATCCAGACGAACGAGTACCAGTTGCGGTGCTGAAATTCCATATCGCCCCAGTTGGGATCGCGCTTGTGATCGGGGAACAGCTTGTCATTTTTGAAATTCAGAACCGGGCTGCCTACCCAGTTGGCGTTGAGTGCCACGATGTCGCCGATCTCGCCGTTCTTCATGCGCTTGTATTGGTCGAGATACCAGGCCTGCGAGCGGCGCTGCGCGCCTGATTTCACGGTGAGCTTCAGCTCTTCCGATTTCCTCGCGGCTGCCATGAAGCGGCGCAGGTTTACGGGGTCAGTGGCGAAGGGCTTTTCGCAGAAGACGTGCTTGCGGGCTTCGACGGCCGCTTCAAAGTGCATGGGGCGATAGGCG
>JBEKJJ010000130.1:0-19612 GCA_050011295.1 Bryobacteraceae bacterium
GAGCCCGCCGGTCCGCCCCCGACGATCAGGACATCGCATGCGTCCATTGCATTTTCTCGATGTCTGGTTTTGCATCGTCGTAGAGAGGCGCGCGTGTCCACCACAGCGGATGGCACTTGGATCCTGCGAATACAACCTGAAACAGTTGCAGCGAACCGGTACGGAACCCGGCGATCGATCCGGCCAGATACAGCCTCCAGGCCCGGACGAACTCGGAGCCGCACATCGCTGCCACTTGCGGCTGCGATGTCTCGAACCGATCCAGCCAATGTTCCAGCGTCTTGGCGTAGTGCAGACGCAAATTCTCAATGTCCAGCACCGCATAATTGCGCGGTTCGAATATTTCTAGCGCCCGCCGCAACGCCGGAGCATTGGCGCCCGGGAAGATCCGTTTCCGAATCCAGCGGCTGAAACTGGCCTCCTGGCTACGTCCGATGAAATGCAACAACCCGCGTCCCGTATCGCCAATAGAACGATGGATAATCTCTCCGAACTCCGGGTAACGGTCCGCTCGCACATGTTCCAGCATTCCCACCGACATGAAGACATCAAATTTTCCGGAAATGTTCCGGTAATCGTCTTCGATGAATTCCACCTGTCCGGTCAGTCCCTCCTCGCGGGCCCGTTCGCGCGCAAATAGGATCTGCTCGCGCGAAATGTTGTAGGCTTTCACGGACACTCCGTACTCCCGCGCCATGTGGAGCGACAGAGCACCCCACCCGCAGCCTGCTTCCACTACCGTTTCTCCCCGCTGCAGCCGCAGCTTGCGGCAGACGTGATCCATCTTCGCCGTTTGTGCCTCTTCGAGCGTGGTCCCCGGCGTTGGAAAGTACGCGCACGTGTACAGCATCTGAGCATCCAGCCAGAGCTTGTAGAAGTTGTTCCCCAGATCGTAATGACGATGGATGTTGCGGCGCGAGCCACTCAACGTATTGGCCTGCCAGAGGTCCATGCCTTTCGAAGTCAAGCGCGCGTACCAGCTTCTGGCGGCCGGAGCATTCGGCCAGGATTCGTAGACGGCCTCTAGAAACTTGACCAGATCGCCCTCCATCTGAATCCGCCCATCGGCGTAGGCGTCGCCGAAGCCCACCTCGGGGTCGATACACAATTCCGCCAGCGTTCGGCGATCGCGGATGATCACAGTTGCGACGGGAGCCACGTCCGGAACCGCAATGCTATCCCCAGGCTCGAGCACGATTCGAATCGGTGCTCCTCCAATGGCTTTGAGGATTTTCTCCTGCAACCATGTGTCTATCAGGCGAGAAAATATCGGCATAATCCTCGTCTTCGTTTTCCCGAGAGGTGTGATGCTTCTCGACTACTAATTGTCGCTCCGGTAAAGATGGACCGCAGCCAATCCAGGGGGTTTTGCTAGTATGCCCGGTGTTGTGCCTGGGGACATTACTAACGATTCGCGGCCCTTTTTCAGCTCGGCTAAATCCTGCCAAACTTCGCCACTGCTTCTTTGATGGATCGGAACTTCTCAATAAACGGGATCATGCTGTGCTCGGTGTTGTCCAGTTCCTGCGCTTTCTTCAAAACTTCGGCCGCGTGCGCCAGCGGAACCACCGCGACGCCATCTTCGTCGGCCACCACAATGTCTCCCGCATTTACCGCAGCCCCCGCGCATTTCACCGGGACATTGGCCCCCACAAAACGGTAATGGTTGATGGTTGTGGAAGGAACTACGCCGCGGCTGAACACCGGGAATTGCAGCTTCTGGATTTGTGGCGTGTCGCGCACCGATGCGTCAATCACAGCGCCGGCGAAACCACGGTACTTCATTGCGGTCGCCATCAATCCTCCGATACCGGCGAAGTCCGCGCCGTCGTCCAGCACCATCACGTACACCGAGCCGGGCTTGGAGTTGTCGATTGCGTCCAGCATGCCTTGTGAAGCCGCTGCGCCTTCCTTGTGTTCTTCTTTTTTCAGTAAGACAGTTACCGCCGGTCCGGCGAACTTTGTCTTGAACACCGGGCGCATCTCGTGCGACATATACGCGCGTTGTCCATAGAGTTGCTCCATCGCGTCCGCCACGGAGGCGACCTCTACCATGCGGAAGCCCTCAATCAGAGGATCGCCCACCGGTTGCGCCAGCACCCAAACTGTCGCCGCGAGCGCCGCGATAGACGCACCAATCCAAATTCGTTTCATAGAAGTATTGTATTGCGATGCTGACTTACGCCCGCTCTTCCAGAAGGTACCCTCGGCCGCGCGCCGTGTGAATCAGTTTTTTCTCGAAGGGATCGTCCAGCTTCGACCGCAATCTTCGAATGTGGACATCCACAAAATTCGTATTGCTGTCGAAATTGATGTCCCACACCTGATCCGCAATGAACGTTCGCGAAAGTACCTCACCGGCGCGTCGCGCGAGCAAGGACAGCAGCAGGAACTCCTTGTGCGTCAAATCCAGACGCCGCCCCGCACGAACGGCTCTCTGCCGCATCAGGTCGATTTCCAGATCAGCAATCTGCAGCTGCTCGAGGCCATGGTCCTTCCCCCAGCCCAGAGCGGAGTGGATTCGAGTTAGGAAATCCGAGAACCCGCGCACCGGGCCATCCGCGCGCCCTCCCGCCGCTAGGAACAGTACCGGAGCGTGTTTGCCGGAACGGCGCAGTTCGGAGAATACCGGCCACTCCAGCATGCAGTTGACCACCATCAGATCGTAGTCGGACCTGTGGGCCAACTCAAGTCCGTTCCGCCCTTGGTGTGCAACGTCCACCGCAAACCCGTTCTCGGCTAGACCCTTGCGCAAATACGCAGCGGTCTTGCTCTCGTCGTCGACCAGAAGGATTCTCATTGTTCCTCCTCCATTTGTGCTTCCAAAGCTTGCGGCTTCCGGTTACACCTGTCAACGTTAACCACGGTAAGCTGGGATCGGCAGTAACATTACGGCGTTGACATCTGGCGGCTTAGCTGCCAATATAAGGATCGAGCGGGAGCCGCCTGGGGCGATGTTAATAACGCCGTTAACTCAACGAGCTGATCCCCGAACTCGTGTTACAGATGCCGCGCCGTTCATAGAGGAACGGAGGGCGGAAGTGCAGCGCCTCCTCGAATCCCCGCAATTTCGCCGTAGCCCCAAACTGCAGCGATTCCTCGAACTGATCAGCGACTATCACTTCCAAAACAGGGCTGACGAGATTAACGAGTTCCTCATTGCCACCGAGGCATTCGGAAAAGGGCCGACCTTCGATCCCAGCCAGGATTCTCTGGTTCGGGTTCAGGCACGCGAAGTCCGGCGCCGGCTGCGGGAGCATTATCAAACTGACGGCAAGGGAAGCCGGCTCATCCTGGACATTCCCTTGGGCCACTACATTCCAAGTTTCACCGTAGTCGAAGATCACCAGCCGGCAAAACCGCCCCGATTTTTCAAGGCCTCGTGGATTATGCTCGGCGTTACGGCGCTGGTTTGCATTTTGGCCCTTTTCTTAACCGATCGCGAGCGCCGACAGTTATTAGGCGCGTCGGCCATGGCTGCGGCGCGGACGACCCCGGGCCAAACTCCGCTGCTTTCGCGCTTTTGGAACCGGTTTCTCGAATCTGACGTGCCGACGCTGCTTGTATTGAGCAATCCCGATGTTGGCGAATGCAAGCCGAGCGCTCCCGCGCCGGATGGAACCACGCGCATGGTGGCATCCGATGGATCGCCGTGTCCCGATGAATTCACCGGCATGGGGGAAGCAGTGGCGTTGCATCTGGTAACGAATCTGTTCAAATCCGCGAAGCAAACCTTGATCGTCAAGCAGAGCCGCATGGTCAATGCCGACGACGTTAAACGCTACAACTTGATTCTGTTGGGCGGCAAGAGCGTCAATTCTTGGACCCGCCGCCTGGGAAGCGATTTGAGCTTGGAACAACCTGAGGCCGATCTGGCCCAACGCTACGCGACGGTCTTCGACCAGAAAACCAACGAGCTGATCCGCGATCGTGCCATCATCGCACTACGCAAGCATGCCAGCACCGGTCATTGGTTGCTGTTCCTGTACGGAAAACACAGCCAGGGCACACAAGCTGCCGCGGAAGCATCCTCCGACGAACGCTTTCTCTCTCAATTGAAATGGCCGCCGCCCGCCGCTCCATTTCCTGAAAGCTTCCGAATTCTGGTTGGGGTGAGCGTAAACGACGGCATCCCTCAGGACCCGCTTCCCGCCGCCGTCCGCGTACCCTGATGAGGCTAATCGCGTAAGGGAACGTGAATGCGCGTCAGCAGGTCTTCCGGCTTGGCGCTCATAGGCGAGTTGAGATACTCCTCGAATGCTTCGGCGTCGCGCAACTCACGGCCGCTCTTAGGCAGCCAGCCTCCGAAGAATTCCTGGTAGGCTTTTCCCAAAGTATCGTAAGGCCCGTGATGGATGAAAACAGCATACTTACCTGCGGGAATTTCCATCACCCCGAACTCGCCCTCCGGCTGAACGGGACGGTCCACCACCACAGCCGCGTAGTAGCGGATCTTATCGGCGAGCGCGATCTCAGGATCATCATAAACCGTTCCGATCATCCGCATGTGAGGGCCCAGCAGGCCGCGCATTCCAGCCCAGCTCATCAAGCGGCTCCACGTGGCTCCAACTTCCGAATAGGGACCAACGTGTCTTAGGAACACCACCTGCATGGATGGCAAATCTTTCACCTCCACCGGAAGAGGCTCTCCGTATTCGGGCGCATGGTAACCGGTAACGTCATCCAGGTGCGTATTCGAAGCGGATTTTGGCGCGGAATTATGTGCGGCGCGGTAGCCGGAAGGTGAAACCCTGAACATGGCTCCGAACGCACGGGTAAACGATTCATGCGTTTCGAAGCCTGCCTCGAATGCGATGTCAGTGATCGGGCCGTCCTGCTGTTTTAACTTTTGCGCCGCCCGTTCCAACCGTAACCGGCGGATGTGTTCCTTCAACGATTCACCCACCAGGCCCCGGAAAACGCGGTGAAAATGGAACCGGGAAAATGCGGCGACCGACGCCAGATCCTCCAGTTCCAGTTCGTCATCCAGATGCCGCTGGATGTATACGAGTGTCCGCATGATCCGCTCGTTGTAGTCCTGTTCGGTGGACGGTTTCACTGGCGTGCCAGCCGCGAAGCCCAGAATCCGAACGCTGGGAATGTCAAATAGTTGAGCCCGATCTCTGAATAGTACGCCCAAACCTGCATCTTCATGGGGCCGTAAGCAAACATAGGATAGTCCAAAATCAGGTTCACCAGAAACCACATTATGCCGACCAACAGGGCTTCGCGAATGGAGACCGCACGGCCGCGGAAATAGAACTGAAACAAAACGCCGGCAGTTATGAGAACGACGAGCATCATCAACGTGTCGAACAACGGCGCGTTGGATTTCTTGAGCGGGAAAACCAGAAAAGAGATAGCGAAAGGAATGAGCCAGCTTGTGAATCCAACAAGCGCAGCCCGTTTCCAGGCAATCATGGCTGACCTCCGATAAGAGTATAGGCCGCGCCGCCACAATCTACTTGACCGATTTTGCGGATTTTCGGTACCACTGGTACGACTTCCTCCAGCGTTCTCTCAAAATCTGAGTGCCATCGCGATGGTCCATGATAGACTTTAGAAGATTTGGCGCCACTTCTTAAGGCCGACTTGGCGCCCCCGGGAGGACATGAACCAATGCGCCGTCATATTCATCCTTCGGTTTTGGCCACTGCCAAGACCGTCGTCGTCTTAGCCGCACTTGCGGCAGCCCGAGCCGACACTGTTACGCTCGCCACCGGTACAAACACAACCATCGGGACCGCCCAGTCCATCAGCCTGGCGCCGGATCTGATGTTGAACCAAGTAGCGCCGAACTATACTATCGGCACAGCGCAGCTAATAAGCCCGCAATTCTACGGCGCTGATGTGCTCGGATCCATCGCGTCGGGTACACCCAATGAGTTCTTTGGCGTCAACCTGGCCGCTGGACAAAACCTCGCCTTTCAAGTGAGTTCTACAACTCCCGCCAGTCAACCTACCGAGTTGTTACTCTTCGATCCGAACGGCAACCTGGTTGCCATTGCGAGCGGCAACGGGAGCGACGGTGTTTCGTCAAACATCGAGTTCACGATCCCGAGCGGGGATTCTGGCATTTGGGACGCCGAGGTGACTAGCCCGATCAGCAGCTCTTATAATTACGATCTCCGATTCACATCGCCCCTGAGTTACTCCACCAATGTCCTCGGTTCGTTTCCCAACGCCGCTGACTCGGGATTCTATTCCTTTGGCGCGAATGCCGGCGACAACCTCAATCTATTGGTCAATTCCACAAGTCCTACCGGTGAGCCTACTGAGCTGCTTCTCTTCGATCCGAACGGCAACCTGGTCGCTATCGCGGAGGGTAACGGTGGCGACGGCCTTTCCTCACTGATCGAGTTCACAGTCCCTAGCGGTGATGCCGGCAATTGGACTGCGGAAGTCGCGGATCCAGGGAGTGCGTTATACAAGTACGATTTCCAGCTTCAGGGCGCAACAGGCACCGGGCCGGTCAATCCGCCGGCGCCAATCGCAACTCCGGAGCCTTCCCTCTCCGCATTCCTCGGCGTTTCCCTACTGGGTCTGGCATTCTTCCGCCGCCTGCGAGCGCGTTAAGAGCAGCTTGGGCCGTTGATCGCTCCGGTCGCTGGATATCGTACACTGATGTTTCCATGCGGTACTCACTGATCGCGGTTCTGCTCGCTCTTTCCACCTACGCCGCTGCGCCCGATCCCAAAGCAGTAGAGCGCGGCAAACAGCAATTCCAACAAGCTTGCGGATTTTGCCACGGTAACGATGCCACCGGCGCGCGCGGACCCGATCTGGTTCGATCCGCGCTGGTCAATCGCGATCAGGATGGCAAGCTGATCGCGTCGGCGGTTAAAAACGGGCGCCCCGATAAAGGCATGCCGGCATTTGCCTACACTGACGCTCAACTCTCGGATCTGGCCGCGTTCCTGCATCAGCAAGTGCGCGCGGCTCTGGATAGCAACAGCGTCCCTCACGATTATCCTGTGGAGAAATTAGCCACCGGAACCGCCGAAGCCGGCAAGGCATATTTCTTCGGAGCAGGACACTGCGATTCCTGCCATTCGCCAACGGGTGACCTGGCCGGGATCGCGAAACGATACTCGCCCATCAATCTGGAATCCAGATTCTTGTATCCCCGCGGCGCGCGCCGCTCCGTCACTGTCACGCTAGCTTCGGGCGAACAGGTTTCGGGAACGCTGGCGCAAATCGATGAGTTCAATGTCTCGCTGCGCGATGGCACGGGCTGGTATCGTTCCTGGGCGCGTGACCAGGTGAAAGTGGAAGTGAAAGATCCGCTCGAAAAACATCGCGAGCTGTTATATCAATACAGCGACACCGATATTCACAATCTGTTCACCTATCTGGAGACCTTGAAGTGAAGCTGATTTCCTCCATCGCTATTTCCGCCCTCGCCTTAAGCGCGCAGGCACTCGACCCCTCAGCCGCGCTCAAGCCCGCCACTGACACGTGGGCCACCTACAACGGCGATTATTCCGGACGCCGCCACAGCCCTCTGAAACAGATCAACACGTCGAACGTTGGTCGAATCACATTGGCCTGGGTATTTCAGGCGCACAGCAGCACCATAAAATCCACGCCGCTGCTAGTGAACGGCATTCTATATTTCACGGTGCCCGATCACGTTTGGGCCGTCGATGCGCGAACCGGCCGCCAGATCTGGCATTACCATTACGTTTCCGAAGGCGGCGACCATATAGGCAATCGCGGCGTCGGAATGTACGGCAACTGGCTGTATTTCACGACCCCGGACGCACACGTGGTCTCGCTGAACGCCAAGGACGGCACGCTACGTTGGAAAGTAGAACTCGCCGACGTAAAGCTCGGATATTTCGCTACTGTCGCTCCACTCGTGATTAGCAATCACGTCATCGTGGGGGTGTCGGGGGATGTGACGGATGTTCCGGGATTCCTTGAATCCGTCGACCCCGAGACCGGCCAGGTGCAGTGGCGCTGGAATACGCAGCCGAAAAAGGGCGAGCCTGGATCGGAGACATGGCCCAAGGATAGCGACGCCATCGAGCACGGTGGCGGCATGACGTGGATTACCGGAAGTTACGATCCGGATCTGAATTTGTTGTACTGGGGCACCGGCAATCCGAATCCGGTGCTGGCAGGCGAAGGACGCCCCGGCGACAATCTGTACACCTGCACGATCGCGGCGCTGAATCCGGATAACGGAAAGCTGGCCTGGTATTTTCAGCCGTCGCCGCACGATGTCCACGACTGGGACGCCGTACAAACCCCGGTTCTGTTCGACGCTGATTTCCACGGGACCAAACGCAAACTGCTGGCGCAGGCCAGCCGCAACGGTTACTTCTTCGTATTGGATCGCGCCACCGGCAAGAATCTGCTGACCGCGCCATTCATCGAAAGTAATTGGGCGTCGGGAGTCGATTCGACAGGCCGGCCCATCGCAAAAGTCGAAAAATATCCTACGCCTGATGGATCGTTAGTAGAGCCGGCGTCGGACGGTTCCACCAACTGGATGGCGCCCAGCTTTGATCCTGACACCGGCCTGTTTTACGTAAGCGCGCGGCGGATCTTCAGCGTCTTTTATAAAACGGCGACCGGGAAACCGGAGGGTTGGGGCGGCCGCGATCGAAATCTGTGGGCGAATTCGGTGCTGCAAGCCATCGATTATCAGACCGGCAAAATCCGCTGGAGCCACGAACTGGGCGAGGGCTCCGACATCGCCGGAATCCTGACCACGGCCGGAGGGTTGCTATTCACAGCGGACAATTCGCAAAATCTTCTAGCGTTGGATGCCGCTACCGGAAAAACATTGTGGCACGTGAACGCAGGCGGCGGAATGGAAAGCTCCCCGATGACATACGAGCTGGGCGGCCAACAGTATGTACTCACCGCCGTCCAGGATTCGGTTTACGTCTGGACACTACCAGCGCCAGTCCCTAGTCCCTAGCCCCAGCAAGTTCATACAGCCGATGCACAATCTCCTTGAGGGCGTCGGCCTGGCTGGATAATTCCTGGCTGGCTGCGGCGCTTTCTTCGGCGCGCGCGGCGGTGTTCTGCGTGACACCGCTCATTTGCTGCACCGTTTGCGCAATCTGATCGATGCCGCGCGATTGCTCATCGCTAGCCACGACAATCTCGTCGGAATAGCGTTTCACTTCATTTCGAATGTTAGCGCTCTCGTCAAAGCTGCGCGTCACCGCTTCCAGGCGCGCCTGACCCTCGGCCGCGCTCGCCACGGATTGCTCAATCATGCTCGCGGTTTCTTTGGATGCCTGTGCGCTCCGTTGCGCGAGATTCCGGACTTCATCCGCCACCACCGCGAAACCCATCCCCGCTTCGCCGGCGCGTGCGGCTTCCACAGCGGCATTCAGCGCCAGAATATTTGTTTGGAAAGCGATCTCGTCAATCACCCGCATCACTCGCGAGATCTCGCCGCTCGATTTGCTTATACCGGCCATGGAGTCCGTCATGGCGTGAATCGCAGCCTTGACCTGGCCGTCAATGGATTCGGCCTTCACCATCAACTCTGAGGCCTTGCGCGCGGCTTCCGAGTTCTGGCGCGCGATGGAGGTAATTTCGTGCGCGGAAGCGGAAGTCTCTTCCACTGAGGCCGCCTGCTCGGTAGCGCCCTGCGCCAATTGTTGACTGGAAGCGGCAACCTGCTGGGATGCACCCGTGACTTCGATCGAACTAGTTTCGAGGCCGCCTGCAAGGTCTCTCAAATTGTGCGTGCTTCGCTGGAGGACTAAGGCCGCGATTCCGCCCACAATCAGACAAATCACGAATAGCGTTGCGATGGCGATCCGGCTGTCGCGCGCGATCTCGCCAGCCCGGGCCACCGCATCTTCATTGAGTTTCTGTTGCCGTAAGAGTAGTGCGTCGATCGTGTTTGTAACGTCAGTCCCAGCCTTTACCAGATGGTCCATATCCCATTGGATGGCTTCTTGAACCTTACCCTCCGCGCACAATCGCGGCACATCCGCTTGCAGCCGCACATATTCAGCTACACCGGCCTCAACCCTATCAGTCAGCTCTCGCCCTGCGTCTGTGGCCAGTAGCGGCCGCAACTCCCCGATTTTCGCCGCCACTTTGCCCACTGAGGTGGCGAACAGTTTCTTGTTCGACTCCACCTTTTCCTGCCCGTGGATACTCGAAAAGAGTAGGATGCCACGCTCGCCTAGCCGCATGGTCAAAACCGAACTCTTCATGTCGGAAACCAGTGTGACTTTCTTCGCCGTCTGATTTGCGGCCACGTCCAGCTCATTCTTCAATTCAGAAACAGCGATCCAGGCGCTTACTCCCAGGACCGCTGTCACCATGCCCGCGCCGGCAAAGCAGTACCCCAGCTTCTTGCCTAATGTCATTCCATCAGCCCTCGTGTTGCTTATCGGCGCGAGGATGAGAAAAGTTAGTGCTTCCAGTTGGTCTCAGAAGCCGTCTCTGGACTCGGGATATCCAGATTCACGACGATCGGTTCCTGCCCGCTGCGTACCACCACGCACTCTACTGGACTTTCGGGATCGGCATTGATTTCCTGGTGCGGAACGTAAGGCGGAACGTAGATGAAATCGCCGGGTCCGGCCTCCTCCACGAATTCCAGATGCTCGCCCCAGCGGAATCGCGCGCGGCCCTTCACCACATATAGGACTGTCTCGAGATCGCCGTGATGGTGGGCTCCGGTTTTCGCGTTGGGCTGCACCACAACGGTTCCCGCCCACAGTTTGTTCGCGCCCGCGCGGGCATGATTGATGGCAGCGGCGCGCGTCATTCCGGGAGTTTGTGGAGTATTCGAATCCAACTCATCCGCGCGTACGACGCGGATGCCGTGCTGCCTCCAATCCGTCATACGGCGGCGAGGCGGCGGCTCTTCAAAAGATCTGAGATGGCGCGGCAATCATCAGCCAGTTCCTGAAATTGTTGCGGATAGAGCGACTGGAATCCGTCGGACAAAGCTTTGTCGGGATTAGGATGCACTTCGACGATCAGCCCCGATGCTCCCGCCGCCACCGCCGCTAGCGCCATGGGATGCACCTTATCGCGCTTGCCCGTCCCGTGACTCGGATCCACAATGATGGGCAAATGGCTGAGGCGCTGCACGGCCGGCACCACGCTCAGGTCCAGCGTGTTGCGCGTGTGATCTGCAAAAGTTCTTACGCCGCGTTCGCACATAATCACCTGGTAGTTGCCTTCCGAAAGAATATACTCGGCGGCCATCAGGAATTCTTCCAGCGTGTTGGACATGCCTCGCTTCAACAGCACCGGTTTGCGGGCCCGTCCGGCGCGCCGCAGCAGGGAGAAGTTCTGCATGTTGCGCGCGCCAATCTGGATGCAGTCGGCGTGTTCTTCCACCAGATCGAAAACCTCTACGTCGATCGCCTCGGTGACGATGCCCAACCCGGTTTCCTCGCGCGCTTCCGCCAGGTAACGCAGCCCTTCTTCGCCCAATCCCTGAAACGCGTACGGCGACGTTCGCGGCTTATACGCGCCGCCCCGTAACAATTTCGCCCCGGCGGATTTCACGGCTCGCGCGGAAGCTAGAATCTGCTCGCGGCTCTCTACCGAACACGGTCCGGCGCACAACGCCAGTTCGTCGCCACCCACTAACACGCCGGCAACATTCACCACGGTATCGTCGGATTTTACTTCGCGGCTAACCAGCTTGTAGGGTTTTGAAACCGGAATGGCCTCGGCGACGCCCGGCAGATCCTCGAATTCCGAACGTGGCACGGGACCGTGATTGCCTGTAATTCCGATAGCCGCGCGCTCGGCGCCCGGCATGACGTGGGCCCGGAATCCGAGGCTCTGAATTCTCTCGCAGACCCCGGCAATCTCCTGCTCGGTGGCGTGCGCGCGCATTACCACTAACACGGGATGCTCCCTTTCGACACCAGTGTATCGCGTTGCGCGATGATGAATTCATGCGGACGACCTTTTACGTCGTTCCGGCAAGCATAGTGTTGCTTGTTCTGGCCTCTCCCGCGTCGACGGCAGACGATTTCAAACTGAATTGCACACTCCCTTTTGATCAGATCGCGGTGAAACCCGATCCGTTCATTACTTGCGGGAACGCCGGCTCGAAGCAGAACGGCGCACCGCTTAGCGCGGCCGCAGCCCGTCAGGCAAATGCGAAAAACAATCTCTGCGCGGATGCTTCCGCCCCAATCACGGTGGACTTCGCGATTCTGACTGAAATGCAGGCACAGACTCCGGCCAAGTCCACTCTAGCCCACAGCCGGGATTCGCTGCATGCGTTTTTCCCGCTCAACGGAACGAAGATCGGCGAGGGAGACGTGGCGCGGATACTGGCGTTCATACTGAATGCTCACACGTCCGATTGTGAAGAGGGCGAAGACGTGAACTGCGAAACTTCGGGCGTTGCTAAGAACGACATGCACATTCCTCTGATGGATCCCACCAAGTCGAATCCCCGAAGCCGGCCGGTATGCACCAGCGTGATTGCCGAGATGATCCCGCATTTCCGTCCCGCTACGTGGTCAATGATCGATTTGCGAACGCCGGTGAATAACCCGGTACGCGTAACTGGGCAGTTGTTCTACGATGACGCGCACGAAGCGTGCGTAATGGCCGGAGGAACGCTGGTAGGTGAATCGCCGCAGAGAATTTCGCTGTGGGAAATTCATCCGGTATATGCGATCGATGTCTGCTCTAGCACCGATCCGACGCAGTGCGACGTAACAAGCAATAGCTCTGCCGTTTGGACGCCTTATGATCAGTGGGTGACCGGCAATCTTGGCCAAGTGCAGGCCACGGGACGGTCCGAGCGCACCGAGTGCGGCACGGCCAAACATTGAGGATCCAACGGGGATCTTGTAGTAGCATCTACTAAGTGAAGCGCCACCTCGAGCAGTATTTCCAATTTTCGGAGCTTCACACCAACTGGCGCACTGAAATTCTGGCGGGGGCCACCACCTTCGTCACCATGGCGTACATCATCTTCGTGAACCCGGCTATTCTGCATGAAACTGGAATGCCGTTGACCGCGGTGGTGGCGGCAACCTGTATTTGCGCCGCGCTGGGCAGCCTGATGATGGGAATTGTGGCGCGCTATCCCATCGCGCTTGCGCCGGGCATGGGCCTCAACGCCTATTTCACTTACACAGTGGTGAAGGGCATGAACATACCCTGGGAAACGGCGCTGGGAGCGGTTTTTCTGTCCGGCGTTGCCTTCCTGATTTTGACCGCGGTGGGATTGCGGCAGATGATTTTGGCGTCCATTCCGGTGGAATTGTATGCAGCGGTTGCGGTGGGAATCGGGTTGTTCATCGCGCTCATCGGACTTCACAATTCCGGAATCATCACAGCCAGCAAGGAAACGCTCGTGACCATGGGAAATCTGCGAAATCCGAATACGCTGCTTGCGGTTTTCGGATTGATGCTCATCGCTGCACTGCAAGCGTGGGAAGTTCGCGGCGCAATCCTGATCGGGATTTTGGGAACTACTGCTGCTGGAGTTGCGTTCGGCTTGGTGCGATGGCAGCCCCAGAGTTACTCGTTCGCGGATATCACTGCAACGGCGTTCCATTTGAATATCCGGGGCGCGCTCAGTTACGGATTGGTCGAGATTGTTTTTGTATTTCTGTTCGTCGATCTGTTCGATAACATTGGCACCTTAGTCGCGGTGGGTAAGAAGGCCAAGCTCTTCGATACAGCGAACCGGATTCCCAGGATGAATCAAATCCTGTTTTCGGATGCAACGGCCACTATCGTCGGTTCGCTCGCGGGAACCTCTACGGTAACCAGTTATGTGGAAAGCGCGGCGGGCGTGGCAGCGGGCGGTCGCTCCGGAGTGACGGCTATCGTGACGGGAATTCTCTTTCTAATCGCCCTGTTCGTGGCGCCGGCCGTGGGCGCGATTCCAGCCGCAGCCACTGCTCCCGCCTTGATTGTTGTAGGTTCGATGATGATTGTGCATGCGACCGAGATTCCGTGGGGGAATCCGGTGATCGCGATCCCGGCTTTTCTCACCATCGTGACCATTCCACTTACTTTCAGCATCGCCAATGGATTGGCATTCGGATTCACGGCTTACACTATTCTGAAGATCGCCCGCGGCGAGTTTCGCAGCGTACACTGGCTGGTGTATGTGCTCACGGCTTTGTTTATCGCGCGATTTCTGTATTTGGGGAGTTGAAATTATGACCATGCTGAAGCGCCTCGCGCTGGTTCTGTCCATTTCGCTGCTGCCGCTCGCCGCCGCGCCGAAGTTTTCCGTGTCATTCACGAGGGAGCAGAGTCCGTCGGCGCTGGATGGCCGTCTGCTCCTACTAATTTCCACCGATCCTTCGGCCGAACCAAGAATGCAGATCAGCAATACTCCGAACACGCAAATGGTCTTTGGCATGGACGTAGACGGGATGCAGCCGGCGCAGGAAATTGTCGTGGACGGACGCGCTTTCGGCTACCCGGTACGCGGCCTCGCCGAATTGAAGCCCGGCCACTACTACGTGCAAGCGCTGTTGCATCGTTACGAGACCTTTCATCTTGCCTCCGGCTACACGGTAAAGCTGCCGATGGATCGCGGTGAGGGACAGCACTGGAATCTCGCGCCTGGCAATTTGTATTCGAAGCCCCAGGAAGTTACGCTCGCCTCCGGAACATCTTCGCCGGTGCGCGTCGTGCTGGACCAACAGATCCCACCAATTCCTGAGCCCAAAGATACGAAATACGTCCGGCACGTCCGCATCAAGAGCGAGTTGCTCAGCGCGTTTTGGGGGCGTCCGATGTATCTGGGCGCGCATGTGCTGGTTCCGGAAGGTTTCGACGAACACCCGGAAGCGCATTTTCCGCTGGCGGTGTTCCACGGTCACTTTCCCTCGGACCTCAGCGGGTTTCGCACCGATCCGCCCGATCCGAATTTGAAGCCGGATTACAGCGACCGATTTCATTTGGGCGGCTACAATCGCGTCCAACAGGAAGAAGCCTACGCGTTTTATCAACAGTGGATCTCGCCCAAGTTTCCTCGTTTCCTGGTGATTGAGATCCAACATCCGACGCCGTATTACGACGATTCGTACGCGGTGAACTCGGCCAACATGGGGCCGTATGGAGATGCCATCGAGACCGAGCTGATTCCGTATATCGAAAAACGATTTCGAGGAATCGGGCAAGGTTGGGCGCGATTCCTGTACGGCGGATCGACAGGCGGATGGGAAGCGCTGGCGGTCCAGATGTTTTATCCGGACCACTACAACGGAACGTTCGCGGCGTGCCCGGATCCGGTGGACTTCCGGGCTTACACCGTCGTGGACATCTATAAGGACAAGAACGCGTACTTCATCGAAGGTCCGAACAAGCGCGTGGCGCAGCCGGGGATGCGGGATTATTTGGGTCATGTCAGCGCGACTCTTCAGGATTTGAATAATTACGAGCTGGCGCTGGGATCGCAAGGCCGGTCGGGAGAGCAGTGGGATATATGGGAGGCGGTGTTTTCGCCGGTTGGAAAGGACGGCTATCCGGCTGAAATCTGGGATAAGGTGACCGGCGAGATTCATCCGGACATCGCGGGTTACTGGCGCGAGCATTATGATTTGAGCTACATCCTGAAGCGCGACTGGGCGACGTTGGGGCCGAAGCTGCGCGGGAAGATCCACATCTATGTGGGCAGCGCCGACAATTATTTTCTGAACGACGCGGTCTACTACATTGAAGATTTCCTGAAGGGAACCACTGATCCGCCGTATGAGGGCGAAGTGAAATACGGCGATCGGGCAGAGCATTGCTGGAATGGCGATCCAGCGCTACCGAACGCGATTTCTCGCCTGCATTACAACACGTTGTACTTGCCGAAGATTCTGGAGCGGATGCAGAAGACTGCGCCGCCTGGCGCGGATCTGACGAGTTGGCGGTATTAGGCGGCGGATGGCGCGCCGATTCTGCCTCAGTTTATTGCTGGCGGTTGCGCTTGCGGCGCAGCCCGTGGCGCGCCACAGTCCGGAATGGCTGCGCGATGGCGTGATCTATGAAGTGAACACGCGGACGTTTTCCGCTGCCGGCAATTTTCGCGGTGTGGCTGATCAATTGCCGCGCCTCAAAGAACTCGGCGTGAATATTTTGTGGCTGATGCCGATTCATCCGGTGGGGCGGGAGCGGAGCAAGGGAACGCTGGGGAGTCCTTATGCGGTTCGTGACTATTTCGCCATCAATCCCGATTACGGCAGCGCGGAGGATCTCAGGCGCCTGGTGACGGAAGCGCACCGCAGTGGTTTCAAAGTGATTATCGACATCGTGGCGAATCACACGGCGTGGGACAGCGTCATGATGAAAACTCCGGCGTTCTACAAACACGATGCCGCTGGGAAGATCATATCGCCTGTGCCGGATTGGGCCGATGTTGCAGGGCTGGATTACAGCAATCCAGAACTGCGTTCGTACATGACGCGCATGCTGGTTTACTGGATCCGCGAATTCGATCTGGATGGTTTTCGTTGCGATGTAGCAGGGATGGTCCCGACGGATTTTTGGGAGCATGCGCGCGCGGAGCTGGAGAAAGTGAAACCGGACATCATGCTGCTGGCCGAGTGGCACTCGCCGGACCTGGTGGCGAAGGCATTCGATCTGGATTATTCCTGGCCGCTGCACAGCAAGCTGACGGACGTATTCGAGAACGGCACAGCACCAGCCACGGATCTTCGGAAGGAGTGGGACGAAGAGCGGCGCGTATATCCCAAGGGCGCGCTGCACCTGAGATTTTCCGATAACCACGATGAAAAGCGCGCAATCGCACGGTTTGGCGAACGCGGCGCGCTGGCAGCTTCAGCGCTGATGTTTACTTTGGACGGCGTACCGATGCTCTACAACGGCATGGAAGTTGGCGATACCACGGAATCTGGCGCGCCGGCATTGTTCGAGCGGCTTCCGGTGTTTTGGCAGATCGCGGAGCGGCGTCCGGAATTTCCCGAGTTCTATCGAATGATGATCCCGCTACGCCGGGCGCATGCGGCGCTCAGGCAGGGCCAGACGGAGTGGGTGACGAATAGCGATCCGGATCGCATTGTGAGTTACGTGAGAAGAGGAGCGGGCGAAGAGTTTTTGATTACGATCAATTGTTCGAATCGAGCATATAGTGGACGGGTGGACGTGGCCGGCCCGGCGTGGAGTGAGATGACGCATAGTAAGTCGGGCGGCGGGCTGCCCGAATTGACGCTTAGCGCTTGGGAGTTTCGGATTTTTCGCCGGGGTCACTGAGTTCGGAGAAGCCGAGTTGGCTCAAGATCACGACGCGCATCGGCGTGCGGTCAAAACGTAAGCGAATGGTTTTGATTTTGGCTGGATCGACAGCGAAGGCGGCTAACGGCAGATCGATGGTCTGGAAGATCGGCTCGGATTCTTTTTCGTAAGCGATTTCGTCGAGTTTAGCGAGTTTGGTGAAGTGCACTTTGAACGGCGGCGGCAGAACGCCGAAACGGCTGAGCGGCAAGCGGGACACGACGCCGCCGATGGTCACGATTTCAACCGTGAAGTCGGTTGGCTCAGGCTTTTTCTTTTTGTCGTCTTTCTCATTGTCTTTGGATTTGTCACCGGGCTTCTTCCAGGGCGGGTCCGCTTTGTCTTCGGTAACCGCGAGCGACAGCGTGAGGGCCGATTTCGGGCCGAGGTTCCAATCCTTGGCGAGCATTTCGGGAAGTGAAATGGAATAGACGGGTATCGGCGCTGGTTGACCTTTTTTCTGTTCCGCGCGATTCCAGCCGAGAAAGACGCCGTTGTAGCCGCGATCGCCCTGGCGGTATGGAATCCGGCCTTCGCGCCAGACGGAGAGATTTTGGGCTTCGATGCTGCCGCCGGGAACGGTGGTGGTTGTGACATCCGCGTCTTCCGAGAAATCGCTGATCACGCGATAGGACGCGTCGAGATAACGGTTCATGTAGAGGGTGTCAGGAAGCCACGAGCGAATGCGGCGGTAGTCGCGGAACATGGGCAAATACTCGCGGCGGTTGTGGAGCGTGGCTTCGAGAAACGCGGAGATGTAGGTCTTGGCGATTTTTCGCTGATCGCCGGGATCGAGCAGAGGTTTCAGATTCAGGAACCAGCCTAAGGGTTCACCAGCGTCGGAGCGTCCCCACACGGAATTGAATTGGCCGTGATTGGCTCGATAGATATAGAGTTCGGATTTGAACCAGGGTCCAGGCTCGGTGTAGCGAACGTGATCGAATTGCCGGCTTCCATCGAAGGAGGACACGTCGCCATCGTTGGCTCCTTGGATGGTGAAATAATTCACGTTTTGAATGATGCGCCACTCTCCCGCTGGCTTGTATTGGCCGTCGGCTGGGGCTATGGCGACCAGCGATTTGATGGGGAATCGATAGTTGAAGCGTATGGTAGCGTCGTCGGGATAATAATCGAGTTGGTTGAAGAGCGCGGCGGTGGCTACGGCCTCACCACCGCGGGAATGTCCCAGCAAGGCGACATTCGCGACATCCACTCTCTGATAAAACGGATTCCCCGGAGTGCTGTTCCAAGTGCGCCATTGCTTCAGATGTTCCAGCAGCATCCATCCACGCACGGCCTGCTGTTTGGGTGGATCGTGAAACAGGCCGCTGTTGAGGAAGTTTTCGTCGATCGAAGCCAGGATGAAGCCGCGGCTCGCGAGCAATTCACCCAGATATTGATAACCCGGATCGGAGAAGTCGGCCATCTCGTGATTGCCGTGAACGATGAGCGCGAGCGGGAAGGGACCGGGGCCATCGGGATACCAGACGCGTGCGTTTAGCGGAAGCTTGTCCATGCCGAAGCCCCAATATCGTTTTCGCAGGTTGGCTTTCCAGCCGGTGAAATCCTTGAAGAATGCAGATGCGTCGACAGTGGCGGTTTTGATGGTAACCGATTTCGCGTATTCGGGCCGGCGGATATCTGTGCTGTTCCCGTATGTTAGGAATTTGACGGCGTAAGGGCCGGGGCTGGCGGGATTGTCGGCGGAGAGTTGAGTGGGCGCGGGCGAGACGGTCGCCTCGAGCCGCAGGATTTCGCCCATTTCGCCCTCGCTCGAGAGAAACACGTAGAGCCAGATGTTTCCCGCTAATGCGGCGGCAAAGAGCGTGGCCGTAATGATTTTTTTGCTGAGCGCGGCTTCGCGAAAGTGACCGAAGAGGAATGTCGCTACGGTTGCACCGAGCACGCCTTCGAGCAAGCCCACGACGGTGGCGAATATCGGACCGATGGGGCCGAACGCCAGCGCGATGAATATGCAACCTCCTAGGATGAACCCTGTCGCTAGCCGGGGAAGTTTTCGAAGTAGGGTAAGCAGAAAAGCCACCAGGATTGCGACGAGCGGGATGCCGATGGCGGCGACGGCGAACGCGAAAGGGAGATCGATCCAACGGCTGAAGCCGGACTCGAGATACATTCCTCCGACGACGGCCGCCCATGCAGCGGCTGCGATGATGGCCCACGCGGCGCCCTTGCGGGCTTCCGGGCCCGGCCGGATGTTGATCCAGGTGCGCTTCCACCAATCGCGAAGTTGATTCCAGCGCTGGCGGATGCGGGCGCGAACGGTGGGGCGAGGCGCGGGCGGCGCCGGCTGCTCGACGGGAGACACGAACGAACTTCCTCCTTGGGGGTGCTTCATTAGTTTGACATATCGTTTCTCGTTTCTCGTTTCTCGTTTCTCGTT
>JBEKJJ010000131.1:0-19550 GCA_050011295.1 Bryobacteraceae bacterium
GGCATCACCCTGGTATTGGCGGGCGTGATTGTGAATCTGACGATCCGGCGCACCATCACCGGTCCGATCCTGCGAGTAATTCACGGCGTACAAGCGGCTGCCGAGCAGGCGGGCCAAGCCTCCAGCCGGATGGCGGAGTCCGGACAGGTGGTGGCGAAAGATTCGCAGGAACAAGCAGCTTCCATTGAGGAAACTTCGGCGGCGCTCGAGCAGATTTCCACCACCACTCGTGAAAATGCGAGCCGCGCTGGTGAAGCGGACCCGCTGATGCGTTCGGCCACGGACACTGTAACCAAGGCGAACCAAGCCATGAACGACCTGCAAACATCCATGAACGAGATTGCCAAGTCCAGCAAGCAGGTTTCGGATGTGTTGAAGAGTATCGACGAGATCGCGTTTCAGACCAACGTGCTGGCTCTGAATGCCGCGGTGGAAGCGGCACGCGCCGGAGAATCGGGCGCAGGATTCAGCGTGGTTGCCGACGAAGTACGTTCGCTCGCTCAGCGGGCCGCGGATGCGGCGCGCCGCAGTGGCGAGATCATCGAGAAAACCATGGCCGACGTTACCAAAGGCGTGAAGTTGGTGGGTGTGGCGCATGGCGCCTTCACCGAGGTATCGGCTACAATTGCGGGCGGCAGCCAGGCGGTAACCAAGATTGCCACCAGCAGCGACGAGCAATCGCGCGGGATTACCAATATCGGTGAAGCTATTTCGAGGATTCAGTCAGTGACCCAAAACAACGCGTCCAATGCGCACCAAACCGCGGAAGCGGCCGCAAACATGAGCACGCAAGTGGAAACCACGCGCCGGCATCTCGACGAGCTGGTGGAAGTGGTCGGTTTACGGCAATCCTGATGGTCTGATACGGTTGAAGGGCGGAGGGCCGCAACCGTATCCATGAAGACCTACGTTTCCAAGAGCTGTGTATCTAAGACCTGTGCTCCCTTTTTTCTCTTGGCTGCCACGCTCGCGGCGCAAGTGGACCCCGCCTACCAGGTAAAATCGCTGCGTGTGGAAGTGCTTTCCACCATGCTGACGTCCGACAATGGAATCGGCGAGTGGGGCTTCTCGGCGGTGGTGGAGGCGGATGGCCATCGCATCCTGTTCGATACCGGGGCGCGGCCAACCACGGTGCTGGAGAATGCCAAAGAGTTGGGTGTGGATTTGGCGACCATCACGGAAGTAGTGCTCAGCCACAATCACTCCGACCATACCGGTGGGCTGATGACGCTGCGGCGAGCGATGCTGCAGAAGAATTCAGCGGCGCTCGCGGAGGCTTATACCGGCAAAGGCATTTTCGCTGCGCGGCGCAGCGGCCAGGGCAAGCCGCTGGAATTCATGGCGAACACGCGCCGCGATTATGAAGCTTCGGGCGGCCATTTCATCGAATACGATCATCCGGTGGAAATCTGGAATGGGGTTTGGCTCACCGGTCCTGTGCCGCGCAAGTATGCGGAGCGGAATTGGAGCGGCAAGACTGAGATCCAGACCCCGGAGGGATGGAAGGAAGACACTATTCCGGAAGACATGTCGCTGGTGATCAACACCGGCCAGGGTTTGGTGGTGGTGTCGGGGTGCGGGCACGCCGGAATCGTCAACACGCTGGAGTATGCGCGCTCGGTGGTCCGCAACGCACCGATCCACGCGGCGATCGGCGGCTTCCATCTGTACCAGCTGGACGACGAGAAGCTGCAGTGGACCGCGGCTAAACTGCGCGAGTTTGGGCTGGGGACTTTCCTAGGCGCTCACTGCACGGGAATCGAAGCGGTGTATCGGATGCGCGAGCTGACGGGGCTGGATCGCAAGCGATGCGCAGTGGGGGCGGTGGGCGCGGTATACGATTTGAATAAGGGATTAGATCCGGGGTCGATCGCGCGATAGCCGGGAGGCAGGCGGCAGGAACCAGGAACCAGGAACCAGAAACAAGAAACCAGAAACCGGCTTGCGGTACGCTGAGACTATGGCTGATGAGACACCCCAGATTTCCCTCGCCGCCCGCACTCGCGACGAGGTTGCCTTAGAGATGATGAAGTTCATCGCAGTGACAACCGGTTACGGAAAGGGAACGGGTGCCGCGGGTTTTACCGGTAAGACCACCAAGACGCCGGAGGAATACGCAGACGCTCTGCTGCAGTTATTCGAGCGGTGCCGGGCAGTAATTGGTAAGGAGTAAGGCTCTGGGCAATTCGGGCAGGCGGGTTCTAACAGTCACCTGCCCGAATTGGAATACTACTTCTTCTTCTTAGAAGCCTTCTTAGCGGCTTTGGCCTTTTTGGCCGGACCTTTCCTCGGGAGCGGCTTCATGGGTTTCTTGAGCACCCTGGCAGGAGCCTTCTTAGCCTTTTTGGGGGCGGCCTTCTTGACGGCAGCGTTCTTGACGGCAGCCTTCTTTACCGGTTTCTTGGCGGCTTTCTTTTTTGCGGGCGCCTTCTTTGCGGGAGCTGCCTTCACCGGAGCTGCCTTCACCGGGGCGGCCTTGGGAGCGGCCTCGACTGGGGCTGGCTTCACCGTCGCTTTTTTCACCGGTTTTTTCTTGGGAGGCGCCTCGCTCGGGGGCGCCGGGGTGGGCGGCGGCGTGGACGGTGCGGCGTGCTCCACGGGTGCTGGATGCGGTGGGGTTAACTCGTCCTCGTCTTCGTCTTCTGGACCGTATTCGTTGACTCCGGGCTGAACGTCCAAGTGTTCTTCCTCGTACCCGAAGTCGTCCAAATCGTCGTCAGCGGCGAAGCGAAAGTTGTCAAACATTATTTAGGCCTCCTGTTGGGCTAAACCACACTTTAGAATAACTCGTTTTTTTGGGAAGGCAATAGCCAAACTTCGGACTTTTTTCTGAGGACCAAAGCGGAACTAATTTGCGGTGGGACGGTGTTTGCTGGCCAACGCGGCAGTCTTGTAGGTGCTGGTGCTAGAGGTGCCCGATGCCGCGCGGGAGGCAATCGTATGGTGCGCGGCGCGATGGTGAGCTGTTGAACTGGTAGCATGCACGGCTGCGGCGCGCTGCGGATAACCCGTGGGAATCACCAGCAGGTCGCCAGGCTCGGGAGACTGCACCTTTTGGTTGACGGCGGAGATGGAACTCGCGGGCGTGGCATAGCGATGCGCGATGGCATCCAGAGTTTCGCCCTGCAGCACTCTGTGAATACGCCAAGACGCTCGATGGGGGGCGGGGATGGTCTCCAAGGTGCTGCGAACAGCGGCCGATGTCCCCGGAGGCACCCGCAATTGATATCCGGCGGGAGCGACTGATTTCAGCAAGGCAGGATTGAGATCCTGGATTTCAGAAACCGGGCGATCCGTTGCATCCGCGATCAGCGCCAGGTGCGTGGGAGCGTCGATATCCAGGCTGTCGTAGCGGACGGGTTCGTCCAGATCCAGGCCCTCCAGGCCGTAGTCCTTGGGATTCTTGGCCATGATGGTCATGGCGATGATCAACGGAACGTAGTTGGCGGTTTGCTTGGGCAGTACGTTCAACCGGCTCAACTCCCAGAAATCGGCGTAGCCGGTGCGCTGTACGGCATGCTCTACACAATAGGGTCCGCAATTATAGGCGGCCATCGCCAAGTACCAATCTCCGAATGTGGCGTACAAATCGTGCAGATGGCGGGCAGCGGCTCGGGTAGCTTTTTCCGGGTCCATGCGGTCGTCCGATGTGGGAGTCTGATTCAAACCGTACTGGCGTCCACGGAACTGCACGAACTGCCACATCCCGACGGCGGCCTTATAGGACTTCGCGCGGGGCAAGAAGCCCGATTCAGCTTGCGCCAGAAAGATGAGCTCTTGAGGAACGCCCTCCTGATCCAGAATCCTTTGGATCAAGGGCTGGTAGCGGCCGGCACGCCGGAGGCCTCCAACTAGCGTTTTATGGCCACGATCGGTGGAAAAATAGTGAATGTAGCTTAGGACTGCGTCATTTTCTTCGAGCGGTAACTGGGAGACCGTGGCGGCGATTTCTTCCTTCACTTTGGGGCGGAGGTTCGGATCAGTGGGGAAGGTCAATTGGAGGATTTCGTCGAGAGGTGTTTTGTCGTAGACCACTTGGGCTTCGGTGGCGCCGGAGCCGAGACCTTCCAGGTCATACCGGTAAATGGTCTCCGCCATTTGATCCAGCCGGCGTTCCAGACGTTGGCGGTCCGGAATGTTCTCGGGAGCCGACAGCAGCAGGTCGATGGCGGCGTCGAATTCGCGCCGAGCTCCTTCCACGTCGCCTTGCTGGTAGAGCTTTCGGCCGGTTTCGAAGTGCCCTTCCGCTTTGAAGATTCGGGAATCCGTTTCGGCTGCGCGCGGCGGAGCGGCCAATACCTGTTGCAACAGATTGGGTGTTTCGTTGGAATACAGGTTGGACGGGATGTGCGGCGGCTCGTCGAAAGTGGAATCCGGAGGCGCGGGCGTGGCAGGCAGGAACGACAATTTGAATGCCTGGGACTTGCTGGACATGCAACTGGCCAGCGGGAGCGCCAGCACGATCACGGATGAGGATAGCAGGAGACAGGAGCGGTGACGGCCCGTCATCGTTGTCCTTGTAATCGGATAGTCAATCTCAAATCTCTACGACTCTATACTACTCGAAGCGGCTCGTCAAGATCGGGCACCCGTTTTCGATAGTAAGATACCACACAGTTCGCGGCGACTCCACCAGCTTCTAGATGGTACCTCAGTAATCGGGTGAATGCCGTATATCCTTTAGATATGCGCTTGAGCATCGAGAGTGTCGAGAGTGTCGAGATCAAGGCCGGGGATTGAAATCGCTCGTTGTTCACTGATTGGCAAGCCGGAGGCTTGCCCTACGGGGACTTGGTGACGAAGGGGAGATGGCGGATTTCATTGACGCAGGTGGTGTCAATGCCGGAGGCAGACCCCTGATTGATGAATTGGACGATGATTTTGTCAATGCAGGGTGATGCCGTTAGATGCGTGCCGTGCGGTATTACCACGATGCGGCTGTGCGACAGGCCTTCGGCGGCGTGCTCGGCCATGGAAGGCGGCGTGGCGGGGTCTTCGGCGCCGGTGATCAATAGAGCTGGGACATCGGAGCGGACCGGTTCCAGAAATTCCTTCCCGACGTTCGCGTGAGGCCAGGTGCTGCAATTTCTCTGATAGATCCGCACATCGAAATCTCCCAGATACGTGCCTGCCGTTTCGCGTTCGATGTCAGCCTCGCTGATAAAGGGGATGGATTCCGAGCAACCCACCGAGTACGCCATTCCGCGGGCGACAGATTGGGTCACCGCGCGCCGCATTAAGACCGCCACAGTCGCGAAAGGATTCAGGTTGTTCTCAAAGGCTTTGTGGATAATGCTGGGGAGCTGTCTCACGATCGAGGGCTGGTACAACAGGGGCCGCAACGCCGAAACGAACGCTCCCCGCGAGAGCGTAACGGTTTGTCCCTTGTTTGGCCCGCTATCGAGTTGGAAGGTCGCGGGCTCAGCGTCCAGGCGCTTCACCACGGTCTCGAATTCAGCCTTCAGGTTGGGAAAAGCCTGGTGACAATCCGGATCGGCGGCGCAGTCTGCGAAAAGGTGGTCTAATGACGCCTGGATGGTCTTGGCGAACGGAAGCGGCAACTTGTAATCGGGTGGGACAACGCCCTCCAGAACTATCGAGCGCACATGCTCGCCGTGACGCCGCGCGTATACCAATGCTGCGAGCGTCCCATAGGATCCGCCCAGCACGTCGATCTTGTTGTAGCCGAGAGCTTTTCGAACGTCGTCCACGTCATCCGCCGAATACGATGTCGTGTATTGGGTGAGATCGGCTCTTGTCTCCAGTTCTTTTCGGCATCCGGGCAGATCCTTGACGGTGGACGCGCCACTGCCGTTGAGAAACATTTGGGCATCGGCGTCATCGACCGGACAGGGTAGCGGGTTGGATTTGCCGGTGCCGCGTTGATCGATGAACACCAGATCGTGTGTTTGACGCAAGGAAACCATCGCGGTGACCAGCGGAAACGCCTCCGCGGCGCTCTGGCCCGGGCCGCCCGCAAATCCAAACACTGGATCGGCTGCCGGTTTTTCCGCGAATGCCGGCAGGATCAATATATGCAAAGGGATTTTTCGGCCGAGCTGGGTGGCACGGTTCTCGTATACTTCCAATGTTCCGCACAGGCCCTGGCCGTCGTTAGACCCGCAGGGATTGAGAGACACGCGGCCGCGCACAGCCGGCTGCAAAGCCTTAATGGGTGGGGCATCGGAACGGCGCAGCGTTAAAGGCACCATCGCTCCGCCCTGTTCCCATGTACCGGTCAACTGGGTGCCATCGGCATTGAGCTCGGCGGAATAGCTGGCGCCAGCTTTCTTCAGTTCGAATTGAAACGCGTTTTTGCCGTCGAACGAGACCTCATCAATATCCAGCTTGACGTGGCCTTGGTCGACGCTCTCGAACGTGCCATGCAATGAATTGTCCGGGGCGCGATCCACGCGTACGATCACGCGCAATTTCCCGACGATGGTGCCGTCCCATTCGCCCGCGATCTGAGCAGGCTGAGACCACAGCGCCGAACTGAGCAGGCACACCACGAGCAGACATCTTTGAAACATTTGTTTACTCTTTCTTTTTTCCTTCGATAGATTAGTGAGCCAGCCAGACGCAGAGGCAGGCAAGTCCGGCAAAATATACCCCTGCGATTCGCACCGGGGCGGCGGCGAGATTTAGAGCATAGCCGTTTGCGGTTCGTAACAGGAGCACCGGGAGCGATGGCCAGAATCCAAGCAGTCCGCGGACATTCCGTGCGGCGGGCAACAACGGAAATCTCGCAGGTTTGGTCCGGCGCGCCACTTCCAAATGCTTCAACCTGGTCTGCCACTCGTAGATCAAGACGGCGATAAATAGGATGCCGAATGCAATTGCGGCTGCTAGCCGGACCGAGCCACCTGTGATGACGGACAGCAGCAGGAGGGGGTACAGCGCAAACATAACGCGCGAGAGGTCGCACATTCGGATGGCGAAGCGGCGCAGACTGTCGCGCCAGGCCAGATACTGCTCTACGTTATCCGCCGGCGCGATGCTGCTGGAGCGCACGATGCCGAGCTTGACTAACAGCAGGCCCACCTGAATATAAATGCTGACGATCAGAAATCCGATGAACTTTCGCGGCACCAATGGATCGGTGGCGGGGTAAAAAGCCATCCATAAGGCGGCTGCGCCAAAGAGCAGGGCAATCGCCGCCTCTACCCACCAGTTGGTGTAATTCCAAAGAGTGCGCGGTTCGAGCGACAGGGCCACATTCGTGGCAGTCTGGATAGCGTCTGGTGGTTCGAAAGCCCGGGCGCGATTCTCGGCGGCCATCCGGGCGGCGTAGTAATTGAATCGCGTGTACAAGGCGATCACAAGAATCAGTAGCGCGATGCTGAGGCCGTTCAGCCGGCTGGCCGTCCAGAGAGTCAATAGGACGGCGCCCTCGATTCCCCAGGGGATGAACAAGCGCCAGCGGTAATTGCGCAACAAGGCCGTGCCCGCGCCTTTCCAAAAGTCGGGTGGGAGGGCTGCGTCGAAAAACCAGTCCGGTCCGCGCAGGAGCGGCGCTACCCAGCGCTCCTTGATCCTGGGAAAACGAGCAATGATGACGAAGATATAAAACGCGAGATTGATCCACGGTTTGTTCATGATTGGTTGTGTCACGATTTGGTTCCCTTCAGCAGGCTCCGCAACTCGTCGCTGACCAGGTCGAGAATCTGTCCGCGCGGCATTCCCGCCAACACCAGTTCGGTGAGGGCGGTGCGGAGCGGGCGGCGTAATTCGTCCTCACTGTGTTTGGCGCCCTGTTGAGCTTTATTGCGCGATGCCACAGTGGCGCCCAAGCCGCGTTTCACGATGATCAGCCCTTCACTTTGCAGGTCCCGGTAAGCCGCGGCGATGGTATTGAGATTGACGCCCAAATCGGCGGCCACCTGGCGCACAGCCGGCAGAGACTGTCCTTCGCGAAGCTGCCCGCCGGCGATGAGAGCTTTGATGCCATCGGCGATTTGGCGATAGATGGCCCGCCGATCGTTGATGTCGATGCTTAAAAACACTGTATGGTGTATATATACACTAGACGTGTGATCGTGTCAATAGTACGGTCGAAGTAGCGCCGGTCATGGTCGTCCGCCGACGCCTTGAAACCTCACCGATCGGTGCAAATTGCTGTGCCCATTCCCGATCTTTCACTCGACCATATCCGGTCATCTGACCACATAAGGTTAAACCGTGTCCGCCTTCCAGCGTCGGCGTGTCCCGCGTTCGCGGCACAGGTTGGAGTTAGCCGCTTCGGATGGTTGGTGCGCCTCGTGCAGCAGCGACAGGAGACGTGAAAGAGGTGATTGAGGATGAGATTCATTCTGGCGGCAGCGCTCGCGCTTACGCCGCTGCTGGCTGCTGACAAGGAATCCAGCAAGCGGCTAGACGAATCCGCCGCGGTATTTTCCGAGATCATGGCAACGCCAGATAAGGGGATTCCCCAACAGATGATCGAGAACGCCCATTGCATCATTAATGTCCCCGCGCTGAAAACCGCCGCTTTTTTGGTCGGAGCGAAATATGGAAAAGGCTATCTATCCTGCCGCAACACGGGCGCTGAGGGCTGGTCGGCTCCCGCCACCGTCCGAATTGAGGGCGGCAGCGTTGGTTTCCAGATCGGCAGCTCTGAGACGGACTTGATCATGCTGGCGATGAATGCGCGCGGAGCGGACAAATTGCTTTCGAGCAAATTCACGCTGTGCGTGGACGGTTCTATCGCGGCAGGGGCTGCGGGACGCACCGCCACTGCTCAAACAGACGCGCAGATGCACGCCGAGATTCTCTCCTGGTCGCGATCGCAGTGGATTTTCGCCGGAGTGGCATTGGAGGGCGCCACGCTGCGGCAGGATGCGAACTCGAACGCGGCACTCTACGGCAAGACGATCGATAATCGCGAAATCGTGACTTCGGGCGTAGCAGTACCTGAGGCGGCTGAGAAGCTACTCGGCCTGCTCAACAGATATTCGTGGCACGAGCGTAAAGAAATAACAGAACAGCAATAAAAAAGGATCAAAATATGAAAACGATTAGCGCATTTCTGCTGGCGTGCGGAATTCTAGCGGCTCAAGCGCCGCAGGCTCCAAACCCAACCACAACCTCTATCGATCCTGCGACCGCAGGGTCGGTACCTATTTACCGGGTGACCGTCGTCGCACGGACCACCAAGGCCATCAATTACAATCACCGCAGCGGATCCACCAGGATCGGCTTTCGCGGAACAGCCCTGATGCCGCAGGCCGAAGGCGAAGCCAAAGTGGAGAGCAAGCAGGGAGTGATCAAGATCGACGCGGAAATGCAGAAGCTGGATCCCGCCACCAAGTTCGGCCCCGAGTATCTCACGTACGTGATGTGGGCCATCACGCCGGAGGGGCGCGCTACCAACGTCGGCGAAGTCTTGTTGAAGGACGGCAAGAGCAAGCTGGACGCTACCACCGAGCTGCAATCGTTCGGTTTGATTATCACGGCTGAACCTTATTTCGCCGTCACTCAACCGAGCGACGTGGTAGTGATGGAGAATTTTGTCCGGCACGACACCGTCGGCACCATCGAAGAACTCGATGCGAAGTACGAACTGTTACAGCGGGGCCAATACACGCTGAACGTGAATCCCGCAGACATCCGGCCGATCGTGCTGGACCGTAAAGTGCCGCTGGAGCTCTACGAAGCGCGAAACGCCGTTCAGATCGCACGTTGGACTGGCGCTCCCCGCTATGCGGCCGATACATTCCAGAAGGCCTTGGACGGACTCGAGAACGCCGAAGGCTATCTGCAGGGCAGGGCAGGCCGCAAGCCGATTGGAACCGTGGCGCGCGAAGCCGTTCAGATGGCGGAGGATGCGCGAATCATCACCGTCAAGAAGATTGAGGAAGAGCAACTCGCGAACGAGCGCCAAGCGGGATTGGACCGTGAAGGACGCGCCGAGACCGCGCGGAGAGACGCGCAATCCGAGACTGAGCGCGTGGCACTGGAAGCAGAGCGGGCGCGAATAGCTTCCGAGAAGGAAGCTGGGCGTGTGGCACGCGAACATGACGCGCAGATCGCGGCTGCGCAGGCCGATGCGGATCGGCTGAAGCTCGCGAGCGACGCACGGCTGGCCGAAGCGCAATCGGAAACCAATCGCCTGAAGCGCGATAGTGACGCGCAAGCGTTGACCGCTCAGGCCGAAGCCGATCGCTTGAAGCGGGAGAACGACGCGCAAAGGGCCACGGCGCAGGCCGACCTGGACCGCGCGGCCGCGGAGAAGGCGCAAGCCGAGGCTGACAAAGCCCAATTGCGGGCGCAGCTCTTGCTCCAATTCAATGCGATCCTCGAGACTCGCGATACTGCGCGGGGCTTGATCGTGAATATGTCGGACGTCTTGTTCGACACGGCCAAGTATTCATTGCGGCCGGCGGCGCGCGAGAAACTGGCGCGAGTAGCCGGGATTCTCTCGGGACATCCGGGGCTACGGCTCCAGGTGGAAGGCTATACCGATAGCGTGGGCGGCGATGATTACAATCAGCTGCTCTCGGAAAACCGTGCATCTTCCGTGCGCGACTACTTGACTGGCGCGGGAATTCCGACGGCGTCGGTGACATCCAAAGGATTCGGAAAAACCGAACCAGTGGCGTCGAACGATACCTCCGCGGGACGGCAGCAAAATCGGCGGGTAGAACTAGTAGTCTCGGGTGACCTCATAGGCTCAGAGATAAGGCCGGCTCCGCTAGCAGTGAAGTAGTCAATTCACAAGTCAATCAGGGCTGGTCTCTCTGCAGGCTGGCCCTGAATATTTGAACAACTGCCCAATAGTTCATTTGACCGTATTTGGTCACGCGACCCCACAAGGTCAGCCCCCACATCTACCATTCTTCAGATTCCATACTTTTTGCCTGTAAAACATACTCTTTTCAGTGGTGTGCGCCAATGGACCGGAGAATGCTCTGACACATTCGTAACCAAAGGAGAAATGCAGTGAAATTATTCGGAACAGCGGCAACAACGATGTTTTGTTTGGCACTATCAGGAACCATGTTTGTGCCCAGCGCCAAGGCGGATGAGTCTAACAGAAAGACCATCATTACTTTTAGCGCTCCCGTGGAGATTCCCGGTGTCCACCTGGCGGGATGGGGAGTGCTGCCGGCCGGCACTTATGTGTTCAAGATTTTTGACTCGCAGTCCGACCGTCATATCGTCCAGATTTTCAGCCAGGACGAAACCACGGTTTACGCCACCATCCTGGCCATTCCAAACTATCGTCTGCGGGCGACCAGCAAGACGGTGATGACCTTTAGGGAAAGACCGGTGGGACAGCCGGAAGCGCTCCGGGCATGGTTTTATCCAGGCAGAAATTGGGGCGAAGAGTTCGTCTATCCGAAAGCCAGAGCAATAGAGCTGGCCGAGGCGAACAAGACGATCGTTCTTTACACCCCGGCCGAGATCACGCCGGAAGTCACCGTTGCGGTAAAGTCGCCGGACGAACCGGTGGTGGTGCAACTCAAGGAAGCGCCCATAATGGCAATTAAACCCACTGGAGAAGATGTAGCAGTCTCTGAAGTGGTAACGGCGCCGCCGGCTGAGGCGGAAGTTGCGCAGACGCTACCCGAAGTGCCGGAGACACTACCGAAAACGGCGAGTCCGATGCCGCTGATCGGCCTCGTTGGACTGCTGTCGCTCGGTGGCGCGTTCGCCGTCCGTGCGGTCGCGAGCCGCCTTCGTTAGGAGCTTGCGGAAATTTGTTGGCAGGCGGAAGCGCCTGCCTCACCCTTTATCTAAGGAGACAGTCAGCAGCATGCGACAGAGAGTTATTCCGTTACTCGCGCCGGTGACCAAGCCTCGGGACAATGGGAACGGTTGTCACCAGACCAAAGCTCGAGGCCTGGCCGTCCTCAATTCACCACTATTGAATAAAGGTACGGCCTTCACCACAGAGGAACGGAAAACGCTGGGCCTGGCGGGATTGCTTCCGCCGGATATCAGTACGCTCGAGGTCCAGGTCAAGCGCGCCTACATCCAGTACGAACGGCTACCGGACGCCCTAAGCAAAAACATCTACCTGACCTCCCTGCACGATCGCAATGAAGTGCTGTTTCACCGCTTGTTTTCAGAACACCTGCGGGAAATGATCCCGATCGTCAACAATCTGACCGTTGGCATGGCGATGGAACAATACCACCATGAGTGCCGGCGTCCGCGGGGCGTGTACTTATCGATCGATCATGCGGGAGCGATCGAGGAGGCCTTTAACAGCCTGGATGCCGGCCCCAACGATATCGACTTGATCATCGCAACCGATGCCGAGCAGATTCTGGGAATCGGCGAATGGGGCGTGGGTGGTATTGAGGTGCCGATCGGAAAGCTCGCCATTTACTCGGCGGCGGGCGGCATTGACCCGGCCCGTGGGATCGCGGTGATGCTGGATGTCGGCACCAATCGCGAAAGTTTGCGGGACGATCCCACATACATCGGGAACCAACACGCTCGGATACGCGGAGAGCAATACGACGCATTCATCGAAGCTTACGTTCAGGCGGTGACCAAGCTGTTCCCGAAAGCCATGCTGCAGTGGGAGGATTTCGAGCCCGGCAACGGACGGCGCATCCTGGAGAAGTACCAGGATAAATTCTGCACCTTTAATGAGGATATTCAGGGAACCGGCGCGATCACGCTGGCTGCGGCGATCTCTGCGGTGCGTGTGTGTGGGACGCCCCTGCGCAACCAACGCGTGGTCATCTTTGGAGCCGGGACCGCGGGTATAGGAATCGCCGACCAGTTTCGCAATGCCATGATGCGTGAAGGGCTTTCGAAAGAAGACGCTGCCAAACGCTTCTGGTGCGTCGACAAACAGGGATTGCTCACCACAGACCTGGCCGAGCAACTGCACGACTTTCAAGCGGAGTATGCCCGCCCGGCTGCCGAAAGCAGAAGCTGGAAGCACGACCTGGCAGGTAACGGGCTGAGCCTGGCCGAGGTGGTGCGTCGAGTGTCACCGACCATGCTGATCGGCGCATCCACAGTATCGGACAGCTTCACCGAAGCGATCGTCAAGGAAATGGCGGCGCACACCGAGCGGCCGATCATCTTCGCGCTTTCCAATCCCCCGGTGCAGTCCGAAGCTGACCCTGCCGATCTGATTGCCTGGACGGACGGGCGTGCGTTGATCGCCACCGGCAGCCCGTTCGCACCGGTCACTTATAAGGGTGTGACCTTTGTCGTCGCTCAAGTGAATAACGCCATGCTTTACCCTGGTCTTGGTCTCGGCGCTATCGTCTCCAGAGCCCGCCGGATCAGTGACGGCATGTTCGCGGCGGCGGCGAGCGCCGTGTCGAGCCTTGTGACCGTGCGCCAGCCCGGTGCGTCACTGCTCCCTCACATTGACGATCTGCGTAGCGTGTCGGCGACAGTGGCCGTGGCTGTGGCCGAAGCAGCCGTGGAGGAGGGCTTGGCGGGGGTCGAACTGGAGGACATCGTACAGCAAGTGCAAGACGCGATGTGGCAGCCGCATTATCGCCACGTCCAAGGATGTTGAAGGGTGAAGGCTACCGATGAGACTGGTCGTGAAGCGGGAGCTGCTCCGGAGAGTTCTGTTATGGCCTCAACGCGTGCTCTTTGCGGGCGGGTTCCTACTCTTGGGTTATTGTGGTTGGGTTCTCACGGACACCTGGCTCTTCCAACAGCGCGAGAGCCGTCAATTCGAGCGGCTGCTGGATCGGCGTCACACCGATTCCGCAGCCGCGGCAATTCCAACTTCGCTCGAAGGTCCAGCGGCGATTGCGGCCGCTGGTTTAATCGGCAGGATTGAAATCGCGCACCTTGGACTTTCCGCCATGGTCATGGAAGGAGACGACCGGCGCACTCTCCGTCGGGCAGTGGGCCACATTCCAGGAACCTCGCTGCCGGGCGAAATCGGTAACGTGGTTCTCACCGGTCACCGCGATACGTTCTTCCGGCCGCTGCGCAATATCAGCCGGGACGACATCATCACACTGACCACCTTGCAGGGTCAATACCGATATCGCGTTCTGTCCACGCAAGTGGTGAGTCCGGATAACCTATCGATTTTGGACGCTAGCCAGAATGAGATCCTGACACTCATCACTTGTCATCCGTTCTACTTCGTAGGTGCGGCTCCCAATCGGTTTATAGTGCGGGCTGAAAGGATGGAATAAACATGCAAATTATGGTGAAAGAAACCTCTAAAGTTCGCAAGATCGCTTTTGTCGGCGACCACTTGCCGCGCAAGTGTGGAATTGCCACGTTCACGTCCGACTTGCTTGCCGCCGTAGCAAGCGCCCATCCGGAAAGCCAGTGCCTGGCGGTTTCAGTCAACGATATTCCGGATGGCTACGAGTACCCGGAAGTGGTTCGCTTCGAGATTGAGGAGCAGGACTTGTCGTCCTACCTGCGCGCCGCCGACTTCCTCAACATCAGCAACGTCGACATCGTCTGTTTACAGCATGAGTTCGGCATTTTCGGAGGGCTGGCCGGTGGCCACATTCTGGCTTTTCTGCGCGAATTGAGAATGCCCGTTGTCACCACGCTGCATACTGTTTTGCGCGATCCCAGGCCCGAGCAGCGGCGCGTGATGCAGGAGTTGATCTCACTCTCGACACGGCTGGTGGTTATGGTTGAGCGTGGCCGAACGATGCTGGAGGAAATCTACGACGCGCCGCCGGCCAAGATCGATCTGATTGCGCACGGCATTCCAGACGTCGGTTTCGTCGACCCCACCTACTTCAAAGATCAGTTTGGCGTGGAAGGAAAGGTGGTGCTGCTCACCTTCGGCCTGCTTTCCCCTAATAAGGGCATCGAATACGCGCTCAACGCGCTGCCGGATATTTTGAAGGAGTTTCCAGAAGTTGTATATATTGTGCTGGGCGCCACGCATCCGAACGAGCTGCGAGAGCATGGCGAAGCCTACCGGGTGAGCCTGGAGCTGCTGGCCAAGAAAAACAAGATTGAAAAGAACGTCATCTTCTACAACCGCTTCGTGGATCTTGAAAACCTGAAGGAATTCATCGGAGCCGCGGACCTGTATATCACGCCCTATCTGAATGAAGCGCAGATCACCTCAGGAACTCTGGCCTACACTTTCGGGTCCGGCAAAGCTGTGGTGTCGACACCATACTGGCATGCTACGGAACTGTTAGCGGACGATCGTGGTGTGCTGGTGCCATTCGGCGATGCCCCGGCGATCGCGCGCGAAGTGATCGGCCTGCTTCGCGACGATACACGCCGGCACGCGATGCGCAAGAACGCATACAGGCTGGGGCGCGAGATGATCTGGAGCCATGTCGCGCAACTATACATGGCGAGCTTTGAAGCGGCGCGGCTGCAGGGAGCCCCGCTGTCCCGAAAATCTCTGATCACCAAGACGCTCGACATGAGACCGCGGGAACTGCCGGAGTTGAAGTTGAATCACTTGATGCGAATGACCGATTCGACCGGACTTTTCCAGCACGCCATTTTCGGCGTCCCGAATTTCTCCGAAGGTTATTGTACCGACGATAACGCGCGGGCCTTCATCCTGGCAGTGCTGCTGTCAGAACTGGGCGAGGATCCGGAAAGTGCGCGCACGCTAGCCACCACCTCGGCGGCCTTCCTGCATCACGCCTTCGATCCTAGAACGAAGCGCTTCCACAACCTCATGAGCTTTGAGCGCGGTTGGCTGGACACTCAGGGTTCCGACGACTGCCAGGGTCGAGCGATCTGGGCTCTCGGCATAGGTGTAGGGCGCTCCCCGTTCCGGAGTTTCCAGATGATGGCGGGACAGCTCTTCGCCCAGGCGCTGCCGGCCTTGATGGAGCTGACGTCGCCGCGAGCCTGGGCGTTCGGCTTAATCGGCATCCATGAATACCTGCGCCGGCTGAGCGGCGACAGCCTGGTGAACCAAACGCGAGTGGCCCTCACCGGCCGCCTTATGGATCACTTCGAACGGAGCTCTCATTCGGACTGGCGCTGGTTTGAAGAGGAGCTATCCTATGACAACGCCAAGCTCGCGCACGCCTTGATTCTCAGTGGATCCGCGACCGGCCAAACCACGGTATTTGAGCGCGGCTTAGAGGCCTTGCGCTGGTTAAACGAAATACAGACTTCCGAGACAGGCCACTTCCGGCCGATTGGAAGTAATGGTTTCTATCGCCGCGGCGGTGCGCGCGCCACTTTTGACCAGCAGCCCATTGAGGCGCAAGCCATGGCCTCGGCTTGTTTGGAAGCTTATCGCGCTACTTCCGATCTGTGGTGGTTCGAACAGGCGCAACGCGCCTTCGACTGGTTTATCGGCTGGAACGATCTGGGTTTGGAACTGTATTCGCCAGAAAGCGGAGGCTGCGGCGATGGATTGCATGTGGACCGGGTGAATGGAAATCAGGGCGCGGAGTCGACTCTAGCATTCCTGCTCTCGTTGGCGGAGATGCGTCTGGCGCAGAACATGGTGGCCAGTTTTAAGGAACCCATCGCCATCGGAGCTTAATGTCGATTCGTATCAGACGCTCTCCTCTTGTTCTCCGGCCGGACGCGTCGCGGGTGCTGCTGCGGCCGTTCAGCCCTGGCGATTCCGAAAGGGCCGGCAGAATTATCGATCGGATTCTGGCGATTCCAGAGGAGTGTGTGGTGCCCCTACTTTCGGAGATCTGCGCCGAGTTCTGTAAGCGCCACCAGAATATCCATGCTGTTTTTCTGGAGCGCTTCGAACAAGTCCGCGAGACGTTCCAGACTGACCAAGAGCTCTCCGAGCAAAGGCGAAAGTTGATCGGCGCCTATTTCCTGGCCGAATATTCGCTCGAAGCCGCCGCCCTGTTTAATCCGTCCATCGTCCCGCATCCGGATCAGACCGGGCTGCCGGCGGGAGCTTTGCGCTTCGTTCTCAGTCTGCGCGCCACCGGGGAGGGACACATTTCCTCTGTCACCTTTCGAATAGGTATTCTGCATGCCGACAATCAAATTGAAGTGATAACGCCTACGGGCTTTCTGACCGAACCTCGTCAGGTTGCAAATCTGCTGTACGAGAAGGGGCTTTTCGAACGGAAACTCGCAGAGCTTGGACTGACTCGCGAGTTTTCGCGCCGGGTCCTCAACAAACTCCGCGGGTCGTTTACGCTGTCTGAACTGCGCGGCAGTCTCCAAGCCGAACAATTCCGTCTGCCGGATGGAATGTCGCGGGAAGATCAACTGGAGTCGCAGGGCATTTGGCTGCTGGCCCGTTCGAACTACGAGGTTCAATTCCAACCCGATCAGAAACTCTCGGAGCGCGTCATTTTTCCGGCAACCCCATCCCAGCGTAACGGCATCGAGGACGCGCGGTTCGTCCGCTTCCAAAAGGAGGACGGTACTTACATCTATTACGCGACGTTCACCGCCTATGACGGTAGAGTGGTGATGCCGGAACTGGTGGAGACTTCCGATTTCCTCTTCTTCCGATTCATCACCTTGAACGGTCCAGGCGCGCAGAACAAAGGTATGGCGCTGTTCCCTCGAAAAATAGACGGCCATTACGCCATGCTCTCGCGGCAGGACAACGAGAATATCTACCTTATGTTCTCTGATAACGTTCACTTCTGGAATGAGTGCAAGCCCCTGCTTAAGCCGGCGTTTCCCTGGGAGCTGGTCCAACTTGGGAACTGCGGATCGCCGATCGAGACCGATGCAGGCTGGTTGGTTCTTAGCCACGGCGTCGGCCCGATGCGTAAGTACTGCATCGGGGCATTCTTGCTGGATCGCGATGATCCGAGCAAAGTGATTGGACGGCTTCGCGAGCCGCTGCTCAGCCCGAGCCAGAAAGAGCGCGAAGGCTACGTGCCCAATGTCGTCTATACGTGCGGCGCAATGCTGCACAACGGCGAACTGATTATTCCTTATGGCCTGGCGGATCAGGCCACGGGTTTCGCGGCTGTCGCGCTGGCGGACGTGCTGGGCGCGATGAACTAGCACACGTGATCATCCCCAACAAAAGAATCGCGGTCCTGGCGCCCGTGGCATGGCGGACACCTCCCCGGAAATACGGCGCGTGGGAGACCGTAGCCAGCAACATCACCGAAGGCCTGGTCGCGCGCGGCTGGGACGTCACTTTGTTCGCCAGCCATGATTCCGTTACCAGCGCGCATCTGCATGCCGTAGTGGATCACGGCTATGAAGAGGATTCCACTGTCGATCCGAAAGTGTCCGAATACCTGCACATATCCGAAGCCTTCGAGCACGCTGGGGAATTTGACTTGATCCACAGCCATTACGACTTCATGGCATTGACCTACACGCGCCTGGTTAAGACACCTGTACTCACTACCATCCACGGATTCTCATCGCCCAAAATCATGCCAGTCTATGAGAAGTATCGTGACGGATATTTCGTCTCCATCAGCAACTGCGATCGCGCGCCGGGTCTGAATTACCTTGCGACCGTCTACAACGGAATTGATCTTTCGTTGTACCCGCTGCAGAAATCGCGCGGCGGAGATCTGATCTTCCTCGGCCGCATTCATCCGGACAAGGGTGTCCATCTGGCGATCGCAGCGGCTCGCCTGAGCGGACTGCCGTTGATCATCGCGGGCATTGTCCAGGATCAGGCATACTTCCGGGAGCAGGTTGAGCCGCACCTTAATGAGAGCATCCGCTACGTTGGGCCGGTGGATGTCGCGGGCAAGAATGAGTTGTTCGAACGCGCCAGTGCTCTACTGCATTTGAATACCATCCCGGAGCGATTCGGACTGGTGCTGGCGGAAGCCAATGCCGCCGGCGTGCCGGTGATCGCGATGGATTTGGGCTCCTGCCGCGAGGTGATTGAAGAAGGGCGGACGGGTTTTCTGGTGAACACCGTCGACGAAGCCGTGCGGGCTCTCGCACGACTTCGAGAAATCGATGGAGCGGCCTGCCGCAGACGCGTCCACGATCATTTCTCGGTAGACACGATGGTCGCGGCCTATGAACGCGTCTATGCGGCAATTTTCCAGATCGAAGAGACGAGGCTGCATGAAGCGCGATATTGTTCGGCGATATAGCCAGAATCCGATTCTCACCAAATCCGACATTCCGTATCCGGTGGAAACCGTTCACAACGCTGCAGTGGTGAAATATAACGGCAAGTACATCATGCTGTTCCGTTCTCATCTGCGCACGGGGCGATCGATTATCGGGTCGGCGCGTAGTTACGACGGATTCCGCTTCACCGTGGATCCCAAGCCCTTCCTCACGCCCGCGCCAGACGGTCCTTTTGCCGCCTACGAAGAATTCGGCGTCGAGGATCCGCGCGTGACGCAGATCGAAGACGAGTACCTCATTACGTACAGCGCGTATTCTCGAAGCGGAGTACGGATCGCGCTGGCCAAAACCAGAGACTTCAATCAGGTGGAACGATTCTCTCTCATCACAGAAGCGGATTATCGGAACGTGGTGATTTTCCCCGAAAAGTTTGATGGGCTTTATGCGCGCCTGGACCGTCCGCATTCGGAGATCGCTCCCTGGTCCATCTGGATTTCTTACTCGCCGGACCTCCGCTATTGGGGCGAATCCCAGCTCATCATGAGACCGGTACCTTACCACTGGGACGAAATGAAGATCGGTCCGGGCGCGCCGCCCATCAAGACGGCCGA